>DYKD01000171.1 GCA_020722765.1 Brevinema andersonii | reverse complement strand
ACGAGGAGAGATAGAGGGAGTGAGAGTTTAGTGCAGTGTGTGATTTTGAAGTAATGAGATTCTCTACCATGTTAAATTCCTCCCAATGCCATGCATTTTTTTTTTAATTTTAATTCGTTAATACTTCTATTTGGAAGTGGGACTTTAGTCCCACCTCCGAAATACCACTCCATGACATATTTACTTTATCGTTCGTACTGAGCTTGTCGAAGTACATCAAGCTCAAGACCCTTCGACAAGCTCAGGGCGAACGGATACAATATTTTTTACTCTGTCGTGGGGTAAGGTTTATAATAAAAGATGAGCCAAAAAGCCCATCCTATACCAAAAACTGAACTCTCAATTACTTAGCAGGATCCAAATAAGGTGTTGCCATTCTAAAGAGTACGCCTTGTCCCTCGGTGTTATCTCCACTTCCTATACCGTAGGTAATGTTAATATTCCAACCTTGTCGCACTACAATAGCCGCAGGGTCTTTCCATCCAGGGAAACCAAATCCTACATCAATATCTGCCCACGCTTTAAGTGGACTAATATCCTCTTGGTCTTCAGAATCATCCACCATCGCTTCGCTTCGTATGTTCCAATAAGAGGGTGCTTCAAAGTTATTAAGCACTGCAATATCACGAGTAAACTCTTTGAAATCACCGATGTAATAGACTTTTGTCTCATAATCAATAGGCACATTGGGGTCAATACCTAACAGTCCGTTTTTAACAGTCACTTCATCTCCATCATACGCCTCAAGGAGCTTCAAGATATGAATGTACTGCTTATTGCTTGGAATAGTAGCACCGTATTTGGCACTTCCTGCAGCATCTTGACACTCTGGAATCATTAAAGAATCCACCGCAACAGGCATATCCATTCCGTAAAGTGCACTCATGTAGTTATCAGAATTTGAGCCTTGATCGGTAAATTTGGGCTTATAGACCGTGTTACTGTGATAGACTGTACCCGTGTTGTACTCCAATCTTGAACCGTTGAGAATATTAAACTTCTCACTCATGGTAGAGTTAAACTTCTCGTATCGTACAGGGTCTAGTTCGGTATTGGTTTGGCTCGCTGGATAGGGAGTAAACCAAAAGCCATTCTCTTTGACACCGTCACCATCGACATCAAACCCACCAGGGATATAGACACCCCCTGCTAGTTCAATACCCGCACACTTAGGAGGTTCGGGGTGAGAGTTGGGGTCACAAGGATCGGTTCCTGCATTCTTTTCACCCAAATTCACATATCCATCTCTGTCGCTATCGTTGAGAGGCTCTAGGGCATCAATGACATCGGGTGAATCTTTGTGGTTTAAGTTAGCTGGAGCGTGTTGGGTTACCATCAAGGTATCAAAGGTGGTCTCATCGCACGTATAAACCTCTCTACCATCGGTTACTCCATCCTCATCGGTATCACGATTGAGCGGGTCGGTTTGGTAGGTTTTTATCTCATTACCATCCCACAATCCATCCCCATCGGTATCTCGATTATTAGGGTCGGTTTCGCCATCATCGACAATACCGTTCCAATTGCTATCCTCTTGCCCGTTGGTCAATCCATCGCCGTCGTTATCAAGGTTTGGATCGGGTTTGTTGTCGCCTGGTTCTTGTGTCCCTGGGTCGGTGCTTATGTCTCCTGCTCTGTTAGCGCCGCAGCTATTGAGAGCAAGAAGAGCAATCAAAGCAGCCATTGAAAGTTGTGTTGCTATTTTCATCTTACTCTTCCTCTTAGTTGGTTATGGTTGCTGGGTAGGTGAGACGTACTTCCGTTCGTCTGTTTTTTGCCATACCCTCATCGGTACTATTGGTAGCTATTGGCATTGATTCACCTTTACCATCGGTGGTCAATCGGTTGCCGCTTACGCCCAGTTGAATCAAAGCACTCTTGACAGAGTTGGCTCTTCGGTAAGAGAGTGCCATATTGTACTGATCACTTGCTCTCCAATCGGTATGTCCTGTAAGGCTTACCATGCTTCCTTTGTTTTTCATCAAGAAAGTAGCAAAGTTGCGAATCAAATTGAGTGAGTACTCACTAATATCAGCCGAATCGGTTTTGAAGTGAATATCAAGCTCTGCTTTAATCGGACACCCTTTCTCATCGACTTCAAAGTCGCAAGGGGTGTTGGGACATTGGTCGATATTATCGGGTACACCGTCTCTATCTTGGTCAGGTCCTTCTATCTTTTTGGGACACTCGTTGTCGTTTAGGTCTCTTTGTACGCCTGTGTTAAAGGGCATAGAGACACCTCCTACAATGCTAAACTCATTGCCCTCATCGTAGTTACTCCCCACAATTTGCAAAGCTCGTGTTTCGAGTTTGATTTTGGGAGCATCTTTGCCCTCATCAATACGGTACTCTACTCCAGCACCCGCTTGGATAAATCCATTGGACTCATACCCAGGGCGTTCACCCTCAACCCACTCATAACCTGCTCCACCCAGTACATAGGGAGAGAGCTTTTCGTTTTCATTGAAGTTGTAAACACCGTTGATGGCTAGTTGGGTCATAGAAGTTACCGTCTCATCGCCTCCATCAGCAGGGTCTTCGTTGTCAATCTTGATGTAGTTAAAATCAACTCTTGGTTTGACTTTGTAGTCATTGGATTGTACGCTTAATCCTACGGTAGGGCTAACGTATTTGTTTGTACCTTCATTGATGATTGAGGTCATACCGCCGTTGATACCAAACTCTAAGTTGGCACCTTCATCTTTGCCCTCAGCCCCAATGAGTAAATTACTGGCTATTACGGAAAATAGTATTAATTTTTTCATCTCTCGCTCCTT
>DYKD01000170.1 GCA_020722765.1 Brevinema andersonii | reverse complement strand
GGTGAGTCCATCAAGAGTCATTACTCCGCATATAGAACTCATAGATATCATTATATGCGTACACAATGCTTTAGATGATGTTAAAAGGTGTCTTGCCTCAGTAATCGCTCATACCAGTAAACCTTATCAGATTATTGTTGTAGATGATGGCAGTGATCAACCGACTCACACGTTCCTTCAAGAGTTCTGCATAAACCACAATCATTGTCTACTCCTTTATAACGAAACAGCTAGGGGATATACACGTGCCGCCAATCAAGGTATAAGAAACTCACAGGCAAAATTTTTCGTACTATTAAATAGCGATACGATTGTCAGCCCGGGTTGGCTTGACGGTTTGTATAGCACTATAGTCATGGATAATCAGATTGGCGTTGTCGGACCCCTTTCTAACACAGCTTCGTGGCAATCTATTCCCAAATTGTCCGAAAACGGAGACTGGGCATCTAATCCATTACCTAGCGGCCTAGATGTGGAAGAAATGAGTCGGTTAGTTGCAAAAAATGCGGCGAGATTAGCATTATATGTGCCGTTGATAAATGGTTTTTGCATGATGGTTCGCCGAGCTGTGGTTGAACAAATCGGCTATCTGAATGAAGATATATTCGGAGATGGTTATGGCGAAGAGGATGATTTTAATCTCAGAGCCAGGAATGCTGGATGGAAACTCGCTATTGCTGACGATGTATATATCTACCATGCCCAATCAAAAAGTTACTCAAATGAACGAAGAAATCAATTAGCCCAAAGGGCAGGAGTCAAACTGCGAGAATTACATGGAGACGAAACCCTCAACCTCAGTATCAATATGATGAATCCCAACCGCGTGCTAGAAGGCATACGCGCCAGATCCAATATCATGTTTGAGGTTGAACAATTTATTCAAAATGGAAAAGATAGATTCTCGGGGAAAAAGCTTCTCTTCCTATTACCTGTTTATTGTGTGGGAGGTGGTGCGAACGTAGTCATCGATGAAGCCCGATGCATGCGAAAAATGGGCGTAGACGCCCAACTATTCAATGTCAATCCCTATCGAGAAGGATTTCTCAAAGGATATCCACATCTTGATCTGCCAATCATATTCGGGGAAGTTCATGATCTTGCCAGCCTTATTCCTCAATATGATGCTATCATAGCCACAGCTAATTTCTCGGTTGAATGGTTGAAACAATTCGAATACTTAAAAAAACCTATCTTAAGCTATTATATTCAAGATTACGAACCGTGGATGTATGATTCAGATTCTCCAGAAGCTGGAAAGGCCTTTAAATCCTATACGTTGATAAAACAGATAAAGGCATTCACAAAAACAAATTGGAATTACCAAATCGTCCACAAGAATACTGGCATTAACCCTAAGATTGTCGGGGTTAGTATCAACATCAATCTTTTTCGTCCAAGAGATATGAGGTTATTTGGTGAGAAGCCGATTAGGGTTGTTGCAATGGTCAGGGCAGCTTCAAAATGCCGAAATCCCAAATTAACCCTAGAAATTCTCCGCCAACTCGCAAAAGAATTCAACCAAAGCGTCTTGATTCAACTCTTTGGTTCACCTGACATTCGCTTTTTGGATAACTCAGTCCCCCTAGATTTTAATTTTGAACAGTATGGCATCTTAACCCAATTACAAGTTGCCAATTTATTAAGCAAAGCGGATATTTTCGTTGATTTCTCAACCCATCAAGCAATGGGGTTAACCGCATTGGAAGCTATGGCTTGTGGCTGTGCAGTCATTGTTCCCCAATATGGTGGTGCGGTTGAATTTGTTCAACAGGAAAAAAATGGAATAATTGTGAATACAAACGACAAACAAAGTTGTTATGAAGGTTTAAAGGAATTGATCCTCAATGATGTCCTTCGCAAGGATATTCAATTGTCGGCGATGCATGATGTCGTCCAATACTTTCCAGAGAAAGCTGCATATAATATTCTCGATTATTTATTTGCTGAAAACGATTCAACTACAAACATTCAAATTAAGAAGAAAAAAAGAAAAAAAGGATAATCGCAGGCTGCTCCAGACCAATCTAGGCACCCATAGTTTTATAAATGTCGGTCATTCGATCTAATGGTCGGGTTCAGCCGCGTTGCGGAGCGCAGTGGAGCAACCTCGGCTGATCCAGTTGTTATGCCGTCTCTTGTCTTTGAAGACACATTGCATTCGCCTTAGTTCAGCACTGACTCAAGGCTTGCCCTGAACTGATTTTCATCTGTGAATGTCCTGGTTGAACATGTATTTGATGCTGGCAGGGTTGAGAAAGTTGTCTTTGGTCTTTTCGATGATGTTGGTAGAGTTGACGAAAAACAGGAAATTGCGATAGCCCTGCTCATAGAGGTAGAGAATCAGCCCAGCCATGATGAGCGTCTTGCCGCTGCCCGTCGCCATGTTGAAGAGCAGGTGCAGGGGATAGGCTCTATTGGGAAAGTCGTTTTTTTAGCAATGGAAAAAGCGCGCAAAGGCATTCACCTGATACGGACGCAGTTGGTAGGGCGGATTCGAGTTTTGCGAGACGCTATCGGTGACTTCCTATTTGATACTTTTCCATTGAGAATGCGCATCGAGTTGTTCTTATAGAAATTTTTCGGTCATTTTAGCTCACAATTCAACGCCAAGGCGAAGAGACGCAAAAGGGGTTTATAGCCCGTTGACCACGCGGTGAATCCCATGCTTGACCAGTCTTTGGCTGAAGTTGATGACCAGGCCAAGTTTCAGGCTGGTGAGCCGCAAGTAAGTCAGAACTTGCGATTCAAAGATTGGGTTGTATGTCATTACAGCTTTGCATCCCACAATTACCAACCCGCCGACAAGCAAATCGAGCCGCAA
>DYKD01000007.1 GCA_020722765.1 Brevinema andersonii | reverse complement strand
TTCATCATTATCTTCTTAAACTCTCATTAACTAAATAATCTTGGTATGTTTTTATAAGTCCGTCTTTTAAAGATGTTTTAGCTTTCCAACCAAGTCTGTTTATTTTAGTAACATCAAGAAGTTTTCTTGGAGTCCCATCTGGCTTTGAGGGATCTAATATTAATTTCCCTTTATAACCTACCACATCTTTTATCGTTTCAGCAAGTTCTAAGATCGTGCAATCTTCCCCCGTTCCAATATTTACAAATTCTCCAATCTCCTTTGCAGATTTATTTTCCATCAAATAAACACAAGCTTCTGCTAAATCATCAGAAAAAAGGAATTCTCTCTTGGGAGTTCCAGATCCCCAAACAACCACTTCTTTCAGATTGTTCACTTTAGCCTCATGAAATCTTCTAAGAAGCATTGGCAAAGCATGAGCATTTTCTGGATGATAATTATCATTAAGACCGTATAAATTGGTAGGCATCACTGCAAGATAATCTGTATTGTATTCCCGATTATAGGCATTACACAGTTTTATACCGGCTATCTTAGCAATGGCATAAGCTTCATTTGTAGTTTCAAGGGCGGATGTAAGAAGATACTCTTCCTTTATTGGCTGTGGGGCTAATTTTGGATATATACAACTGCTTCCTAAAAACAGAAGTTTTTTTACATTATTTTTAAAACTGGCTTCTATTAGATTATTTTGAATCGTCATATTTTCCAACAAGAATTCAACAGGATATGTATTATTGGCATAAATCCCCCCGACTTTGGCTGCAGCTAAGAATACCCAATCTGGTTTTTCTTTTTCAAAAAAAGTAAAAACAGCCTTATTATCAAGCAAGTCCAAAGACTTTTTCTCTTTTGTGATAATTTCATAATGAGGGTTTTTACTTAACTCCCTAAAAAGAGCACTCCCAACTAATCCTTTATGTCCTGCTATATATGTTTTTATTTTTTTATTCATTGAAAAAAATCCTTGTGTCATAAACAATTTAAATAAAGAAATTTTAACATAAAGAAATATACTGAATTCCTTTGTTTTTGTCAAATTTTAGATCAATCGTTTAGATACTGACTTTTTTTATTTGACATATCCTTAAATTTATATAATTTATGTTACTGAAAATATTAAATTAAATAGTTTACACTGAATAAATAGGTTTTACCTTTCCTATGCTAGGTCAAGTGCCTTAAATAAGGTAGAAAGGATCGCAAAACACTGTTTGATGGGATTCTCGTCAGGAACAACAGGTTCAGATAGAGTCGGGTTATGACGACTTATTGAGTGAAAACTTAGTAAAAAATTAAAGGTATTGTAAAATGCGGATTTTTATTCTTATTATCTTTGATTTGATTGCTTTTCTACTATCTTTTTTCCTTTCTTATCTTGTGAGAGTTCAGATATTACCCGTTTTCTCCCCTTTTTTGAACAATTTCCATTTCAACCCCATCAATCCACTCTGGTTGCCTCTGCTTTATATATTTTTTATAGGTTATGAAAAACTCTATACAGTAAGAATGCCTTTTTGGGAAGAAATGAAAAAACTTTGGAAAGCTGCCTTACTGGCCACAATAGTTGGTTTCGCAATCGTCTCGATTGGCAAATTATCTTCCGAAATTTCAAGAACAATTATTGTCTTCGCTTTTTTGATCTCTATAATCCTGTTTCCTTTTTTTAGACTATTGAGTCATAGAATTGTTTTTTTTCTTCCTAACTTGAGACCCAAAGCTATCATTGTTGGTGCAAGCAAGACAGCCAGTCTGCTTATTGAATCACTGGTCCAAGAAAAATATATGTCCTATGAAATCAAAGGACTTTTTGATAATACACTCAAACCAGGAACCATAGTCAGTGGCTACAAAGTGCTTGGGAAATTGGACGAGATCATCCCTTATCTTGACAAACAGACAGAAGTGTTCATGGCTATCCCCAAAATGAACCCTATAAAAATCGGATTTTTTGTTAGTCAGATTCAAAAAAAAGCAGCATCCGTATCGTTTGTTCCAGACCTTTTTGAAATTCCAATATTTGAAAGCGATGTAAAATTTTTCTTTCACAATCGCATGATTTTGATGTCCATAAAAAATAGCCTGAAAAGTCCTTTTAATAGGCTGGTGAAACGCTCTTTTGATATTATCATATCCCTCATCATAATGATTCCTCTTTTACCACTTCTGATGATTTTGTCTGTAGTCATCAGCATAGATTCCAAAGGACCTGTTTTTTTCAGTCAGGAGCGTGTTGGTTTCAGCGGAAAGAAATTCAGATGTTATAAGTTCAGATCAATGTATAAGGATGCCGAGTCCAGACTGCAATCTATGTTATCAAAAGATAAGAAGCTGATGGCAGAATGGAAATTGAACCGAAAAATCAAGAATGATCCCCGCATCACTAAAATCGGACAATTTTTAAGAAAAACAAGTCTTGATGAACTCCCACAGATTTTCAATGTGCTCAAAGGTGATATGAGTCTTGTCGGTCCACGACCTGCTTTCCAAGAAGAACTTGAAGAACTATATCAAAATTTTTCAGCATACTATTACGAAGTACATCCCGGCATCACAGGCCTATGGCAAATCAGTGGTAGAAGTAATCTAAGTTTTAAAAAAAGGGTTTCCCTTGATGTCTGGTATGTTACAAACTGGAATCTTTGGTTAGATATTATTATATTACTTATAACCCCAAGTGTAGTTTTCAAAAAAGAAGGGGCTTATTAGGAGTTAAATCACATGAATACATCCAAATCAGAAAAAATTATAAAGATTATCTATTGGCTTGGGCTATTTTTTTTCCTTATAGGATGTTCCATCTCAATTACGCTTGAAGAGACTGGAGTGGTCATAATCCTCTTTGCTTTTATTGCTGGGATATTTTCAAAGCAATGGGGATTAAAAAACACTTCTTTGACCATTCCTATTTTGATATTTATTGCTGGGCACCTGCTCTCCTCTTTCGTCGCTTCCCCCACGCCTTTGACAAGTTTGAAAGACAACCTACATAATTTATGGAACATAATCTTATTTTATATGCTTATAAGTATCCTTGAACGTAAAGACCTCTTTCTGCTTTTTAAAATTCTCGTATTTCCTATCCTTATCTCTGCTATTTATGGAATTTTACAATTTTTTTACGGAATAAATCTGCTGGGAAATGATTATCTTACACCACAGGGGCATAATTTCCTTGCTTTTGGTTTTGTAGGACTGCACCTCACTTTTGGCGGAATCATGAGTATGGCGACATTCCTGTTTCTTGGTATAGGATTGGAAACAGAAGATAAAAGATGGAAAATATTATTCCTGCTCACATCCGTTATTACTTTTGTTGCTTGTATAGCAAGTCTTTCACGAAGTGCCTTTGTAGGTTTGGCAGGCGGAGCTTTGTTTTTTACCCTATATAACCTAAAACGAATATGGAAGATTCTCATTCCCTTTGCCATAATAAGCGGGTTACTCATCATCTACTCCCCAGCAATACAAGAACAGATTATCAGCATTCCAAACATAAAAATAAATCCACGATCAGAAGTCTGGGAGACAGCCATAAATGCCATTAAACAAAACCCTGTTTTTGGTATAGGAGGTGGTCGATTCTGGATTGAATACGATAATTTCAGATTAAACAACAGATGGTCAAAACAAGGACATCCTCATAACGATATCTTAGGTTCCTACCTGACAGCAGGCATCATAGGCATGATCGGATATTTATCCATATTTGGAATGCTTGTCTTTTTGGGTATCAAAGGATGGTTGGAGAATAATAAAAATTTTCTTTTATTGGGAGCAACGGCAGCTGTTGTTACGATGTTTTTCCAGGGATTTAGCCAATGCTACTTCATGACAGCCTACAACCTATGGTTTTTCTGGTTTACTGCAGCACTGCTCATTATCATTTATAACGGAAGAAAAGAGACAACTATCTGAACTTTTTGACAAGATTAAGAATGCGTCCAGAGGTTTTACCGTCTCCGTAAGGGTTGATGGCTTTTGACATGGATTCGTATTCCTTCCTGTTATCCAATAACTTTTTTGTTTCCTTTATGATTTTGTTCAAATCTGTACCAACAAGCCTTACAGTTCCTGCCCTTACAGCCTCAGGCCGTTCAGTAACTTCTCTCATAACCAGAACGGGGACACCCAAAGAGGGAGCCTCTTCCTGAACACCTCCCGAATCAGTTATAATAAGATATGATTTCATCATAAGATAAATGAATTCAGGATAATCCAACGGTTCGCAGAGGACAATATTTTCGATATTTGAAAGAATAGAGAAAACAGGTTTTCTTACATTGGGATTCAGATGGACAGGATATAAGAAAGTCACATCAGGATAGGAAGTTGCCAATGTTTTCAAAGCAAAGCAGATATTTCGGAATCCTTTTCCAAAATTTTCCCGGCGATGTCCAGTGATAAGAACCAATCTCCTTTTTTTTGTTTCTATTTTTTCTAAAAAAGATGATGGGATCATAGATAAAAGGTTCTTTCTGACATCAGATACAAGAGACTTCTCTTTCTGTAAAAGGATTCTGACAGAAAAAAGGGCATCAATGCCGGAATTCCCTGTTATGAATATAGACCTGGGATCGATATTCTCCTGGAGCAGATTTTTTTGGGAAACTTCTGTTGGTACAAAGTTCATATCTGCAATAGAAGTGATCATTTTCCTGTTGATCTCTTCAGGCCAAGGGGCATATTTATTCCACGTCCTAAGTCCGGCTTCAATATGAGCAACGGCAATACGTTCATAGTAAGCAGCGAGAGCACCTATAAAACTGGTTGTGGTATCACCTTGGACCATAACAATATCAGGTTTCACTTTCCTGAATATATCACGGCATCCTAAAAGGATTGAAGAGGAAATATCAAAAAGATCCTGCCCCGGTTTCATGATATTCAAATCGAAATCTGCCCTAATCTTGAAAAGTTTCAGAACCCTATCCAACATCTGGCGGTGTTGACCTGACAGGAGAACATAGGTTTTCAGACTTTTATCTTTTTTAAACTTTAAAATCAAGGGAGCCATCTTGATAGCTTCTGGCCGGGTCCCAAATACAAATATGACTTTTTTCTTTTTACGAAGTGTACCAGTCATCAGGAAATACTCAGTTTCATCTTTTCAGCCAAAACAGTCGCATGTTCCAGACTCTCATGCGTACCTGCGTCAGTCCACCAACCTTCAAGCACGCTATATGACATTTCGCCTTTTCCAATATAATAATTATTTACATCAGTGATTTCCAGTTCCCCACGTTTGGAGGGTTTCAAAGTCCTTATAATATTGAATACATTATTATCATACATATAAATACCCGTTACACAAAAATTTGATTCTGGATTCTTGGGTTTTTCTGTTATCTTAATAATCTTCTCCCCTTGCAAAGTTGGAACCCCATAACGTGTCGGATCAGGGACCTTCTGTATAAGAATCCGAGCCCCTTTCCCTTGACGATCAAAATCCTGAACCATCCCTGAAATAGGTTTTTCAAAAATATTATCTCCCAGTATGACAGTCATATTATCTTTACCAATGAAATTTTCAGCAAGACCTAATGCTTGTGCTATTCCACCAGCTTCATCCTGGACTTTGTAAGTGAACCGGACTCCATAATCCTTGCCACTACCAAGGAGATTGACAATTGCACCCATGTGGTCAGTTCCAGTGACTATCAGAATTTCCGTGATTCCTGCTTCTTTGAGTTTGTCAATAGGATAAAAAATCATGGGATATCTGGAGACAGGTAGTAGATGTTTGTTGGTAACTTTTGTCAACGGCATTAAACGGGATCCCGTTCCTCCTGCCAGTACAATACCTTTCATTTCAATACTCCTTCATGGTTACTCTATGTATCAACTTAAAACTTGAACGGGGATGCCGAATCTGCTTCATGGCGGATCTCATCAACTTTCTCTTTCTTATTCTCTCCCGCATATAATTGGTCCGGCAGGTTGATTATCAGTCCCATTTCTTTGCCTATATTCTTATACCCATGAATGACTCCAGGTGGCACAGTCACCACCTTGATTTCCTTTTTTTTACAGATAAAAATCATCTTTTTACCAAAGGTGGGAGAAGCTTTACGGTTATCCCATAACCTGACCTCGAATTCTGAAGAACCCAAAAAAACAAAATAATCCGTCTGAGTTACATGCTCATGAGGACCTCGTGCCGTATCAGGATTCGTGTAAGAGATATAACTCATGGCAGGCTTGACGATATTTCTCATCTCATCCTCGCGCCATACTTCTGCCAAAGAGCCCCGTGAATCCACATACGGTTTAACCTCTTTGACAATTACATCGTGGATAATGCCTTCAACAAATTCCATATAAACCTCTTTTCAGTGAATTCTTTTTCTATTGAAATAATTTTTCTGGTAAAAACTCATATAAGTTCCAGAAATGACATTATCCAACCATTTTTTATTATTCAGATACCATTTTATTGTTTTTACAATTCCTTGTTCAAACATGACCTTTGGTTTCCAACCAAGATCTTTCCTGATAAGAGAGGCATCGATGGCATAACGTCTATCATGTCCAAGACGATCTTTCACATAAGTTATCAATGATTCATTAATATCCTTATCTCCTGTCAATTTGGAGAGTGTTTTTAATACAAGTTTTACAATGAAAATATTCTCCCGTTCATTGCTTCCTCCAACATTATATGTAGTTCCTGGTTTCGCTTTTTTTAGGACGAGATCAATCGCCTCACAATGGTCTTCAACATACAACCAATCACGGACATTCTTGCCATCTCCATAAACAGGAAGGCTCTTATGATTTAATGCATTGTTTATCATCAGGGGTATCAGTTTTTCTGGAAATTGGAATGGTCCATAATTGTTTGAACATCTAGTAATATTGACAGGCATTCCATACGTATCATTAAAAGCCCTGACAATCATATCTGCTGAAGCTTTGGAAGCGGAATAAGGGCTATGTGGATCAAGTGGTGTTTTTTCTGTAAAGTAGCCTTTTTTACCTAAAGAACCATACACTTCATCTGTAGAAACCTGTAGAAATTTGACACCTTTTTTCCAATGCTCCCCTGTTTTCCAATGTTTTTTTGCAGTAGAAAGCAATGTTTCTGTACCAAGAATATTTGTTTTAAGAAAAATCTGAGGGTCTAAAATGGATCTATCAACATGCGATTCTGCCGCAAAATTAACTACAGCATCAAATTGATACTTGTTGAAAAGGGAGTCCACCAGCTTTTTATCTGTTATTTCACCCTTTACGAAGACATGATATTTGTTCCTGTTAATAGCCGACAGGTTGTCGAGGTTCCCTGCATATGTTAAACTATCTAAGTTGACGTATAAATTCTTCTGACCGTATTTCTTTAACATACTAAGGATAAAATTACTGCCTATAAAACCAGCACCACCAGTGACAAGAATTTTCATAGATAATCACCTTTAATTTTAAACTTCATTTTATAACTATTCCCTCTCCAATATCGAAAGGAAAGCCTCCTGCGGGATATCCACACTTCCCACTTTCTTCATCCTCTTCTTGCCTTCTTTCTGCTTTTCCAATAGTTTCCGCTTTCTGGAAATGTCGCCACCATAGCATTTGGCAAGAACATCTTTCCTCAGGGCTTTGATGGTCTCCCGCGCTATAATCTTACCACCTACTGCAGCCTGGATGGGGACATCAAACATCTGACGGGGAATGGCTTTGCGAAGTTTTTCTACAACAACCTTGCCTTTTTCATAGGCCTTGTCCCGATGGACAATGAGGGAAAGCGCATCCACTACACTGGTATTCACCAGGATATCTATACGTGAAAGATGGGATTCCTTGTATCCAATCAGGTCATAATCAAAAGAAGCGTACCCTCTTGAATGTGATTTGAGCCTGTCATTAAAATCATAGACAATCTCTGAAAATGGAAGTTCAGAAGTGATCTTGACGATTGTCGGATGCAGATATGTTGTTTCCAAAAAAATCCCACGGTATTCATCTATCAGTTTCATGATGTTACCAATATAATCAGAAGGAGAAATGATTGTCGCACGGATATAAGGCTCTTCCGTCTTATCCAGCTTATCATCAGGGAACTCACTAGGATTATGGATTTCATAGGATTCCTTGTTTTGTGGAGTGATCCTATAAACGACATTAGGTGCTGTCGAGATGATGTTGATGTTGAATTCACGGCGCAACCGTTCCTGTATGATATCCATATGAAGAAGACCGAGGAACCCACACCTGTAACCAAATCCCAAAGCGACTGAATTATCTGGACGGAATGTGAGAGAGTCATCATTAAGTTTGAGTTTTTGAAGTGCGTCTGAAAGGAGCTCATACTCTTCAGCACTGACCGGATAAATTCCTGCAAACACAGTGGGTTTGACATCCTTGAAGCCAGGAAGAGCCTCATCACAAGAACGAAAGGCATGAGTGATGGTATCCCCGATTTTAGTATCGGAAATATCCTTTATTCCAGCAATAACATAACCGACTTCTCCTGCAGAAAGTTTTTCTTTTTTCTGCATCTTGATCTGGAAGATACCGACTTCAGTCACATCATATTTTTGTCCAGTGGACATCATGATGATCTGGTCTCCTGCTTTGAGTTCACCATCAAATACGCGGGCTTTTATGACGGCTCCTCTGTAAGTATCATACTGTGAATCGAAAATCAGGGCTTTCAAAGGTTTTCCCGGGTCACCTGTGGGCGGAGGAATTTGTTTGATGACTGCATGAAGAAGTTCTTCCACACCAAGACCGGATTTTGCACTGATTTGCAAGACCTCTTCCTTGGGAATAATAAAAGCCTCTTCTATTTCAGCAAGTGTCTTGTCAATTTCAGCGATGGGAAGATCCACCTTATTTATGGCAGCAACGACTTCGAGCTTGTTTTCAGCTGCAAGATTGTAATTTCCCAAAGTCTGCGCTTGAACTCCCTGTGTGCAATCCACAAGCAAAATCACACCTTCGCAGGCTTTCAAGCTTCGCGACACTTCATAATTGAAATCAATATGTCCTGGGGTATCAATGAGGTTCAAAGTATAGTTTTCCCCATCCAAAACATAATCAAATGTGGCATTCTGTGACTTGATTGTTATTCCACGTTCTTTTTCAAGTTCCATGTTGTCAAGAACCTGCGTCACCTTGTCATCCTTATCAACAAGTCCGCCTATTTCCAGAAGCCTGTCCGCACAGGTTGATTTCCCATGGTCAATATGAGCAATGATTGAAAAATTGCGGATATGGTTCATACGGACCCTTTATTTTTTTCTTTTGTCAGTTCCAGATTGATCTTGTCATAAAAAAGGATATATACAATCTCACGGATATCTTTTATACAGAAAAAATTTCCAGTAAGATTTATGTTATCAAGCGTAAACATCCATTCGAAATAGGAGTGTTCCCGCTGTGCATGTGACAATAGCTGCTGCTCATCCATATATCATTTTACCTCATCATCATCAACCACACGATACTGTGTTTCAATATAATCTTTTGAATCCTCTTCTTTCTTCTTTTTCCTGATAATGTCCAAAAGCATGAATACAAAAATCAAAGCTGCTACGATATACCAATATTTGACTGCAAGTATGAATAACCATAAAAAAGCCTTAAAAACCAGGCCAAGTACCATCATGACAATGAAAAGAAATATGAATAGCGGTAAAAAACTACTTCTCACCTGCCCGTCCTTCCATAATCACAAGTCCAAACGGCTTTGAAAATATGCTGGAAACCTGGTTTAGAATCTGCTCTTTGGACAAGTCATTTATCTTTGATTCATAGGAATCATAAAGTTTGATATCATCATAATACAATTCAAATAATCCCGCATTCAATGCCAAGGAATCATAAGCCTGGGAATTTTTTCTGTATTCAGCAATCAGACTTTTCTTTGATGCTGCCATCTCCTCATCTGTCAATGTATTAAACTTCCCTATTTCCCTGAAAAGACCCTGTTGCGCTTTTTCAATCAACGGTTTTGAAGTACCAATATAAAAAAGCAGGAGTCCGTCCTTAAGAAGGAGAACCGGGGTTGTCCCGACATTATAGCCAAGATGCTCTATATCACGTAGCTGATAAAACAGCCTAGACCCCAGACCAGAAATAATGCCATCCAAGACTTCAATTGCATATCGTGAATCATTGACCAAGGGAGGGATGGGATAAGCAAGCAGGACAATCGACCTGTTCTTATTATTTGTCTTTATTACCATTTTGTTCATTTGAAGGGGAATGACTTCAGGAGCGGAATCAACTTTCCTATTTCCTCTTCTAAATGATGAAAACTTAGCCATTACATTCTTTTTCTGTTTTTCCGACAGATCCCCGACAATGACAAGGACAGAATTACTGGAATTGTAATTGTCCTTGTAATATTTTTCAGCATCACTTTTTTTCATTTGAGAGATGGCTGTAGTGACTCCCAGTCTTGAATAGGCGTAAGGATGATCCCCAAACATCGTTTTTTTCAGGAGATTGATGCCTTCAGTAAAAACATCTTCATTCTGATTTTGGATGGCTTGCAATGTGTCGACTTTAAGAGCTTCAAACTCCTTTTTTGAAAATAAAGCGTTCTGAACAGAATCGAAAAGGACATCCAGCCCTATGTCAAGATATCTATCCAAAACATTCACTGTCACGCCTGCGGAGTTATTTCCATAATAATTAGCGATCCAGCCACCTGTACTCTCTATTTTCTGAAATTGTGAAACTCCTGGATATTTTTTTGATCCTTTCAAAATCATTTCATTTACAAATCTTCCAATTCCTGGTATTGAATCAAGAAGGAGTCCTCCTGAAGTGAGAAATTTCATATTTATAAGCGGAAGACCTTTCTTTTCAATGAATACTATACGCAGACCATTCTTAAGGATACGTTTCTCCATTGGCAGATTTTTGAGTCCTTCTTTCTTCGCAAGCTGTTGGGTCGATTTTGAAGTCAAAGGCCTGATAGCTGTAACTGTCATGGCATCCTTATGAAAATATCGTTTCCAGACACGTTCCAGATCTTTAAGTGTGACCTCACTCATACGCTTTGCATATACAGCCGAAAAATGAATATCTCCTGAATTGACAAAATCATTACCCAAACGGGCAGCCTGCCCTTCAACAGTCTGAAGATTGGCAATGGTATCAGCGAGAACCTGTTTTTTGACCCGTTCCATATCAGATTTTTTCAGATAGGAAGGCAAATGATCAATAATCCTAAAAAGTTCATTTGTAGCTTTCGCCATTTTTTCATCAGGCAGGGAAAGGCTGAATCCAAATACACCTTGCAATGACGGTGTATAAGAAAAAGCTGAAACATCCTGGACAAGCCCCTTCTCTTTTTTCATTATTTTGTTAAGGACTGAAACCTGCCCTCCTCCCAACATGGAAGACAGAAGATCCAACGCATAAAGATCAGAATGGAGAAGGCCTATTGTCTTATACCCAGCAATCAACCTTGTCGTGACGGCATCTTCTCTGAACTGTTCAACATATTTGAATGCAAGCTGTTCAGGTTCGGGTTCAAAGGCAGTATCAGGGGAAGAGCGATGGATCAACCTTGCTGTCTCATCTGTAATCGCCTTAATGACCTGATCCCTGTCAAAGTTACCAACACAGACAAAAACAGAATTTTCAGGAACAAACCGTTTATGATAATAATCAAGAATATCCGTACGGGTAATTCCGCGAAGGATGGATTCAATCCCTATGACCGGATATTTATAAGGGAGCCTCAAGTATGTTTCATTAAAAAAAAGCTCAGTCAAAGAGCTGTCAAGATCATCATCCCCCATTTTCAATTCATTGAGGACAACCTTTGTTTCCTTTTCCAGTTCATGAGGATCAAAAGATGAATGAAAAACCGCATTCGCCATGATAGAAACAGCTTTGACAGAATTCTCCGCAGGTACTGAAACGTGATAACAGACATTTTCAAAGGAAGTATATGCGTTTTCTTGTCCACCCAGAGACTGCATGGTTTTGCTGATTTCACCGACTTTGTAACGGTCAGTCCCTTTAAAAAGCATGTGTTCAATAAGATGCCCGATTCCACTTCCAAGATAATCACTTTCAAAAATACTGCCTGCCCTAAAATAGGCACGCACAGCCGTGGTTTTGGCATTAGGATCATTTTTCAGGATGATGGTCATCCCATCCTTCAATTTGATAAGCTCAACACCAGCAGTAATGTCAAAATTATCCAAAACTCCTGATTTGTGAGGTTTAAGCAAAAACACAGCTAAGATGAATGATAGCACAATGAGGAAGTAAAGGACAAGTGAATGATAGAATTTGTTTTTTATTATTATATTTTTCATAGTTCATAAATATAATTTAAAAATAAGGATAATTCCAATTATTAAATAATTGACAAAGACCGCATTTTTCATTAAAATAGTTGCAGATTATATTCATCATGGTAGGTTTATGCGTCAGAAAAAAATTTTTATTGTTTGTGGAATGAATGTTCTACTTCTTGGAATCAAGAAAAGCCTGGAAAGGACAGGCGCTTTCATAGCAGCTTATCAGGATCCCATGCCTGCCATCAAGGATGCAGTACAGATGCACCCTGATATAGTCATAGCAGACTATCAGTTCTCAGACATCATGGGGCTGGAAGTCCTACAGCAAATCAAGATTCGCTGGCCTGAAATCAAAACCATACTGCTTGTCAATTCTGAAAATGACACTGATGTCAGAAAGGCACGTGAACTAGGTAGTCTCATTGTAAAAAAACCGATAAACTATAAGAACCTCTACGAACTTGTAGAACAGAATGCCTCATCCAATAAATCCGCAGACGCCTCAGACAAAAAAAACATCATGATCATGGAGAAGAGTGCAAACATCCGGTTCGGGATCAAGAAACACTTTGCAAAAATCCCTTCCGAATTCACTGAAATACAAAATCCTTTTGAACTGATTGAAAAATTCTACCTCAAGAACTGGGATATCATTTTTTTTGATATTGATAATGACTTCATGACGCCTGAAGATTTCCTTAAGCTCGCAATAGAAAAGAACTTTTCACCGATAAAATTCGTATTTCTCTCTTCAGAATGGACTATGCCCAAACAGGATAGGTTCATTTCCAATAAATTCCCTTTCTTCCTAAAAATCCCTTTGGATGACAAGGAAGTTCAGTCTGTCCTTAACGATATCTTCACTGGAAAATATGCGAATCTTGGATAATGGAACATTACGCATCTTTTCCAGCGGGTCATGACCCGCTGGAAAGATTTTCGAGTAGGGGTTGGGTCAGATACGAAAAATCATTTTTTCGAAAAATATTAAGCGATGCTTCCCTGCATAAGGATAAGACCAATCAATGCAAGAATAGCATAAAATTCCGGGAAAGCCGCCAACATCATGGTCTTACCAAAAGCATCGGAATGCCCTGCTGCAATGGAATTGATACCATCAGCACAGACACGGCCTTGGTACCAACCAGAGAGGAGACCCGCAAAACCAAGTCCTAAACCAGAACCAAGAATCACAGCACCTTTCATGATGCTCATATCTCCTGCCATGACTTGTAGACTAAGAAAAAAGCCTACAAAACCATAAATACCTTGTGTTCCTGGAACGGCAGTAAGCACAATCCCCATACCAAAAAGTTCAGGTTTTTTCTTGATCATACCCAGAGTGGCCATTCCAGCCATTGATGTTCCCATCGCTGAGCCAGCTCCTGCAAGACCAAGCATGAGACCACTACCTGCAAATGCCAAAATATTACCTAATTGGACTGGATCCATTGATGAACCTCCTTGAAAAGTTCGTTTTATTTAGTGGCTTTAACGAGAGGCTTGAATGCTCGCCCGTTGCCTTTAAATCCGAGTGTTGAAAAGAACTCAAGAAATGTGAGACGCATTGGATGGACAAAAGAACCTAAAATCGCCAGACCAAAATTTATGGAATGACCAACAACCAGAAGAACGATAGTAGCCATAATCATGGGGGAAGCGGGATTGACCACACCATCCACAGTGATGAAACCGAATGCGAGAGAATTGAAAACCATGGCTAACATACTGCTGGAAAGACCGAGTGCAAAAAGTCGCATATAAGACAAGAGATTTCCTAACGCTCCACTGATGAAAAGGTAAAGGTTGAAAAGGCTCCAGCCGAATTTTTTAAAGAAGGGTTGCCCCCATTCATCAAAAACAATAAAAAGAAGCAATCCTAAAAAAAACATGGCTTGAGTCACGGGAAAAGGAATGAGCAAGGGAATTTGCCCAATGGGAATGCCAAAAGGCGTGAAAACCGAAATTTGGAGATTGAAAGCATTTGTATGTGTTGCTATTGCAATGGAGCCAGTGATAAGAAGAATATCAGCAACTGGTCTCAAGGCTCCACCAGGATTACCTAAACGGATCTTATTGATGGCGTTGAGAATCAAAGCGACATGAATTTGGAGATATCCAATAAAAAGAGAAATTCCCATCATAGGATAAAACGTGCCTTTATCATTTTTGATTGATGAGAGGAGAGCAAATCTATCAGCCCCTGTAGGCAGGAGGCTGGCGCCAGAAACTCCAGGACCTCCAAAAATAGTTGCTCCAAAAGCCGAATTGAGAAGAACACCACTGACCATAACGGAAAAACCAAGAACAACACCCAGACCAGCCATAGATCTGATTTTTTTTGGACCAAAAAGAACAATGGCCAAAGCTAAGAAAAAAATGATAGAGCCATAAGCAAGATCTCCCAGACATAAACCTACAAAAAGCATAAAGAAAGGTGCAAAGTAAGGTGTTGGGTCAAGTTCAAAATAATCCGGTATACTGAAAATTTTAAGAATGGGTTCAAAAAGACGGGAGAATAAACCGTTTTTCATCATTACAGGAACATTCTCATTTGGTTTTGGATCAGAAAACCGGGCAACTGCCCGATATTCAGAAATCTTGTCGTTTACGAGTTTTTCCTTATTCGCTGGAATCCATCCTTCCAAATACAGGACCTTGCCTTTTGCCTCTTCAGAAAAAGACAACTTTGCCGTCTCATAAGCGACACTATCAGACAGCAAATTGGCTTGATTGACAAGCATCCCTTTCCAGACGAGCAAATCATCTATTTGAGTAAGAATTTTTTCTAGTTGATTTTTATATTCTGTGACCAGTTTATCACAATCTGAAAGACGTATTTGAGGAAGCACTGTCTCTTCTGCATCAACAACAGAATCCTTATTCTTTTCAAAAAGGACACAGAGGGAATGCTCTTTTAATCTGTTCACTTCTGTAAGACCTGGAACAGCTTCCAAAAGGCGATTCAGAGCCTTGAGGGGAACAGTAAAAAACCGTGTCTTGATTCCTGTTTCAGAAAGCTTCGAAATGGTCTGTGGATCAAAATCTCCCCAGTTAGCCAATATCTCCTGGTCTTTTTCAAGACTTGAAATCTTCTGTTCCAGACCTGTTTTTTCCTTGTCCCATTTTTGGAATTCAGCAAGGATTTCAGAAGGCTCCCTCCCCTGCTGTTGTTTTGGCAACAGTTTTATTCCTCTTGCTTTTTCATGAAGTGTCAAAGAGACAATGGCCTGTTCATAAGATTTCAATTCATTTGAAAAAACAATCAAATCATGCGAAAAAGAATCTGATTTTTCTTCAATATGGACAAGCCCTAATCCTTGGAGATCTTTGACGAAATCATCGCGTTGCCTATGATACAGCAAGACAGCCAGTTTTTTCATTCTGACAATCATGAAACGCCCTCCTCTTCAGCATAAGCAAGTCGGGCTTTGAGGATTTTCTGGGAAGCTTTAGAAAGGTTATCCTCATCTTCCATAAATCTCTTTATACGGAGGATAGCATCCCTATATTCTGGGATCTGGACTTTCTCGTAGAGATTCACTTTTTGGGTCGTTTTTTTCCTGTTATATTCCAACACAACCATCCTGTGATGTGCAATCTCACGTCGCACTTTCAAGATGACAAGTTCCTGCAATGCCTTGATTCCACCTGGGATCCAACCGTTTTCTGCAAAATAACTTACATCCCGTATTTCAAAATCGATTGCTTGCAAATCCGGTGTACGAATCCCTGCTATTTTTCTTGTTTTTGTCTTGATTTCCCTGACTTTGACGAGATCCTGTGGGAACTCAACCCAGAGACGGATGTCAGCATCCATCTTTTCATGAAGCGATTGCAAATCATTGTCAAAGGAATGAACTTCTTCTTTGGCTTTAATGACTTCAAGACGCAATGCAGCCTCTTTTGACTGCAAAGTGGGCAAAGCATTCAACCGTACCTTCAATTCCTTATTTAGCTGTTGAAGATAGGTCTTATTATATTGAAATTTCAATGCCATATCTTATTTCTTCCAATACAGATCTACAAATTCCTGTTTGATAGCGACTTCTTCTTTGGTAAAATATTTGGCAAACAGGTTCCATGCCGTATCCAACATGGCTTCAACTTCAATATTGACATCAATCGCAAGAAGGGCCTGTGAATAATCTTTTGCAAAATCAAGACAACGCTTGTCATAATCCGTAAGGTCAAAACCGTTTTCCATTTTTGTCTTAGAATTTGCAGCATCGGCATAAAGACGGATACAGGCGTTCATGACTTGTGGATGATCCTTGCGGGTTTTCTTCCCTATAACAAGCTGCTTCAATCGGGATAAGGAACGGAACGGATCTATGATAACTTTAGCAATATCCGTATCTCTGCGAAGGTAAAGCTGTCCTTCTGTGATGTATCCAGTATTATCAGGGATAGCATGGGTAATATCCCCACCAGACAATGTGGTTACAGCAACAATGGTTATGGATCCACCAGCCGGGAACTGGACTGCCTTTTCATATATCTTAGCCAGATCGGAATAAAGGGATCCGGGCATGGAATCTTTGGAAGGAATCTGGTCCATACGGTTTGAAACAATAGCGAGAGCATCAGCGAACAAGGTCATGTCTGTAAGCAAGACAAGCACTTTCGCGTTTTTTGAAACAGCAAAATATTCGGCAGTTGTCAGACACATATCAGGAACAAGAAGACGTTCAACAGGCGGGTTTTCCGTCGTATTCATAAAACAGATGATACGGTTCAAAGCACCAGCGTTTTCAAATACAGAACGGAAATAAAGATAATCATCATTGGACATTCCCATTCCACCTAAAATGATGATATCCGCTTTCGCACGGAGCGCGACATCCGCCATGACCTGGTTGAAGGGCTGGTCAGAATCAGCAAAAAACGGGATTTTCTGGCCAGTAACAAGCGTATTATTCAAATCGATTCCTGCGATACCTGTAGCAATCAGTTCAGAGGGTTGTTTCCTTCTTACAGGATTGGCAGAAGGACCGCCAATTTCACGCTCCTCACCTTCCACTGCAGGACCGCCATCAATAGGATCTCCATAGGCATTGAAAAACCTGCCACGCATATCTTCGCTAACCTTTATGACAGGAGGCTTCCCTGTAAATATTGTCTCTGCGTCTGTGGCAATACCCTGTGTTCCTGGAAAAACCTGGAGAGTGATCTTGTCACCGTTTATCTTGACGACCTGTGCTGGTCTTCCATCGACGTAAGCCATTTCTTCATTACTGATCCCTGTTGCAGTGATTGTACATGTGGCTTTGGTTATATTTTCAACTTTCGTATAAATTTTCTGGAAGGCTTTTGTCCTTACTGTTGCGCTATTGCTCATGACACTCTCCTGCTGGAAATATGCTGTTCAAGTTCAGCTTCCAGGGACCTGAACTTATCGCTTTGAAACTCCTGATAATTCATTTGGCGAAGGATATTGATGGCTTTTTTGAAGAAAATTGAAACCTGTTCGAATCCGTCGAATCCAAGCTTTTCATCACAGATTCCAAGCACTTTATTCACCATATAATACTGCCGTTTCATAGGAGTAGACATATCTACCTTATCAAAAGCATCCTGTTGAAGGATAATGAAATCAATAATCTCAGATTTATAAAATGTCTGATGATATTCCAATGGAACGCTGTCATCTCCCAGGATATTGATCTGGTCACGTGCTTCTTTGCCTCTAAGAAGGATGTCTTTCAGACGCATGACACTTTTTACCCAACCTGCCCCAACGGAATTATCTAAATATTCAATCACTTCGGGATATTCAAGATATTTTGAATAACTGTCAATCGGGTCAATGGCAGGATACCGTTTACTGTCAGCACGTGACTGGGCAAGGGCATAAAAACAGCGAGCAGCTTTTTTTGTCGATTCAGTCACAGGTTCCTTGAGGTTTCCCCCAGCAGGAGAAACAGTACCTACAAAAGTTATGGAACCGGTCTGCCCATTATACAATTTCGTAAAACCCGCACGTGAATAGAAATTAGAAATAATGGCAGGAAGATCCATGGGAAAAGCATCAGGGCCAGGGAGCTCTTCCATACGGTTTGCCATCTCACGGAGCGCTTGTGCCCAACGTGAAGTCGAATCTGCAAGAAGAAGCACTTTCAAACCCATTGTCCTATAATATTCCGCAATTGTCATTCCTGTATAGACTGAGGCCTCTCGTGCTGCAACAGGCATGTTTGATGTATTGCAAATAATGATGGTCCTTTCCATAAGTTTTCGTCCTGTGCGTGGATCATCCAGCTCCGGAAATTCCGTAAAAATCTCTACGACTTCGTTAGCACGTTCACCGCAGGCGACAATGATGATGATGTCAGCTTCGGCCTGTTTTGAAATGGCATGCTGGAGGACTGTTTTTCCACAACCGAAAGGTCCAGGGATGAATCCCGTTCCACCTTCTGTCAATGGATTAAGTGTATCTATGGAACGGACACCTGTTTCCAGAATCTTGGAAGGTCTCAGCTTTTCCTGATAGGCCATGACTTCAACCTTTACAGGCCAACGCATGACCATGGAAACATTTTTTTCAACTCCTGCACTATCAACTATAACAGCAATGCTATCCGAAGTTTTGTATGTACCAGCAGGTTTTACAGACTTGACAGTAAATTTCCCTTCAAAATTGAAAGGGACCATGATCTTATGTTTGACCCAACCTTCATCGACTTCACCAAGCCAATCTGAAGCTCTTACAACATCACCCGTTTTTGCGATCGGTCTGAAAGACCATGTTTTTTCATAATCGATAGGAGATGTGTAATTCCCTCTTTGGAGAAAAACACCTTCCATTGCTTCAAGGTCATTCTGTAGACCATCATATTTGCGGGAAAGCATTCCAGGCCCTAGTTGTACTTCAAGCATGTGTCCAGTAAATTCAGCTTCACATCCGACAGTCAATCCACGAGTACTTTCAAAAACCTGGACGAAAGCCTTATCCCCACTTATCTTGATGACTTCAGCCATAAGCTTTTCATTTCCTACCTGGATATAACAGATCTCATTCTGTCCTACAGGACCGTCAACCTGGACAGTGACGAGGTTGGCAACAATGCCTACGACTTTACCTTTAGTGGCCATGTTCTACTCCATTTGAAAAGAAAACATTACTATCAAATATAAAAAAATAAAAATCTTCTATGATGCTGGTAAAAAACGCTCCAATCCAGAAGAAAGATCAACTGACAATTTGTTGAGAAGCTTTTTCCCTTCTACAGGATCAAGTTTCAACCACCGTTCCATAATGAATAACTGTAACAAATAGGATAACAGGGCTTCAATCTGGAAATGAGAAAAAATACGCATATCATTAAGCCAATCCCAACGGATCTGATCTGCAATCTTGTCCCGTTGCATCAGATTCTGTGCATTGACAAGTTTTTCAACCCAAGGATGGGACTGGGTAAGAGAAAGATCTTGGGAAGAGCTTTTAAGGACGGTTTCCGCAACACCTTTTTTTCCAACGACAACAGATGAGGGATCGATATTTGTCTTTCGGGCATTTAAGACTGCAAGGACATTTCTAATATCCGATTCAAATTCACCCCATTCACGGATAAAGGCATTCGGGTGCATATCGATTTCTTCCTGGAACAACCATGCCAATGTGTCTTCAGAATTCAACCCAGGGAAGAGATTACGTGATTCACGACGTGCTTTGAGAAATGCGTCCATATAATCTGGACCTGAAACAGTCCCTTTGACCAGGAGATCTATGTCCTCTTTTGTAAAAGTTCCTCTAGGATCAAACTCTTCATTCCTGTTTTCAAGGATTCGAATAAGGTTTACATTATCAATCGGTCTACGTATGGTTTCAAATAAAGAGCGGTCTTCCCTATCAAGCCTGTCCTCAATCTCAGAAATGAAATCAAGGGATATCTGGGAAGGCTTCCCTGCATCCAAGGCAACATCAGGTAGGCCTGTTACAAAAAAAACATACTGGCTGGACATTGTTTATTTTCCAAATACGATGTCGCGTGTTTTAGGTCTCAGATAGGATTTGAAAAACTCTGCAAAATCCGTATCTGTAAGGCTGATTTTATAGGCTCCGTTCCTGGGAGCGATCTGGAATCCTGCTTGGAACGCATCCGAATATTTGACTTCCCATCCTTTAGAAATAAGTTCTTTGATTGTATTGACCATCATTGTATCAAGATCTTTTTGTTTGGATTGAGGAAGAAGAACTTGGAGATCAGGATTACCCGTACCCAGCTTAAAATTCTGGAGCACAGTCGTAAGAAGGTCTTTTAAGACTGCTGGATCTGTGAGAAGTGATTTTAAAGGGCTATCAACCGCAGAAAAAAGTATGAGGTCAGTGATTTTCTGTTTTAACCCTGAAACCGCCTGCCGTGCGGAAAGCTGGATTTCTGAATCCGTATTTGTCTTGAGATCCTGTGATTTTTTTGTAGCATCTGCAAGTATGGACTGGGCTTCCTGCTCTGCTTTTTGGATGATGGCGGAAGCCTGTTTTTTTGCATCGTCAATGATCCGATGCGACTCCACTTCCGCTTTTTCAACACCTTCCTTGTAGATTGATTGTGCTAATTCCTGAATTTTATTATCCATAAAGTGACACTCCCTGTCTTGGGATTTTTTTCAAGATATGACCGACTAATACATTCATAACAGACTGTATTGTATGAGGCATTCCCAAAGATCAGGGATACCCTTCATATTCCTACGAACAGTATATTTAAAACGCGCTAAAATTATACCCTTTAAAATAAAAAGTCAAAAAAATTAGAATTAACAATAAACCATTTTTATTCAAAATTAGCAATCATAAAACCCATGGATAGACATACGGTTATATCCTATTTCTTAGCTGACAATGTTAAAGCATCAATTTGACAAATCATCCGTATTTCCCTATATTATCCCCCTCATTTCATAATGCGAGGCGATCATGTACCTTGTTGAAACCAGACGTAAAAAAGAGATTGTGGACGCAGAAGCGCAAGATCTGCTACATAGCATCCATGACCTGAAAATTGATGTCAAAGACGTGAGAATAAGCCAGGTCTATATTCTCACTGGTGAGATTTCACAGTCTGACGCTGAAGCCATCGCCCAGAAAGTGCTTCTTGATCCCATTATTGAAACATACAAAGTCACAAAATACAAAAGGATTGAACAAACAGCATATCCATCACATGATGTAGGCGACTGGGAAGCCATGAAACTGTTCCACCATGGTGTAACAGACAACATAGGCGATACAGCACTGGTTATGATGCATAATCTTGGATTTAAAAAAGTCGAATCTGTAATGACAGGGAAAAAATTCATCATCAAAGGTGGAATCAGTTTTTCTGATATGGAACGCATTGGAACACGAGTACTTGCAAATCCTATCATTGAATCTTTCACGATCAGGAAAACAAAATGAGCAAAAAAGGAAAAAACATGCTAATAAAAAACCCTGATGTAAAAATAATAAGACTGAGCGGACTTTCAGACAAGGAACTGCTTACCCTCAGCAAAGCAATGACTCTCTCCTTAAATATGGAAGAAATGACAGCGGTCCAAGCTCATTTCAAGAAACTGAAACGTGAGCCTACAGACATCGAACTTGAGACAATCGCACAGACCTGGTCTGAACATTGCAAACATAAGGTCTTTACAAGCAGCGTTGAGATGACCATACAGGGTGAAAAGCGGATTTACAAGAATCTTTTCAAGGATACAATCAGAAAAGCGACAGAGACAGTACGAAAAAAGATGGGGAAAAAGGATATCTGCCTTTCTGTTTTTGTAGACAATGCAGGTATCATCAAATTTGACAAGACCCATTCTGTTGCGTTCAAAGTTGAGACTCACAATCACCCCTCTGCTCTTGATCCATACGGTGGTGCCAATACTGGGATTGGTGGAGTCATCCGCGATATACTTGGCTGTGGTCTTGGAGCAAAACCGCTTTTCAATACAGATATCTTCTGTTTCGCTTATCCTGACCTTCCTCACTCCGAAGTTCCACAAGGCATCCTGCATCCAAAACGCATCCTGAAAGGTGTTGTTGCAGGTGTCAGGGATTATGGCAACCGCATGGGCATCCCCACAGTGAACGGTTCTGTCAATTTCCATGAAAACTACCTTGGGAATCCGCTTGTCTATTGCGGTACCGCAGGAATGATTCCAAACAACAAGATCGATAAGATAACCAAAGGAGGATATGACATCATCAGTGTCGGTGGTCGTACAGGACGCGATGGCATCCATGGTGCAACATTCTCCTCAGCTGAACTTACAACAGAATCCGAGACTGTTTCCTCACAAGCAGTACAGATAGGGAATCCTATCGAAGAAAAACGGACATTGGACATAATGCTGAAAGCGAGAGATAAGGATCTTTATATCAATGTGACAGATTGTGGTGCAGGAGGATTCTCGTCAGCAGCAGGAGAGATAGCAAAAGCTACAGGCGCTGATATTTTCCTGGACAAGGCTCCTCTGAAATATGCAGGATTGAAACCCTGGGAAATCTTCCTCTCGGAATCACAGGAACGGATGGTGTTCATTGTTTCTCCGAAAAAAACAGCAAAATTCCTGAAACTTTGCGCTTCCGAAGATGTAGAAGCCACTGTCATCGGAAAGACAACAAAACTGAAAAGATTGCGTCTTTATTATAAGAAAGAGCTTATTGGCGATATGGATATGAAATTCTTGCATGAGGGAGTTCCCAAACGCCATGCAAAGGTCGATTACAGACCTGAAATTGAAAAAGAATCACCTCTCACAAAGAGTGTTGATTATGGGATTGTCTTGAAAGAACTTCTCTCCGAACCAAACAGTGCTAGCAAAGAATCCATAATCCGTCAGTATGACCATGAAGTTGGTGGTGGAACATTTTTAAAACCATTACAGGGTGTAAAGAATGATGGACCAGGAGATGCAGCCGCAGTCACCCCATTTTTAGACAAACCAGAAAAGACTGTACTTGTCTCAAATGGGATCAATGTTTATTATGGTTTGAAAAACCCCTATAAGATGGCCTTATCTGTCATAGATGAAGCGTTCAGACAAATTGTTGTTTCTGGAGGAAATCCAAAGCACACTGCCATTCTAGATAATTTCTGCTGGGGGAATCCGACACGGGACGAGCAACTCGCATCCCTCGTCATGGCTGCGCAAGGATGTTATGATGCCGCCGTTGCCTATAGCCTCCCTTTCATTTCTGGAAAAGACAGTTTTTATAATGAATTTGCTATTGGGAACAAGGTCATTTCCATTCCACCTACCCTGCTCATTTCTGCCATTTCTGTAACAGACTCCGATTGCTTGACTCAAGCCTATTTCAAAGGGAATGGGAATCTTGTTTATGTGGTTGGATTAACAAAAAATGAGCTAGGTGGAAGTGCGTTTTATAGGAATATAAAAAAGGATGATGGTATCGTACCTAGTGTTGAATTTGAACAAGCACTTAAATCATACGAATCATTTTATACAGCCATAAAAGGGAATCTGGTTGAAAGTGCTCATGACTGTTCTGAGAATGGTCTGGCTGGAACTATCGCAGAAATGGCTTTTTCAGGCGAACGCGGTGTAAAAGTCAATCTTCGTGCAGTACCAACAGAAAAGTCTATAAAACAGGATTGGCAAATCCTATTCTCAGAATCCAATTCTCGTTTCGTAGTAGAAGTAAAACCTGTCAACAGGGCCGCATTTGAAAATACCATGAAAGGGTCTCCTTGCGCAGCCATTGGTTCAACTGACAACAGCGGGAAACTGGTTGTGGAAGGATTAGAAGGGACCATCATACTGAATGAGAATATTTCTGATTTGAAAAAAGCCTGGACAAAGGAAATCATCTAAGATTTTTACAGAGGAAAAACATGACGAAACCAAAGGTATTGATTCTCAGAACAGCAGGTACAAACTGTGATTTTGAAACAGACTTCGCATTCAAGAAACATGGAGCATTGACAGAAAAAATCCATATAAACAAAGTGATTGCCAATCCTCAAATCCTGAAGAAATTCCAGATTCTCGCTTTTCCTGGTGGATTCTCGTATGGTGATTATATTTCAGCAGGAAAAATCATAGCTGGACTTATCCATGCCCATTTCCAAGACCAGATTCTACGGTTTATTAAGGATAAAAAACTGATCATAGGGATTTGTAATGGATTCCAGATTCTGGTAAAAACCGGATTATTACCGGGTCTTGACAATAATTACAAGGAACAGACTGCCACTCTGATGAACAATGATTCAGGCAGATTCATTTGCCAATGGAACAAGCTGAAAATAAACAGGAACACGATATTCACAAAAGGGATGTCTGAAGAGATTGAACTTCCCATTGCACATGCAGAAGGGAAATTTTATGCTGACAAAACGCTTCTGGACAGACTTGAACAAAACGGGCAAATCTTAGCGACTTATGTTGACAATCCTAACGGTTCCCTACGTTCTATTGCGGGCATTACAGATCCTACAGGTCATATTATGGGGATGATGCCACATCCTGAACGGAACTGCCTCACAGGACAGAACACCAAAAAGAAAGAGGAGGGCATCATCGCTGCAGGAGACCTTTTTTTCAAAAATATGGTACATTACTTCGCATAGAGCACTTCAAAACAAGAATTAAGGAAAGAATGAAATCTGTAAAATGTGATGATGAAAACTTGGTTTATATAAGACCCAATAAAAAATACGCAGAAAGATCCCTATACGTAAAAAATCATGAAATTTGGTAATCAAACCAATAGCAGTTTTCCCCAAATTGATGTGTTAGAAAATGCCTTAATTCTGTTGTAGGAGCGCATTTCAACTTGTCAGATATCCGAAGCACACCAATTTCCTTGTCATTCTGAATGCTCATCCGGCCTTCTGTATCAGGTTTCACAAAATGAAGTATAACCTGAACCTTACCTTTATGCTCTTCTATTTTAGCTTTCAACTGGGACAACAGTTCTTCATCAAGTCCAATCACTTCAATCTTGACATGCATCTCATTGATGGCATTTTGATTCAGCTTGTCCCCAGTAAGAAGTTTGGAGCAAGAGACATACGAATTGTCATTGAATGTCTTTTTCATACCTTCTATATATATAAGCTGGTTCATTTTAAGAAGAGATCTATATTTATCGGCTGTCTTGTCAAACAGTTCCACATTGACAATCCCATCATAATCTTCCAATTTGATAGTTATCTTCGAATAAGTCCTGTTATTTCTTGCATGGATCGTATCTTCCCTCAAATCAGCAATCAACCCAACCAGACGGATTTTTGCACCTTCTGGCACATCTGCATCACGTATGTCCAATGTTGACCCGGCTTGGAAATGTTCTAATTGTTCCTTGAAATTATCCAAAGGATGGCTTGATACATAAAATCCAAGGACTTCCTTCTCATAGGCAATCTTTTCATGGTTTTCCCAATCACCTATTTCCTTGTAATGGAAATGGGTGGTATTATCAGAATCACCGAACAGACTGTTCTGTCCAACACTCTCCTGCTCCTTGATTTTTTGTACAAAAACGATGATCTCTTCCAAATTCTTGAAAGCCCTATTTCGATTTTGTTCAATGCTGTCAAAAACACCCGCTTTTATAAGAGTTTCTATCACTTTCTTATTGACCAACCTGAGATCTACCCTTTTACAAAAATCAACAAGACTCTTGAAGAGACCGTTCGTTTCACGTTCATGGACAATATTTTCAACAGCTTTCTCTCCTACACCTTTTATAGCCGCAAGACAGAATGCTATGACTTTGTTCCCGTTCTCATCTTTCTGTACAGTAAAATGAGCTGCTCCATGATTGATGTCTGGACGAAGAACTTTAATTTTCAAAAGCTTGCATTCATTCATGACTTGAATGACTTTTACAGTATCGCCCATTTCATTGGTCAGAAGTGCTGCAATAAATTCCACTGGATAATAGGTTTTTAACCAAGCTGTCTGATATGCAACATAGGCATACGCCGCAGAATGAGACTTGTTAAATCCATATTCTGCGAATTTTTCAATATTGGAAATGATCTTATCAGCAACATTTACATCAAATCCTTTTTTTTGCGCACCTTCAAGCAGTTGCTTACGGGCCTGAGCCATGTCCTCAGCTTTTTTCTTGCTTATAACCCTGCGGATATTGTCAGCTTGTGCCAGATCAAACCCGCTCATGACTTGAGTGATTTGCATGACCTGTTCCTGATAAACAATGACACCATAGGTCTCTTTCAGAATCCCTTTCAGGTTTGGATGCTGATAATCCACTTCCTCTTTTTTATGCTTCCTTTTTATAAATGAATCGACCATGCCTGAATTGAGAGGTCCTGGACGATAGAGGGCAAGCAAAGCTATGATATCTTCGAATTCTGTAGGTTTAAGGTTGATAAGAACCTTTGTGAAACCGGATTTTTCCATTTGAAACACACCAATGGTATACCCTTTTTGTAGCAAAGAGTATACTTTCTTATCATTTATATCCAAATGATTTATATCGATTTTGATTCCTTCATGTTTTTCAATTTCTTCAAGGGCATCACGGATGACACTTAATGTACGCAAACCAAGGAAGTCCATCTTGATTAGCCCAACTTTTTCCACCCAGTCCTTGTCAAGCTGAGAAACGACATTGTCATCTTTATCCATAAAAAGAGGTACATAATTGGAAATTTCCGTATCTGCAATAACAACACCAGCAGGATGTTTGGAAGCCTGTCTGGGAATCCCTTCCAGTTTTTTTGCAATAGAGAACAATTTGGCATACATAGGATTAGACCTTTCTATCTGTGCGAGTTCAGGCACATCTTTAAAAGCCTTATCCAAAGTCATATCAAGCTCACCGGGAATAAGTTTCGCAATCATATTCGCTTCTGAAAGAGGAATTTCAAGGACGCGTGCAATATCACGAATCGCTGTTTTTGCACCTATATATCCAATAGCAGCGATTTGAGAGACGTTCTTATCACCATATTTCTGACGGACATATTGAACGACCTCTTCACGGCGGTCATCCGCAAAATCAATATCTATATCAGGCATGCTTAAACGTGCAGGATTAAGAAACCGTTCAAACAGCAGGTCATGTTTCAACGGATCGACATCTGTAATACGCAAGGCATACGAAACAATGCTCCCAGCCGCAGAACCACGTCCTGGGCCGACAGGGATACCATGTTCCTTTGCATATTTGATAAAATCCCATACTATAAGAAAATACCCGGGAAACTTCATATCCTTAATGGTCTTTATCTCAAAATCTGTACGTTCCTTGATTGCAGGAGTGATTTCGGTGAACCGCTCTTTAAGTCCTTCCCAAATCCTTTCTTCAAAAAAGGATTCGAGAGTATATCCATCAGGAACAGGAAATTTTGGGAAATGCAGTGTTTTCATGTCAATGTCAACATTGCACATATCTGCTATTTTTTTTGTATTCATAATGGCGTCAGGATAATCCTTGAAAGCCTCACACATCTCTTCCTGTGTTGTAAAATAGACTTCCGCTGGAAGTTTCATGCCTTTACCAGCATCCATCTCAGAAACAGTCTTTTTTGTGCCCACCCCTAGTAGAATTCTATGTGCTTCAGAATCTTCTTTGTTTAAAAAATGGATATCATTTGTAGCTACAAGAGGAATACCCAGTTTTCGTCCAATATCAGCCAGACCTCGGTTTACAGGCCATTGTTCTGGAATACTGTTATTCTGCATTTCAAGATAGAAATCCCCTTTAAAAATCTCAAAATACTCATAAGCGGCTTTTTCAGCTCCGACAACGTCATTCTTTTTAAGAAGAGAAGGGATTTCACCTCCAAGGCAACTGGAAAGCGCAATAATCCCTTCACTATACTGCCTTAGAACAGATTTATCTGTACGCGGTTTATAATACTTTCCAACCAACCATGCATCAGAGACGATTTTAAGAAGATTTCTATATCCAGTGAGATCCTTAGCCAACAGGATCAAATGATAATAATTCTCATCATCATCGCCAACACCGGATTTTTTTATGGTTCTATCAACTGGTGCAATATAAACTTCACAACCTAAGATAGGCTTAATCGGTTTTGCATCCTTATCTTTGGGTTTCTTGCATTCATTGTAAAATTCAAGGATTCCGAACATGTTCCCATGATCAGTCAAGGCGATGGAACTCATTCCCAATTCACGAGCGCGTTTGGCAAGTCGAGCTGGCGTAATCATACCATCCAGCAGACTGAATGCGGAATGAACATGAAGATGTACGAAATCCTTGAAAACGTCCATATCAGGAGAGCTTCTTCAAGAGGATTTCATTGACAAGTTTTGGATTCGCTTTCCCTTGTGTTTTTTTCATGACCTGTCCTACAAAGCTTCCAAGGAGCCCTGTTTTCCCGGCTTTATAACTAGCAACATTTTCTGTGTTAGCTCCAAGCACCTCATCGATGATTTTTTCAAGTTCACCTGAATCTGAAATCTGAACTAACCCCTTTTCCTTAACGAGGGCATCAGGATCCTTCCCACTCATAATCATATCCACAAGAAGGGTTTTCCCGATTTTGGAACTGATGAGACTGGAATCAATCATCTTCAACATCTTTGCAAGATATTCAGGGTTAAGCCCCAATGAACCGAACTCAATCCTGTTATCGTTGAGATATTTCGAGATATCCCCCATCAACCAGTTTGCAACATTCTTTGGCTGGTCATAATGTTTCAAAACAACCTGGAAATAATCAGCCAACGGTTTTTCGTTGGAAATGAACTCAGCATCATAATCTGAAAGACCATATTTCCGGATTAATTTATCCTTGACTTGATAATGAAGTTCCGGTAGATTCTTTCGAATGGAATCAACAAATGCCTTATCATTCTTCAATGGGACAAGGTCTGGTTCAGGGAAATACCTATAATCATTCGCTTCTTCCTTGCTACGCATGGAATACGTCTTATTCTCATCTGAATCATATAGACGTGTTTCTTGGACAACCCGACCACCTTCTTCGATCAATCTGACCTGACGTTTGATCTCATATTCAATGGCTTTTTCAACAAATTTAAATGAATTGACATTTTTTATTTCCGCTTTTGTACCAAGTTTTGTCTCGCCTTTTGGGCGCACTGAGACATTGGCATCACAGCGGAGGCTGCCCTCTTCCATATTGCAATCCGAAACATCAATGTATTTCATTATTTTTTTGAGTTCTACAAGATAAAGGTACGCCTCCTCTGGTGAAGAAAGATCAGGTTCACTGACAATTTCAACAAGAGGTACGCCTGCCCTGTTCAAATCAACAAGGCTTCCTGCTTCTGAGGAATCTTCTAAATGGACAAGTTTGCCAGCATCCTCTTCCATATGCAACCTATTGATCCTTATTTTTTTCTCTTTCCCGTTCACATTGATATTGACAAATCCATCCTTCATAACAGGATAATCAAGCTGGGAAATCTGATAGCCTTTAGGAAGATCAGGATAAAAATACTGTTTCCTGTCAAATCGTGAAAACTCAGGGATTGTACCATTTAGGGATAATCCGGCTAATATCGCTTTTTTCAGGGCTTCTGCGTTCAGAACAGGAAGGACTCCCGGCATTCCTGCACAGACGGGGCATACATTGGAATTGGGAGTTTTTCCAAATTCAGTCGAACAACTGCAAAAAATCTTGCTTTTCGTATTCAGTTCCACATGTACTTCAAGACCGATGACAGCTTCGAATTCCATCAAAAACTCCTAAATAAAAGATATGAATTTTTACGAAAGAAAATATACCCACTCTGGATAAGAAGTCAAATGATTGAAAACAGGTTTCCCGAAGAAAAAAACAGACCATTTCAATATAGATACTTGACTGCTGCAACCTTATTTCTTTTAGCATTATAAACAAGTCCGGAATCCCAGTATTCCAGTGCCGCAAATAACGAGTTCCCCCCATCGTCAGCATCAGAATGAGGTCCCTTGTATTGGATATATTTCATCATTTCTTCCATATTACCTTTTTTTAGAGCTTCATTACGTTCCCTATTGAAATCATTCCATTTTTCCAACAATTGAAAGCCCGCTCCTTCATCCTCTACAATGATCTTAAATAGCTCTTTGGAAGATGAAAACCAGACTTTAATTTTTTTCTGATAATCACATTGATTGCCATGCTTGATGGCATTCTTGATGATTTCAGCGATCTGTTCTTCCAAAATACCAAGTGGAAATGAACCTACAGACGATTCTATCTCAGATATGATTTTTTTTGTATAATCACGCGTCGCTTCCAAGTCACTTGGAAATTCGAAAAACCTGGAATTCTGTATATCAAAGAGCGGGGAGGCTTCGTCAACAACGAGACTGTAAGAATTCTTATAGGTACTGATGAAATAAAGGGTAATGATATCTTTTAAAAGCCTGTAATGCTGGTTTAGGATGAAATAATTTCCAAAAAAAAGTGTAACAGGATTTTTCAGTTTCCATTGATCCAATGAAAAATAATCTGTTTTAGACCCCAGAACGACCTTTAAAAAAAGGTCTTTCATGATGTTTAATAATCTCCTATATTCACCATCCACGAGTTTTCTTAACTCCAAATGATTGACTTCTGAAGATTTGATAAGTTTCATGCAGTTATTGCAAGCTAGGAGAAAATTATGATAAAGTCCTGAAAATTCCGAATTTTTGACAAGAATTCGACCATAGGTCTCGGTTTCAGACATGATAATCTTCAATCTTTTGACTATACTGAGTAATTTCTTGTCATCACTTATACTTGGCATATCAGCACCTTTCCCACTAACACTAATCTCATGTTAAGTTATTTAACAAACATTGACTTATATTATACGATTTTATCATTTTTTTGTCAAACCATAAAAGATATGTTTATATCGAATATTGACAATTCAAACAAAAAAAATTATACTTCAAACGTATTCATTTCACCATATCATGAGACAAACTTCACAGTCTCATGGGAAGAAATCAGATAAAAGAACAAACATGGGTTATGTAGAAGCAAGAGGTTCCATGTACAAGAAAAGTATCATTCTTCTAAAAAACAGACCTGTAGCCCAGATTATCAAGGGATTCCTTACTACACGAAAAAAGGAACTGGAGAACGAGTCAACTCTCTTGAATGACTTTGATGAAGTCAAAAAAGACATCCATTCAAATAAGAACACAGTCAATCTAAGGAAGCATTTCGGCAATTTCATCATGAAAAATGGGATGCCCTACCTTATGGTCATGGATTACCGTGCAGACCTAGGATTGCCTCAAGAGATTGATCCTGATCAACTAAAAATTTTCAATACCTTTCTTATCTCTTTTTGCATCTTGGCTCATACTCCCTCCCATGAAAAACAGACCATTAACTTGATACTGTTACTTGATCCAAATGAGACAAAATTCAAGGAAGAAGCCATCAAAAATCCAGCTTTGCTTTTCGAAGGGTTAAAGACCCATGATGAGCGAGCAAATATCTTTATCAATAATATCGCCAAAAACCCAGAAAAGGCAAAACAATTCATCAATCTGCACACACTCACTTACCAGGAAGGTCAGAACATCCATGCAGAACTTAAAAAACTTGAAACACTGATCGCTACTATTGATAGCCGGCTCAGCAAGATAAAACAGGACAACATGCAAAAAAATGCATCAAAAATCCTGACTGAAAACCTGGAACCTGCCCGAATCATCTGTAGACCTACTGGTGAAAAGATTGTCTGTAACGGTGAAATCAAGGATATTACTGAAGAAGAAAAAACAAAATATTTTGGAAGTTATGTAAATGTCGAAGGTGCAGTAACGCAATCAACAGCCCCAGTCGTACAGAAAAGAATTATTGATACGATCAACTCAGTTTCCCGGATTAAACCGATCACTAAAGACTCCAAACTTGTATTCCTCATTCCTGATTCATCGGTTATTGACAGTTCTTTTGCAACAAGTATGGGGATTTTTTTCACAAATCTTAAGACAAAATATCCGGGTGTAATGATCGATCTAGGGGAAGTCAACCTTGAAAAAGTAAAAACCTCCCCTGGATTGATAGTTGTAAAAGGTCTTTTGGTTAAAGCTCTTTAACCTGTAAATTCCCTACATCATACCACGAAGCTTGTTCAAACCACTTAAAACATCGCCCTTAATCTTAGAATTGGGATTTTTTCTAATCCAAGATTCCCAATGACTTACCTGTTCCTTTATGAAATCTGGCATGTTCTGTTTGATATCATGAATCATGATGACTCCTCCAACGTGGGCATCTGCCCGAATTTTATATATTTATCGACCTATAAAAAAAAATGAATAGAAAAGAAAACTTCTATAAGATCCTCCTAAAAACAACCGTATCAATAATACACATTATTAATATTTAAAGCAAAAAAAAAGGCCGTCCTTACGGACAGCCTTTTAAAATTCACTTGACAATGGCTAAAATATCATCACGTTTGATGATAAGGTATTTCTTATGATCCATTTCAATCTCATCGCCAGTGTACTTACCATAAAGAATCTTATCGCCTTCTTTGACGATTTTCTTTAATTCTTCATCTGTACCTACAGCTTTGATAGTTCCCATGCGGGGTTTCTCTTTAGCTGTATCTGGAATAATGATCCCACCAGCAGATTTTGCTTCCTGCCCTTCAGCAGGTTCAACCAATAATCTGTCATCTAAAGGCTGTAAATTCATAATATCAATCCTCCTAGGAAATTCATTTTTTCGTGTTCAAATTTAAGTCCTTCTTCCCAATTTGTCAAGGGGGGGGAGACTATTTATACCAATCTTGAAGGGCTTTAACATCCATAGGCCTTTTCTTCATTGAGAGGATAGCCTCACAGGTGGCATTAGAAGCGGAAATAGTAGTAACATAAGGGACCCCGAAATTCAGGGCTGTGCGCCTAATCTGAAAAGAATCCTTTTTAGCCTGGGCTCCTTCAGACGTGTTTATGACAAGTGCTACATCTTTGTTTTTGATAGCATCTGTGACATTGGGACGACCTTCCGTAACTTTCTTGACAAGGTCATTTTTTACGTTATTTTCATTTAAAAATCGATGTGTCCCTGAAGTCGCAATCAGCTTAAAACCAGCTTGTTGAAGTTTCCTTGCAGTATCTAAAACCATTTTTTTATCTTTGTCACGGACACTGATGAAAACTGTACCTTCCAAAGGAAGATTAGAGCCAGCAGCAATCTGGGCTTTTGCGAAAGCCATGCCAAAATCAGCATCAACACCCATAACCTCGCCAGTCGATTTCATTTCAGGACCTAGTATCGTATCGACATTCTGGAACTTGATGAACGGCATGACAACTTCTTTTACACAATAATAATCGAGATTCCTCTTTTTCAACTTGAATTCTTTCAGCTTCCTGCCAGTTGCAATTCTTGCAGCAAGTTTTGCCAGTGGCACTCCTGTAGCTTTACTTACAAAAGGGGCAGTCCGTGAAGCCCTAGGATTCACTTCCAGAACATAAATCTCTTCATCCTTCAGTGCAAATTGAACGTTGATCAGACCTTTTACTTTCAGTTTCAAAGCCATCTTGGTGGTATATTCTTCAATTTTCTGAACGATCTCTTTTTTGATGGATTTTGGAGGGAGCACACAGGCACTATCACCGCTATGGATGCCAGCCTCTTCAATATGTTCCATCACAGCACCCACATAGACTTCTTCACCATCTCCAACAGCATCCACGTCGATTTCAACAGCGTTTTCAAGGAATCTGTCAATAAGGACTGGCCTGTTTTCAGAGACTTCCACTGCTGACTTGATATATCGGTCCAGTTCAATATCATTATAGATAATTTCCATGGAACGTCCACCTAGGACATACGAGGGACGAAGAAGCACAGGATATCCAATCCTGTTAGCGATTTCCAAAGCCATATCACGTGAATAGGCCATTCCATTTTCTGGTTGCTTGATATCCAGTTTCGTTATGAATTCAGAAAATAGCTTCCTGTCTTCTGCAATGTCAATACTTGTCGGGGATGTTCCAAAGATATCAATGCTTTCCTTCTGAAGTGAAAGAGCCAGCTTCAGGGGAGTCTGTCCACCGAACTGGATCACAGTACCAGTCGGTTTCATGTTCTTATGGATGTGATTCACATCTTCAAAGGTAAGAGGTTCAAAAAACAGATAATCAGAGGTGTCATAATCCGTAGAGACAGTCTCAGGATTGCAATTCACCATGATCGTATCAAAACCTTCTTCCTTCAATGCATAAGCACAGTGGACACAACAGTAATCGAATTCAATGCCTTGACCAATACGGTTGGGACCGCTACCCAAAATCATAACAGACGGTTTTGTTGAAGGTCTTATCTCATTTTCCTGCTCATAACTTGAATAGTAGTATGGTGTATAGGCTTCAAATTCTGCGGAACTTGTATCAACCAGCTTATATACTGGCAGGATATTCTTCTTAAAACGTTTCTCCCGCACTATCTCTTCCTGTGTATTCATGATTATGGCAAGCTGTTTATCTGAAAAACCATGTTCTTTCGCTTTCCTGAGCAGGTCATCAGAGATATCATCTATGGAATATTCCTTGATAGCAGTCTCAAGATCAACTATTTCCTTGATCTGTTGGAGAAACCATCTGTCGATTTTTGAACATTCAAAAATCTCATCCATGGAAAACCCGTATTGAAACGCATATCTGACATAAAAAATCCGTTCTTCTGTAGGCTTGATAAGCTTTTTCCTGATGAACCGATGGACTTCATCCGGAGTGAACTTGTCAACCCAGGAATAAAACTTGTCTTTCCCATCAGCCCCCAACCCTGCCCTTCCGATTTCCAATGAACGCAATGCTTTCTGCAAAGATTCCTTGAATGTCCTACCAATGGCCATAGCTTCACCTACGGACTTCATCTGTGTGGTGAGCTCATTATCAGCTTCAGGAAATTTTTCAAAAGTCCAACGCGGGATTTTTGTGACAACATAATCGATTGTGGGTTCAAAACTTGCGACTGTCTTTTTTGTAATATCGTTTTTTAACTCATCAAGGGTATAACCTACAGCAAGCAAAGCTGCTATTTTCGCTATTGGAAAACCTGTTGCTTTTGAAGCAAGAGCCGAACTCCGTGAAACACGGGGATTCATCTCAATGATCATGACAGAACCATTATCAGGATTTACAGCGAATTGGACATTGGATCCACCTGTGCTCACATTGATCTCTTTCATAATGGCAATAGACATGTTCCGCAAGACCTGGTATTCTTTGTCTGACAATGTCTGTGCAGGAGCGACAGTAATGGAATCTCCTGTATGAATACCCATGGGATCAAAATTCTCGATAGAACAGATGATGACCGTATTTCCTACATGGTCACGCATCACTTCCAATTCATATTCTTTCCAACCTAAAAGGGATTGTTCAATAAGAATCTGATGGATAGGACTAGCATCCAATCCCCATTTGATCTTATCATAAAACTCATCCATGTTATAAACAATGCTTCCGCCAGAACCTCCCAAAGTGAAGGCAGGTCTAATGATGAGCGGAAATCCAATCTTTGAAAGGACTTTTTCAGCTTCTTCGATTGTTGTCGCCAAACCACTCTCAGGCACACCAATCCCGATTTTTTTCATGGCTTCCTTGAAAAGATCACGGTCTTCTGCCTTTTCAATGGATTCCAGATTGGCGCCCAACAGTTCAACGCCATATTTTTCAAACACTCCCATCTTACCAAGAGCTCGTGCTGTGTTTAATGCTGTCTGACCACCAAGTGTCGGTAACAATGCGTCTGGTCTTTCTTTTTCAATGATCGCTGCTGCAATTTCAGGTGTGATGGGTTCGATATATGTCTTGTCTGCAAGTTCAGGATCTGTCATGATTGTTGCCGGGTTTGAGTTCAACAGGATGATCTCATATCCTTCTTTTCTAAGTGCCTTAACAGCCTGTGTTCCGGAATAATCGAACTCACATGCCTGTCCAATGACAATAGGACCTGAACTGATGATCATGATTTTCCTGATGTCTGTCCGTTTAGGCATGGCGGGCCTCCTTGACCATATCAAGGAACCGTTTGAACAGGTATCGTGAATCACTGGGACCCGGAGAACTTTCAGGATGATATTGCACGCTGAAAACCGGTTTTTCCTTGTGACGGAATCCTTCAACAGTATCATCATTCAAATGCATATGTGTTATCTCTATCTTTGTCTTATCAAGACTCTCATAGTCTACACAGAAATTATGGTTCTGTGATGTGATCTCCACTTTGCCTGTCAAAAGATCTTTTACAGGATGGTTGGCCCCATGATGCCCGAATTTCAATTTGAATGTCTTCCCCCCAAAGGCCTGACCAATCAGTTGGTGTCCAAAACAGATTCCGAAAGTTGGCAGACCTGCATCAATGACATCTTTTACAAGTTGTACGAGGTATGGGACAGCTGAAGGGTCTCCTGGACCATTGGATATTATCACACCGTCTGGTTTCAATTTCCGTATTTCATCGATTTTTGATGTGGCTGGAACAACAGTCACTTCACACCCCATGAGGGACAGGATACGGAGCATATTCCACTTCACACCACAATCAATACATACGATATGAAAACCGTAATGATAATCTTTTAATTTTGTGAATGCGTCATAAACAGAAGTGTTGGGGTGAAGGGACTTCGCCTGATTCTTGGAGGGATCCCATTTGAAAATCTTCTTAGTTGTCACTTCTTTGATCATGTCTACACCAACGATGGAAGGTGCTTTTTTTATCTGTTCGAGGAGTTTTTCAGGGTCAAGTTCCGTATTGGAAATAGCACCCATCATGGAGCCTTTTTCTCGAATAAGTTTTGTAATAGCACGGGTATCGACACCTTGAATGGCTATTACTTTTTTTTCAGTTAAATAATCCTGCAAACTCTTTTGCGACCTGTAATTACTCACAATACTACTGAATTCTTTGGCTATGAAACCTTCAAGAAAGACAGAATCAGATTCAGCATCTTCAGGGGAAGTCCCATAATTACCGATATGCGGATAAGTCATTACAACAAACTGCCCTTTATAGGAGGGATCTGTCAAAATTTCCTGATAACCGGAAAGTGCAGTATTGAAAACGAACTCGCCGAATTTGGTTCCAGTATAACCGAAGGTTTCTCCTAAAAAGGAGGAGCCGTTTTCAAGTACAATGATTCCTTTAGGCATAAAAAATCCTTTTAACGCAAAGACCGATTAAATATAGCCATAGTGCCTGTTGGAGGACATTCTTAGAGGAAAGAATCATCTACAGGCGTCATATATTATACTGTTTGGAATGTTTTGTCAAATTTAACAAATATATAAGAGAATTCGTTTTTTTTAGCTTAAAGAGGTCTTATTTTCAGGCTTTAGGGACAACAGGTATAATCATCTTTTTTCCAACAATATTACGTTTTCAACATGTCTGGTCTGAGGAACCATATCAACAGGTGCAATCAGTGAAACCTTGTATGTCTCACGAAGGATGTTCACATCGCGGAGTTGCGTTTCAGGATTACAGCTTACATAGACGATTTTCTCAGGTGACTCAGAGAGAAGAGATGCCAATACATCCTCATGAAGTCCAGGACGAGGAGGATCGAGAACAACAATATCAGGGGAGCCGTGTTTTTCAAAAAGCTTTTCAGTAAACAGGTCTTTTGTATCACCTGAATAGAATTCAGCATTCATAATGTCATTTTTTTTAGCGTTCATACGTGCATTCTGAACCGCTTCTTCAACGGATTCTATTCCTATCACTTCCTTGCAGTGGGAAGCCAAAACACAGGCGATGGTCCCAGCTCCAGTATACAAATCATAAATCACATCTGTTTTCTTAGGATTCGCCATCTTAAGGACCAGGTCATAGAGGGATTCAGTCTGTTTGGTATTGGATTGAAAAAAGGATTTCGGTCCAATGATAAAAGAAAGCCCATTGATATTTTCCGTAATCTCAGGAGTGCCATGAAAAAGGATATGTTCCTGGTCACTTAAAGTAGGATTAGGTTTAAGGTTGATCACATAATAGATGGAAGCAAGATCTGGAAAATTTGATTTGAGACCTGACAGGATTTTTTCAATCCAGAGAGGTTCATCCCGTCCAACTGACAGAATGACCATGAACTGTCCATCATGAGTACAACGTATGATAAGATTGCGCAGGAAACCTTTTAAAATCCTGCTATCAAAATGATCATACCCTTTTTCAAACGATATTTTTTGGATGAAATCACGGATACTGTTGGAAGGGTCTGCCTGCAGAAAACATTTTTCAACATTCATAATCTTATCAAACCTGCCCGGTACATGAAAACCAACAACATTTTTTTCAACTTTGTATTGTGATTTATCTTCCAACACAGCTTCAGTCCAAGGCCTGTTTGAAAACGTATATTCCATCTTGTTTCGATAAAAATAGGGATCAGGTGCAGGAACAATAGCCTGTAAAAAGGAAGAGTCTTTGGCTATGACATCTGAAAAAAGGTTTTGAACCCAACTCTGTTTTACTTTTAACTGTTCATCATAATTGATATGTTGCCATTGACATCCGCCGCAAATACCAAAATGTTTACAAGAGGCTTCTTGTCTTAATGAAGATTGTTCATGAAAGAATGATATTTTCCCAAAATATTCATTCCCTATCCTGCTCGTAACATTGACATCTGCAATATCACCAGGGAGAGCGAAAGGGACATGAACTTGTCCTTTATCAAATAAGGCAGAAGCGGAACCATTTACAAATAGTCTATCAAAAGAGATATTTTGAAGTTGGATACTAACTGATTTTTTACGCATTAAAACCCGAAATCTGGTGAGATGCCGTCATTTGGATGTGCCTGATGAGTACAAGCAAAGCCAAGGAAACGCAATGCGATGAGACGACAATTGAGATTATGGATTCCACATTTACATATTGCATGGTAGTAATATGTCCACTTAATATCGGTTTCTCAAAAAAAAATAGAAATAAAAATTGGCTATTTTTTTAATATGTTGGTCACGGGCAGGGAGAGTGGGCAGCTATGGAAGGATCCTCAAGTGATTTTTCCAGTTCAAGTACGACTTCCTCACCTGCTTTAATCTGGTCTTCGATATTTTCTAATTCTCTCAGTTCTTTTGTTGTGTACGTCCCAAAAAACGTCTGTCATGTGTCACTATAGCCTCTTTTTCCATCCACCAGAAAGGACTTTAACAAGTTGATTGACATCAGCAAATCGTGCCTTATCTAATCCGATTCTGGAAATGGTGGACGCTTCTTGTTCAGAATAACCTTTGGTTAAAATATAAGAAGATAGATATTGAATGACAGTCGTATTTTCCGGAATACTGGATAAGTCTTCAGTCTGTGGCAGATAAGCGATTCGAATCCTTTTTTTTGCTGTTATTGAACCAGTATCCGGAGTATCCTCTCCTGCAATAATTTTAAGCAAAGTCGATTTTCCTGAACCATTAGGTCCAATGAGACCAGTACACTCCCCTTCGTTCAATCCGAAAGAAAGACTTGAAAAAAGATTGCGTGTTCCGAAAGATTTGGAAACATCTTGACAGCTGAGAAGCACTCCCATTTATTTGACAACTTTCAAATAACGGATAAAAGAATACTTCCCGTATTTTGGATCTTCATAGGATTCAGGATGTCCCACAATTTGCCATTCATTATTATCTATTTTCGGGAAAAAAGCATCCCCTTCAAATTTATTTTCCAGACGAGTAATTTCCATCACATCAGAAAATTTCATTGCCTGTTCATATACTGAGGCTCCGCCAATAAAAAATATTTTCTTGGCTTCCTTGCAATGTTCAATTGCTTTTTCAAGAGATGAAAATACAGTAGCACCATCAGCTTTAAAATCAGGGTTTCGTGAAATTACGATGTTTTCCCTGTCAAGTAAAGGTCTTTTAGGAAGTGACATCCAGGTTTTTGAACCCATGATAATGGGAAATCCTGTTGTAAGTCTTTTGAACCTCTTGAAATCCTCACTGATGTGCCAAGGTATGGTATTACCGTTTCCAATGACATTATTTCTAGCAACAGCCGCAATGATGATTTTTTCCTGCATGAAAATCTCCTTTTAGACTTCGATTTTTTTTGGAGGAATCAGAAGGAACATAAGAACTCCACTAGTGTAAAAGAAAAGTGCGAGCCAGACCAACATATTCAAACCCAAGAAAACAGCCATGATATTTGCAAGAAGTGAGGCTATGACCGAAAAAAAACCGTTTACAGCCCAGCCCCATGCGATTGTCCTGGGATAATGACAAGACAACCAGCTGACAGCAGAAGGGAACATCATTCCCATTCCTACAGCAAGAGGAATTATGAAAAGGGAGGAGACTGAGATTCTCATCAGCATGGATGAACCCATGACACCCCGGAGTGTTGCTTGTCCGATTATCAGATAAACAATCATCACTAACACGATCAAGGAAAGTGCAATGAGCAGGGACTTTTTTTTGTCAGAAAACGCACCAGAAAGGAAACTTCCAACACCTGAAAAAATCAGAGTCCCTGCCAGGACAAAGGCTATGGCAAAAACAGGAGTTCCAAACACTAACCCGAGTTTTTGCATCATATGGATTTCCATGAACATGAACCCTAATCCGATCATGGCAAAAAAATATAGGAACTGGATTTTACCTGAAAAACCACGGACTCCCCTGCCACCAAGATCTTTCAGACCCGCTTCCCTATAAAAGAACATCGGGACAAGGATGAATAAGATGGAAATGATGGATACTATCACCAATGCCTGCTTGATGCTCATAATGGATTGGGGAAAGAAAGCCTCGATTTTTTTCAGTGCAGGGCTTTGGTTTTCAATGAAATCTTTCCACTTTGCACGTTGGCTGAAAAAAGGCCAATCATCTGTGGGAGGCCGAATATCTGTCAAGGAATTGTCGTAAATATTTTTTAGTGAATCTTCATCAGGAGCTAAAATTATGCTTTTCATGTGAGCGCTATTATTCAATCTTGTCTGGTCTTTAATAGAAAGAGGGCGATTATCCCAGATGTTTTTCCTGATATAAGGAGCATAAACGACCACGTCATTAGTAAAATTATCCTGTTCAGCTTGCTTGTCATATTGTTCTTGTAAAAGCCTGATCTCTTCCTTGGTAAATCTGCCTTTTTTCAAATAGAACTGTTGGACATTGTATCCTCTTTGGTCAGGATTAAGAAAGATAGCAATACTCTCAGGAAATTCATCAAGCTTCCCTCTTCTCTTGAAAAGTTCCCTGGCAATACTTGCCATTCTTATTGCTTCAAAATATGGACGGGAAAAATAAAGAATACCCTCAGGATTCAGATGATCGAAATATTCCTCAAAAGCCTCCACTGTCATCAGATAATTTTCAGCCAAGGAAAAAGCTCCGGAACTTACAGCAGAAAAAGTATAAGCATTGTTCTGGACAATGATATCATATTTCATCTTGTGGGAACGTATAAAATTACGTCCTTCATCATTCATCATCTTGACACGTGAATCTTTGGCGAGTTTTCCAGAAAAATGGAAAATATTGGTAACATTGATATCCATATTTTTAGGATTCCACATGACACCAGGGAGCGTGAAGATATTTGTAGAATTAAGTATTTTCATCATGGTCGGATTCAGTTCAACAGCATAAACCTTGACATTGTCTTTATCCTTTCCATAAAGTTTATTCATATCCAAATGGGCATTGATATCACGTCCACCACCGGAACCGACAATACAGGAAGAGCCATCAGGACGCAACAGGAAAGGGATGTAATGGTTCTCATACAATTTTTGACGCATAGCCAGACCTTTTGCATGATTCTGGATGATTGTCAGGCAAGACCAATCCATATTGATTGTCACATAATTGTCATTCTTTTTCCATAAGGAAATCCTGGCAATATTATCCCAGTATTCTGCAAAAACACGCACATTTTTCTTGTCAGTTTTGGTTGTAGGAATATCAATGTTATGAGGAATGATTCCAAATACAGGAAGCAGAAGATACAATGCTATCAAAAACGTCGGAATAAAAAACAATTTATTCAGTCGGGTAGCAAAAAACATGGCTGAGACTGCTCCAAAAAAACCTATGAGCCAGACCATCCGTTCCAATCCTATCACAGGCATGAGAATCAGGACAGACAAAACGCCTAAGCCTGCACCTGCCAGATCTGCGAAATAGAATTTATTGATATTTTTCTGATAAGCGCTAAAAGTAAAAGTGAGAGTAATCCCAACAATGAGAAAAGGAAACATAAAAAGGAAATAGAGCTTTAGCTGCTCTTTGGTATTCAAATCAGTCAATCTAAAATCATGGATCGCATCAAGAAACACATGTTTTATTAGATTAAAAATATTTGCATCAGGTGAAGGAGAAACGCTCTGTGTTGGAGACTGATAAAGATTGGGAATATATTGTATGATATTTGAAAACTGTATTACCAAGGGGATGGAAACAGCAAATAACAGGGATAAGAAGAACAAAACGTAGCGGGTCTCCCTGCCACGTTTCCTGAAAAAAGTGGAAAAGGTACCTGCCATACCATTTCCCAGCATTGCTATGGCGATAATCAGGCTTGCATAATGATACCAATACCTGTATGAGAGCACGCGTGTCAGGATGATCTCAAAAGCCAATGCCGCAAAAGCGAGAAAAAAGACTCCGAAGTATTGTCCCTTACCCGGAGCATCGAGAGGGTTTTCGTAGAGATGCGATTCCTGTTTTGCAAATAAGTTCTTGAACGATGTTAATAATTTTTTCATTTTACTTCCTGAGATAATGAGGATTTGATCGCTTCTATGACATCTGAAAGCAACGGGTTTGTAAGCGTTCCAGAATAAGTCATCGGTCCTGGTTTGACTCTATTAGCCATTATTGAAAAGACAATGGGGGCTTTTTCTGATGCAATGAAAATATATCCTGCTACAGTGTTGACACCTTGTACTGAAAGTGTTCCTGTCTTCACATAAACTCTTATTTCATCAGGAGGTACTGGATTCATGGCATGGGGATGGTGGCCTTGCCTGGCTAATGTTGCAATGAAAGTGTCACGAACACCCCTGTTCCTATAAAAATGAGTAAGGATAGAACAGACTTGACTTGTTGACAACCTGTTACTGATGGAAAGCCCGCTTGAATCCCCTATAGAAAAAGAACCAGGTATAAAACCGAGGTCGTTGATAAAAAACTGACGTATGACATTCAACCCCTTTTGCCTTGTACCAGGAACAGATACAAACTCCGCACCTAAGGATTTGTTAATCATCTCTGCAATGACATTGTTACTTTCCTGATTCATCACAGTGACAATATCTTTTAGCAACTTACCTTCATAGGTTAGGAAAACTGTTGCATTTTTTGGCATTTTACCTGTTCGTATCTTCCCTTTCAATTTAACGTCTTTTTTTTCAAGCGCTTCCTTAAAAAGTGTAGCCGTGTATAAGGCAGGACGGGAAGCCCCCAACCATAAATAATGGTATTGTCGGTCTTTTGCAGCATAGACACCTCTGACTGAAAACTCATCACCCCAATCACGCATCTTGTATGTGAGGGAAGGCCTGCCCCATTCATCTTTTGAAGACCATTCTAAATCATAGGACAATCTGGCATAGGAAGTCTTTGGATTGATTTCCAATGACAGCGGGGGACCTTTTTTAACATTGACATCAATCCATCCATAATTCACAATGAGTGCTGAAGGAGGAGCATATAAATTCCGAGCATGATTCCCAAACCTGTTCTTTTCTTCATCAAAATAAGAAGAGTCATAAATCAGGTCTCCATCAATGTTCCTGATTCCTGACTCTTTCACAGATTCTGCCATTTTCTCAAGGTCTTCTTTCATAAGGGATGAGTCGCCTTTTCCAACAAGATACAGATTGCCTTCCCATGTTTCCCCTTTTAATTTGGAATCTGAACAGAGCAGTGTCTGGAATCTCTTGTCAGGACCAAATTTTTCCAAAGCGATTCCAGATGATACAATCTTAAAAACTGATGCAGTAATATAGGGAGAGTCAACATCCTTTTGGAAAAGGATATTCTTTTTATCAGATGTCATGATATTGATGGACACCTTGACACCATGATAAGTTTTCTCTTCCAGTCTTGTACTTATTTTTTCTTGAAGCTTCTCTTTGATAAGAAGCGCCCGATTCTGGGAAAACTGAGGGTTAATCTTTTGGGAACAATCCGCTAAAAAAACCATAAATGAGAGAAACAGTATAGTATGTTTCATGCAGATGCACATCCTTGGTAAATATTGTCCCTTTCAAGCAGGGCTTGAATCATTCCTAATGTCTCATTTTTTTTTAATGCCCAGTCAGGTGCAATGGTAAGATGGGGATCCCCATCCCCCGTCAGTCTTTGAATGACAATATCCGCAGGTAAGATCTTTAATGCATCAACAACGATCCTGCAATATTCTTCCTGTGTCTGAAAAACAAAAGGCCGTTCCTGATACGTCGTATGAAGGCGTGTCCCTTTTTCCATATAAAGGGAATGAAATTTCACTGCTTCCACACCTAGTGGGACAAGATATTTCACTGTTGCCAGCATCTCTTCATGTGATTCTCCAGGCAACCCAAAAATCAGATGTACACAAACCTTGATCCCCTCACTTTTCAAAAGGATGACTGACTTTTCAAAATCAAGAAGTGAATGTTCACGACCAATAAAAACAAGCGACTTTTCATGGATACTCTGCAAGCCAAGTTCTACCCAGACATCCAGTTTTTGATTGTATTTTTTTATCAGTTCAACTTTCTCCTGATCAATACAATCTGGACGCGTACCAATACTCAACCCCACTATCCGATCATCAACCAAAGCACTATCATAAGTCCTTTTCATAAAAGCAACAGACCCATAAGTGTTGGAAAAGGCCTGAAAATAAACAAAATACCTTTTGATTCCTTTTGATTCCAAAGCCCTAATTTGGGATCTGACCTGATCTTGAATAGGAAGTTTTGAACCGGAACCGCTCCCTTTGTCATTGCAATAAATACAGCCTGTATTCCCTTTGGTACCGTCCCTATTCGGACAGGTAAACCCTGCATCTACTGTCACCTTCCAGACTTTTTCATGGAAACGCTTTTTAAGATACGAACTAAATGAATGATACCTGCTATTCATTATCAATGAGATTCAGGCGTTTTTTTTACAATAGAATTGAGCAGCCCGCCTGCCATGAGAATAGCCCTGTTTCGGGCTGAAATATCCAACAGGCATTCAATGGAAATACCTTTGCTCGTATCAATCAGAATGAATGAATCCTTGTCCTTTAAAGCAGAAATCAATCCGCTGATATTATCAAACTTGTCACCTTCTGAAATCTTCTCATAATCATCAGGATTCTTGAATAACAAAGGAATAATCCCGAAATTTATCAGATTGGTCCTATGTATGCGTTCCATGGATTTTGCAAGTACGAATTTTACACCAAGAAACATAGGACAGATAGCAGCATGCTCCCTGCTTGATCCCTGCCCGTAGCTCTCACCAGCAATAATCATATTTACCAATCCTGCTTTCTTGTTTTCTATACAATCTTTTGAAAAAGAAGGCTTCATCTTTTCAAAAACGAATTCCGCATATTTGGGAATATTCGACCTGTATTTCAACCTTTGTCCTGCTGGCATGATGTCATCAGTAGTGACTTTGTCTCCTACCTTTAGTGTAACCACACCGGAATAAGAATCTTTTGTCACTTCCGAATAGGGAGGCTCACCAATATTAGGTCCACGTATTATGGAAATCTCAGATGGATTTTTTGAAGGTGGATAGACCATGGAATCATCGATCATAAAACTGTCCGGCATACGTGGTTTGGAAAACCTGATTCCACTACTCACGGGATCACGAAATTCTCCAAAAATGGCGGCTACTGCAGCTGTTTCAGGGCTAACGAGATAGATATTCGCATCATCTGTCCCGCTACGGCCTTTGAAATTCCTGTTATTTGTTCGTGCACTGACTCCTTTTGAACATGGGGACTGTCCATTTCCAATACAGAAACCGCAGGTAAACTCCATCAACCTTGCTCCTGCCTGAATCATTTTGGAAATACCGCCATCACGATCCACCATCTGGAAAACCTGACGTGATCCAGGCGCTATAATCAGACTTGTATTGGGATTGACCTTTTTTCCATCCAATATGGAGGCTACAGTCATGAGATCCTGATATGAGGAATTTGTACAACTCCCAATAGCTACTTGCTGCACTTTCAATCCAGAAATCTCCTTCACTTTTTTTACGTTATCAGGACTATGCGGGAGAGCGATCATAGGTTCCAAAACCGAGAGATCAATTTCTATCACTCTACCATAAGATGCGTCCGCATCACTCTTCAGGCTTGTCCAATCCTTTTCACGTTTTTGCGCTTTCATAAAACGCTTTGTCTGTTCATCTGAAGGGAAGATTGAAGTCGTCACGCCTAATTCTGCACCCATGTTTGTAATCGTTGCACGTTCAGGAACAGTAAGATTTTTCAAGGCTGGACCAGCATACTCAATGACTTTTCCGACATTTCCTTTTGTTGAAAGTATGGAAAGTACTTTTAAAATGACATCTTTTGCAGAAACACCTGGTTTGAATTTCCCTTTGAGATCAACCTTGATGACTTCAGGCATTGTAAGATGGAAAGCCCCTCCTGCCATAGCTACAGCCACATCAAGCCCGCCTGCACCAATAGCCATCATTCCTAGACCGCCACATGTGGGAGTATGACTATCAGAGCCAATCATTGTCTTTCCTGGAACTCCAAACCGCTCAAGATGGACTTGATGACAAATTCCGTTTCCGGCCTTGGAAAAGAATATCCCATGTTTCGCAGCGACAGACTGGAGATATGCATGATCATCAGCATTTTCATATCCTACCTGAAGGGTATTATGATCAACATAGCTGACTGAAAGTTCAGTCTTGACTTGTGGAATACGAAGCGTTTCAAATTCCAGATATGCCATTGTTCCAGTAGCATCCTGAGTCAGTGTCTGGTCGATCCGTATGGATATTTCTTTTCCTGGAATCATCTCCCCTTCTATCAAATGTTTTTCTATAATTTTTTCAATGATATTCTTGCCCATAACATCTCCAATCATGAAATTTGAGGCTTTTAATATATTCAAAAGCATCTTGAAAATCAACTTTATCGTTCTTCCTATATACTCCTTTACATCAATTATAAGTGAAAATAATACTTATTGATTTTTATGTAAAACCGATAAAAAAGTATCAGGAGATATTTGTTTGAGATATTTTTCATTTTTAATTATAGTCTTCCTATTTAACTTATCCTGCACATTATATTCCCAAATTTCTGGGTGGGATGAGCCAATGACCATCCCTGAAAAAATAAATATTCATTTTCCACAATGGATACATGTCAATGGGAAAACGGCCATTGTTTTTGTCAATAACATCTCAAACAGAAGTGAGATCTGCTGGCAGGAACTTAACACGAATCACAGACTCACAGGTCCTATTCGGACAATTTATAAATCAAGCAACCTTATTTTTTTCCCACTGTCCTGTGGAACTTTTCAAAACAGCATTTTGATAGTCATGAATGATGTAAAGACACGGCTTCATATCCTAAGAAGTGATGATGCTGGGAAAACATGGACAACTGCCAGGATTTTGCCAGACAAAGAGTCCATTTTTGTACCTACACTTGTTATTGATACTGCGGGGACAGCCCATCTTTTTTCTCATATGGAATACAATGGGAAATTTACGCTTTACCTCACACAAAGTATAGATCAAGGGAAAACCTGGTCGCCCCCCAGACCTATTCTTCAGAATATAGAAAACAGGGATGCAAAAAACAGAGGCGACTTTTTCCCGTCTGTCGTATGCAGGAATGATTCTATCTATCTTGCATTGCAGAACCGTTCTGGTGGTGGCGAGGAAATCATCAATGATGAACTTTTTCTTTTACATAGCCCTGACAGAGGGCGAACATGGAGTCTGCCAAAAAGGCTCACAGTCAATAGGTTTGATGATATCAGACCGACGTTGATATTCACACCTGCTAGACCTGAAGAGACAAACCAGAATGGCAAGCTTTTCTTGTTTTGGGAAAAAAATATCAGCAACACCTGGGAAATCCATTCAAGGATGGGTGAAATACAGGATAACAAAGAGATCCTCTGGAAAGATGAAAAACAGATTATCCATACAAAAAACAATACTCACTGGCCTATGCCGATAAATGATAACGGCTCATTGGCCCTTTTTTGGCATGAATACAAAGGGAAAAACGATCATGTCATGTATATGGGAATTGACAGCAATACAGGAGAGAAAAAAGGAGTTGAAATACAGTTAAGTGACAACCATCGTAACAACAAGAAACCATCAGCTATCAAAATAAAAAACGACATCCTTGTCGCCTGGCAATCAGAAGAGAAAAAGACAAAATCTTCTTATATCATCATTAGAATCCCTGACAGATATATCCTGCCTCCAGACCTTTATTCATCTACACACGAGGATGGAGTTGCATCACGTGAGCGCATGGTGCGTTTTGCAGTGAAACCCATGCCGGATATTTCCGGCATCAGGGGATTTGCTACGATATTCGACCAAAATCCTTTTTCAGAACCCGACATTATGAATATAGAATCCACGAATTTTTCTACGGCTCTTCATCTTGTTGCTGATGGCACCTATTATTTCCATATAAAAGTAATTGATAATGCAGGCAACTGGAGTGAAACTAAAAGATTCAAATTAATCCTTGACACACGAGGACCTGAAATCACATCAATCGAATCCCCTGATTTTGCAGATGGATGGGGATCCTTTAAGACAGCAGGAGACTTCTATATCAACTCTCGTGATGAAGACAAGATACAAGGATATAGTTATACTATCAGCAAGACAAAGGAAAATCCGCCAAACAGGATTAACAGTACAACAAACAGGTTGGACATATCAGGACTTCCAGTTGGCAGTCATTTCTTGAATGTGAAATGTGTAGACATGGCAGGAAACTGGGGATTCCCCCAGAGTTTCAATATCATAGTGAAAGGAGATGATATCAGACCTACAAAACCAGACGTATCCTCCCTTACCATACCAGGATATACTGTCACTTCAAACAATTCGATTGAATTTATTTGGTCAAGTTATGACCAGTTCGGTATCAAAGGATATTCATGGATATTGACAAAAGATCCAAATGAAAATCCTCCCAAGCAGATAAGAATACGTACAAACCAGATCAAAATCACAAAAATCAGGAATGGCGACTGGTTTTTCAAAGTCCAATCTGTTGATCCATCAGGGAACTGGAGTACGAATGGTATGTTTCCATTTTCAGTGTATAGGGATGAAAAAGGTCCAACCATCAGCAATCTTATGATCAGTGAACCAATAGAACAGATAAATAAAAAGACCAATCTGAAAACGATCCCTTCCCTTTCTTTTACATGGTCAGCGACTGATGAAAATGGCATTTCCAGACATGAGTATTCTTTCAACAAAAACACCAGAGGTAAAACAACAAATTTTCAGGTTATTTTTACAAATTTTGTCATATTTACAAATCTTCCAAGAGATGAATACCTGTTTATCGTAAAATCAGTAGATAACAAAGAGAATGAAAGCATTCCCCTCAGCATGCCATTGTCATTGACATTGAAGAAGAAAAAAGTCGAAAAATCAGGAGATTTCATTTACACGGTGAAATTCAGGGATACCTTGTCTGGTATTATACGAAAAACATTGCAGACAACACTCCAAAACAATAAAAACTACTGGGAAGATATCGCATGGTATAACCGGATTGGTGATGTGGATATGATCAGAATTGACCAGATCATACGCTTCCCTGCCATTGACATCAGTGAAATTGGAAACAAAGAAAAGGAATATCTTGCAGCTGTTTATCTAGGAGACCCTGGTCGGGCTGATGATATTATTTTTGTAAATGCCAACAAGAAGAGGATTATCCTCCGGGACAAATATTTTTTACGGCATGGGAAGCTTAAACCAGCAGGACATTAAGTCATTTTGTCAATGTGAATGAATCAAGTACTGATCCATCAATGCCTTCCGCTGTAAATGCCAGTTCCTTCCCTTTGATCTTGACATGACAGAAATGGTTTTCCCGTTTGAAAATCACACTCTTATCAAGCTTCACTCCCTCTCCAGTAAGTGGTGCTCCTGCGCCACCAGTCACTATATAATGTGTATTGGAAATACTGAGCCGTTCATAACTGGCTTCCTGACCGGAAAAAACGACATCGATTCTGTAGGTATCAATTAATGGTCGGATCAAAGTTTGCATCTGCTTAAATCCTCCCGATTCTCCAGAAGAATATAGCGGGGAATGTATGAATAATATCTTGAATTTTGATGTAGAAGAATCTTCCAATGTCTTTTTGATCCATTCATATTGTTCATCATCTTCTTTTTTCAACATATTGGAATCCAAAAAAATGAAAAGAACATCATTTTGTGGAATAGAGATGTATGCTTTTGTCTTTTGAAGATTGAATATCTTATAAAAATCTGATGATAAGAAATCAAGTTTTCCAGGAAGAGCATAATACTTTGTTGAACTGAACAATGGTTTTGACGCTTTCTTGAATTTCAACCACTCATTATCATTGTTATATGTATTTACACAGTTGCCTGTATTCACTACAAAGTCCGGTGACAACTCAAGAATTCTGGTAATGATCCTTGAATAGACATCCAGATATGTACGCGTATTCCCGAAAACGCTGAAACTCAATGATGTTTCTGGAACAACCACAGCAGGAGCCTCATTGATAACCTCATTCGTCTGTTGCTCCTGTTTGGTTGTCATAGGAGCTTTATTGTCATTTGTCGAGTCTGAGACAGTTTCCTGATCAGTCACTTGAACATTCTGATTGCTTTCAACATTTTGAATCTCTTGCGTATAAAGACTTATGCTTAATCCTAGCACGATGATAAATACCAATAATAATTTTCTTTTCATAGCACCGTCCTTTATTTCAATATTCATAATTATATATTATCAAAACCTATTATCCTAAAAAAAAATATTTATTCTATTTTAAAGAATACAAAATACAACTATAAGTGACATTATGCTGACAAATCTTCAATTGTTAGTTTTGACTAAATACATTACTTTAATTAAATTATACAGAGGTGGTATCTATGAAGAACAAAAAAAAAATCAACACAATGCCTTTAACTTTTATAGTTGGTATTCCGGTTCTTCTTCTCTTAATAATACTGATTATCGGTCTGTTTCTACCCTCACAAATCAATAAAAAAATTGTATTGGACTTGAACTATCCACCAGCCCTTATCTGGGATAGGCTTGCAGATAATGACTTCCAACTTGTCTGGAGGACAAATATCGTCAATATTGAAAAGATTGCCTCAGGAACAAATAAGACAATTTATAAAGAAATATATAATGATGACAGTTTTGACACATACGAAATAAGAGAATGGAATCCTGGCAGAAAAGTTGTAAAATACTATAAACAGGAATCCCGAGAACCTGGCTCGCTTACAGTCATCATCCTACCAGCGCAAACAGGTGGTACAAGTACCATCTTCATCAGAAGTCTCCATCTGAACAATCCTTTCACAAAAATACTCATTAAACTAGGTGTAAAAAATAAAAATGCTGAGTTTTCATCTTTCATGGAATACATAACACTTTTTACAAACAATTTAAAACAGAATACACTTTTATAGGAGGAGGCATTATGGCGAAAAAGAAGAGTTCTTCTTCAAAAAAGAATCAGAAGATTCTCAAGACGAAAAAGGAACTGGAACAACGTGTGGGCAATTTCCTTGCAGACAAACCTCTTTGGGTCTGGTGGGTAAGCTATGTTGTCCTAACACTCGTTTTTTTCTTGGTTTTCTTTCTTGTTATCACAGTTTTTGGTTCAGTCCCGTGGTGGGGTTGGGCAATCATCATCCTGGTCATTGGATTTGTTTGGGGATCAATCAAGTTTTCCCAGCAAAAACCTAAAAAGAAACAAGTTTAAAAACTTTCATGTCGCAGGGAACAGTTAAAAAACTGTTCCCTGTCATTATTTTTACTCTATACTTTTCTTAATGCTTCAGCAGGTGTAAATTGTTTCACATAGCGGGAAGGAATCATAGCTGCTAAAGTCGGTACTAACACAGATGCAATAAGGCTGAATAAAAAACCTCCAATACCTATTTTGGGTCTTATGATGGATTCAATCGGCATATCTAGTCCTTTTACTGCATCAGCCATGTCAACTCCTGTATAATACATGATAATCACAAGCAATGCTCCTATTATTGTACCAGTAATCCCTCCCATCCCTCCTATTATGGCACCTTCCAATGTGAAATTGACAAACCATTCCTTGTCAGTCATACCTATAGCTTTCAATGTCCCTATCTCTTTGATCCTTTCAAAAATCGACATTATCATCGTATTAATGACCACAAATGAGGCAAGAAACAATATGAATAAAAGAAACACCTTATACACTGTCTGTGACATTTCCAAAGCACTGTAATACGCACCTATCTGTTCAGCCGGTGTCTGGACAATAATACCAGAAGGTAAAATCTTCCTTACTGCTTCTAAAATGTTTTTTTCATTGATTTTTTTATCTTTATAAATGAAAACTTCAGTAGTGGCCTCCCCCAGTTTTAATAGACGTTTTGCATCAGTCAAAGTAATGAAAAAAAACTTGCTGTCATATGCATACATACCCATCCTGAACATTCCATTGATTTTTAACTTAATTCCATTGATTCCTCCTTCAGAAGTACGTGCTGCAAGCAGAAGGACATCACCTGGTTTTACTTTCAGTTTTTCAGCCAATTGCTGGCCAATATACAATCCTTCCTCCTTTAATTGAGGATCTGTAAACCTGTTTCCTGAATCATCAACCAATGATGATCTGATATCAAATTCACTCGTTTTAAAATCGATTCCCATCCCTATAGCATGGACTGTCCTGTCACCTGATGCAAGCATTATCCCGAATCTTGCACGCTCCTCCACTTTCTTCACACCCTTGAGACTTTTCAGTTCACTTATCAAAGGATCGGAATCCTGTATGATTTCATCCACAGGCATGAATTTTTCACGTGAAGGATAATATTCAGAAACGACACGTAAGTCTCCTGTCTGATATTTTGTATAATTCTGAAACATCATTTCCATAATGCCTGAAAACCAACCTATAGCTATGACCACAATTACTGAAGCAAAAAAGATAGAAAGCGCAGAAAGCAATGTCCTACGCTTGTTACGAAGAACATTTCTGAAAGCGAATTTCAGTCTTAACAACATAATTCCTCCTAGATTACACGCAAGCATTCGACTGCCTGCATCTTAGTGGCTTTCCTGGCAGGATAATAACTGGCAAGAGTGCCAAGACCTGCACATAATATGAAGCTTGTCAACAAGGTCTTGATGCTCCATGCTGAGTATAACACATCCTGCATCCTGAGACTATTCATCATCTCTTCAGATCCTTTAACCATAGAACCGAAATCGATCCCATTGACTACAAAATTCCAGTTGACTAAAGAACCGAGGAGAATCCCGAAAAGTCCTCCTATTGCACCTAGAAGAAAACCTTCTATCATGAAAAGCCGTTCAATATCTTTGTCTCTCATTCCTATTGCCTTGAGCATCCCGATTTCCTTGGTTTTTTCAAATATCGACATGAGCATAGTGTTAACTATCCCTACCACAGCAATGACGAGAAGAGCCATGACGAACAGATATGAAAATTTCTTTTTTGTATCCATGAGGGAAGTGACATCCTTAGACATCTCTTTCCAGTTCTTGATTTTGTATCCTGCTAAAGTTCCAGTAAGGTCAGGTAGATAATCCTTATATTTTTCAGGGTCATTTATCATGACAGTGATTTCTGTAGCTCCATCCGTGTTTAATAGTCTCAATGCTTCTTGAAGGGAAACATACACACCTGAAGAATTCACCATGGGTGAAGGGGCATTAATCAGACCACTCACTGTAAAGGACACAGAGTCTATCATTCCCTGTTCATTCCTGAATGTCAGATAAAATAAACTGCCTACTTCCAGACCTAGACTTTTTGCAAGCTCAAATCCTAACACAGCAACTCCTTCTTCCTGGGGAAAACTGCCATCCATGATGAAATTTGTCGTAGTAAAAACAGCACTGTCTGTCACCTTGTCAATTCCAGTTACAACACAGGGGGTAGCATCAATCCCATTGTCAGCTTCTGCCATGAATTGGACTCTTTTTGTCATTGCAGAGACATATTTTTTATCTCGAAGCTTATCCATCACTGAATCTGGATCTTTCATGAAATTACTCATTGATAATGGCGCATCTTCATCATATCTTTCACTTAAGATTTTGAAATGGCCTGTTTCAAAATTCACATAATTATCCATGGTCATCTTATCCATGCCTGCAAACATACCGTCCATGATGATATACATCATCATGCTGACAGACAGCAGTACAAAAGTAAGGATCGTCCTACGTTTATATCGTAAAATATTTTTCCATGCAAGTGAGATGAGGTATTTCACACAGGGCCTCCTTTTAGAATTATTGGATCATACCGTCATGTAGATTGATTATCCTTCGAGCATGTTTCATAACCAAAGGATCATGCGTAGAAAAAATAAATGTCGCTTTTTCTGACTGGTTCATCTCTTCCATCAGATTGATGATTGATTCTCCTGTCTTTGAATCAAGATTGGCAGTAGGCTCATCTGCCAAAATCAGCTTAGGACCTTTCACAAGAGCCCTAGCTATAGAAACCCGCTGTTGTTGCCCTCCTGAAAGTTCCATTGGTTTCCTGAATGCCATCTCCTCTAAACCAACCTTTTTCAGGACTGTCATTACTTTATCTGTGATTTCTGATTCTGAAAAATGTTTCATAAGCCGTAATGGCAACTCTACATTTTCAAAAACAGTTAGAACGGGAATAAGGTTATATGTCTGGAATATGAATCCGAAATATTCCCTTCTCAGGAGAGCAAAATCATCAGGAGAACGTCCTGCCAGGTCTTTTCCATCTAACCGCATGATACCTGTGTCAGCATTGTCAATACATCCAATTATATTCAGAAGTGTCGTTTTTCCAGAACCGGAAGGACCACAAAATGCAGAAAATTCACCTTTATCAATTTTCAGGTTGATTGAAGATAATGCCTTGACTTCAACCTTTCCTACATGATACGTTTTTGACACATCATTGATTTCTAACAACATAATAACCTCCTAAAACTTTACAATTTAGCAACAAGACGTAAATCCACACTAAAGATACCATATTTTTTAGTTGAAAATTCCTCATTTGCAAAACCAAAAACAAAAGGGACATACAAGGATGCAGTCAGTCCGTTAGAAAGCAAGTATGTAAAAGATGGAACAAGCAGAGAGCTGCTATCTATAATATTCACGAATGAATCCAGGTTGACAGACATGAACTCATCTGGTTGGAATACTGAACCTATGTAGAGATAGTATCTTGCTGTCATATACCTATCATCTTCATGTAACACGATGTAATCTGATAATTTTGTCGCACCTTTTTCAGCGTAATAAAATGCAGAATTGATGACAACTGTATTTGCAAACAAGCTATAATCCAAATTCAATGAAATTTCTGAACCTTTGGAATTCAATGATTCATCAAAATGAATGGCACAGGCACTTTTCAAGTCTAAAATCAGATCAGTCTGGAAATATGTTCCTATGGTATGGTTATTCACATTTTTTCTTGAGACTACAAATCCCATATCTATGAAAGTTGAATGTATGCGAATATCTCCTCCCGCAGATATAAGACTTGCATCCTTGTCTGGTATAAAAAACAGTCTTATTCCAGACAATTCACCGAAACCAAGATCATAGCTTAACCCATCAATACCTGTCTTCTCATAGGATAGTTCTGAAAACCTGATATTTTTGTTCAATTCAAAAGGATTAAACAAAGCAGGAAGTCCCAGGTTAATATATGCACGGCCTATTATAAACTGCCCTATTCCTGAATCATATTTGATAAACAGTGATTTTACATCAAAAAGACCAGGGAAAGGAAGAACTGCGGCATTTCCAAGATATGAAGTCAAGCCAATATCTGAATAAAAACGCCAATCGTCTGAAATACGTGTCATAATCAATCGAAATTCAGCTATTCCAGTATAATTAAAATCGTTTGTAGTTTTTACTATCACAGAATCATGATTAAATTTTCCATTGATCTGCACATCTGAAAAACAAAAACCCGTAAAAAAAACAAGAAATAGGATAATTATTCTTTTCATCATAATCACATTCCTATCGTAACAGGTTATTTCTAGTGAAAAGATCAGCTGGCAACTGAGCATCAAATTCAATGGACGAAAATTCCAACTGCGTCAGAGATCCTTTCCGTGTCATATCTTGAATGGACATTTTGTTTGCAATATACCTCCCACCAATCTGTCTGATATCATCAAACAACATCTGCTTTAGGATACGTCCGCTCTTAGCATACAAACTCACTTTTAAGACCACAAATTGAGAACTGTCAATGTATGCTTCCCGCATATAGTAAGTAACATTATCCTTTTGAGCTGTCATCCGTACATGATAACAGTTTCGTCCTTTGTAATTAGACTTCCCGACGATGACTGAAACATATTTGTCCTGAAGTGAATCGCTTGTCAGCATGTCTTCATAAGAAATGTCACTGCCCATCATCCCTTGACGTAACATATGACCGGATATTTTCACTGTGTCCTGTGCATCTGGAAGATAGATATAAAGCTCGTTTTCCAGCTTGAGATATTTAACACCTTTGTCTTCAGGATTAGTAAACACCATAAAAGACTTACTTCCAACCTTCTGACTGTAACCTGTGAAAGACTTGATTAACTGTCTCTTGTTCTTGCTGATGACCATGCGTGCTGAAAATTTTTCATTTTTGAATTCCTGGTTGGCATCAACCTTATTGATTACATCTTCAGCAGTCATGGATTGAAGATTAAAGCTGCAAACAACAACATTCAATAGGAATACGATGAAAGTTATGGTTTTCATTCATGAGCCTCCTGTTTTTTAAGTTTTTCTAATATATGACTCATTTCTTCCAGATGTCCTGTCAACAAAGAATAACCTTTCTTTGTGATATAGACAGTCGTCAATGGTTTGTTGTCCCTGAATTCCCTGCTTGTTTTTATCAGATTCTCATGTTCCAATTTTTTTAATTGGATGGAAAGGTTTCCTGCTGTAAGTTTCAAGCCGTCTTTGATCATGTTAAAAGAGATTTCTTTCGCTTCTTCTGCTGCAAGAAAAGTGACTATCCTGAAACGGACAGGTTCGTACAATAATTTTGATTTATCCTTCCTTGTCATTATCGTGCCTTCTTAACATCCTTCTTTCTGAACCAGGATATCAGACCAAATATCAAAAAACCACCACCCCAAGTAACTGCAACCATGATGCATATATCTAAAAAAGGGAAAAACAATGGAAGCATTCCAGAAAGCAGAAACCAATAACCAATAAAAAAATATGGTTTCGCACTGAAAATCCCACCTAAAAATACGCAAATCACTCCGAAAAGAAGTCCTAAAAGAGGTAAAATAATAGCGCTTCCAAAATGGAATGTTAATAAAGGAAGAAAAACCACCACAGTAAGCAACCATAACAAATATGAGTGTTTCAGTTCTGGAATGGCTAGGAATTCCTTGAAAATTGAAAAAAACCTGTATTTTTCATCAATTTGTTTAGCTCCAGAAGCCAAAGATTTTGATTTGAAAAAACCGATTAAAATGGTAATAACCGAAACAAGGGTAAAATATAGAGTCTTCAAATAAAGTGGGATTTTTTCAAATTCTATGAATGTCTTTAACAGGAAAAACATCCATAAAGAAAAAGAAATTATTGAAACCCCAGTCATTAAAGCGATAAATTTAAGATGATATGGCAAGTCAATCTGCTGGAGATAACTTGATTTTTTTCTTATCATCCCTCTCAAGGATTCAATATCCTTCAAAATCCTGTCAATCTTCTGCACACGGTTATTCATGGCAACCTCTTTAGTTTATATCATAAACTACTTTATAATAATAATAAATTTTGATAAAGTCAAGCGTTTATCGAATTTTTTGTAACCCCCTTCAAAATTCGAATCATCAGTTTGGATTTGACATATTCCTCTGTATCTATTAGATTATACTTGCAAATGCTCATATACTCATGGTTAAGGATAAATAATGAAAATCATACTCTCCAAATTTGCTGGAATTGGCGATACATTACTGACAACACCTGCCATAAAAGCTATCAGACATTCCTTTCCTGAATCCCACATTTTATATCTCACAAATCCTTATGGGAGGGCTTGCACTCAAAAGAAACAGTACCAGGTCTGCCAAATTTAGCAATGGGAAAAAAAAACAGACCTGGCACTTTTTTCGTGCGAGGATCAGTCGATTTCCTGCTTCTTCATAGTATTATCATCACACATCACAGCAATATATAAAACTTCGTCAGTCATAGGTACAAGGGAATGATCCTCTTCAGCATCAAAATAGAGCGTATCGCCAGCTGAAAGGACATACTCAACAGCACCCACCTTGTATTTCATGACACCTTCCAACATATAAATAAATTCTTCACCTGCATGACTCAATTTATGACGCTTTACCTCTCCTTTCTTGGCACGGAAAAGGAAAGGATGCATCAGTTTTACTGGTCTTTTTCCAGCGATTGCGGTAAAATAGTATCCTTTTTCAGTGAAAACAGGAATATCTTTAATGATGGATTTCTGATAGATCGTGGATGTTGAAGAGCCCTCATCCAGCAGTGCCGCCGCAGGAACACCCAACGCTGCTGCAATACGGACAAGTGCTGCAACAGCAGGAAGCGCTTTCCCATTCTCAACCTTGGACATCATGCTACGTGTCAGCAAAGAAGCTTGAGCAACCTCCTCCAGAGTTCGGTCCTGGCGCAACCGGATTTTCCTAATCCTCCTGCCTATATCTTGCACAAGAACCTCCGACAACCTCTTCATGTTTGAATAATAAACATGATGTAATTTAATTCATCAAAATTGAATTTTCAAATTTCATGCGGTTTTATATGTGAAAATATTGACTCAAGACAGGAGATTCTATATATTGTCTCTCAATATTTTTCCACACAGGAGAGTCCCTTATGGCTCTGATCGTCCAAAAATATGGTGGCACCTCAGTCGGGTCACCTGAACGGATCATGAATGTCGCCAAGAGAGCTATTGCTTATCAGAAACGTGGGGATAAGATTGTTGTAGTTGTTTCAGCCATGTCTGGTGAGACCGACAGGCTAATCAACCTTGCTCATGCTGTCAATGAAAATCCTGACCGCAGAGAACTGGACATGCTCGTATCAACAGGGGAACAGGTTTCCATAGCTCTTCTTGCCATGGCAATAAAAAAACTTGGCTCAGACGCTATTTCCATGACTGGTGCCCAGGTCGGAATCGTGACAGACAGGGCCTTTACAAAAGCGAAAATAGAGAACATCGCAACAAAACCTATCATGGATCATCTAAAGAAAAAAAGGATTGTCATTGTTGCAGGCTTCCAAGGTGTTGACCCTGAAGGCAACATAACCACGCTTGGTCGTGGAGGCTCTGACACTACAGCAGTGGCTATTGCTGCCGCACTTAAATCCGACCTTTGTGAAATCTATACAGATGTGGATGGAGTCTACACAGCAGATCCTAGAATTGTTCCTGAAGCAAAAAGGCTCAACACCATCAGCCTTTCCGAAGTTTTGGAACTTGCAAGCACTGGAGCGAAAGTCCTCCACCACAGGTCTGTCATTTTTGCTAAAAAATACAACGTGAAGCTCGTTGTCAAATCGTCATTTGAAAAATCGCTTATCAACAATATAGGAACATATTGCATCAAGGAGGACAAATCAATGGAAAAGATAGTTGTCACTGGAGTATCAGCAAAAAAAGATGAAGCCCGCATTACAGTTTCCAACCTTCCAGACAGGCCAGGAATCGCAGCGCGGCTTTTCTCAGACCTTGCAGACAAGAACATTGGCGTGAATATGATAGTCCAATCTTCAAGCAGGAAAGATGTCAACGACATCTCCTTTACTATACTAAAAACCGACCTGCCCGAAGCTATCACAATCACAGAGAAAATATCAAAATCCTTAAAAGCAGGGGAAGTAACAGTTGACAAGGATATCGCAATTGTATCCATTGTTGGAATTGGTATGAAAGCGCACTCGGGTATCGCTTCACAGATGTTCCAGATTCTTTCAAAAGAAGGGATCAACCTTCAGATGATCAGCACTTCCGAAATCAAGATTTCCGCTGTGATAGACAGCTCAAAGATTGATCAGGCAGTCAAAGCTCTCCATAAAGGATTTGAACTACACAAACTGAAGAGATAGGAGCGTACACAATGGAAAAAAAAAGAAACATCCTTATTTTTGATACGACACTGAGAGACGGATCGCAAGCTGAAAAAATCAATTTCACAGTAGAAGACAAACTGCTCTTAGCACAGAGGCTTGATGATTTTGGCATTGACTATGTTGAAGGTGGATGGCCAGGCTCAAATCCCAAAGACATAGAATTTTTCCAAAAAGCGAAGAAAATCAAATGGAAACATACAAGAATCACAGCCTTTGGAAGTACCCGATATCATAAATTCAAGCCTAAGGATGACCCCAACCTCCAAGCTCTGGTAGAAGCAGAAACACCTACATGTGTCATTTTTGGAAAGACATGGGATTTGCATGTCATTGACGCTCTCAAACTCCCTTTGGAAAAAAACCTTGAAATGATCACTGATTCCATTGCTTATCTGAAATCACAAGGCAGGGAAGTGATCTATGATGCGGAACATTTCTTTGACGGATTCAAAGCGAATCAGGAATATGCATTACAGACAATCACCGCAGCCATCAAAGGTGGTGCTGACAGCATCTGCCTTTGCGACACAAATGGAGGTTGCCTGCCACACGAAATCAGCGATACGATTACAGTTCTCTCTCCTCACCTGTCCATCCCCTTTGGCATACACGCACACAATGACAGCGGGTGTGCTATTGCCAACTCCATGATGGCCATACGGTATGGCGCCTTCATGGTACAAGGGACTATCAATGGTTTTGGAGAAAGGTGCGGTAATGCCAATCTCTGTGGCATCATGCCATCGATCAAATTCAAGACCAATGACACTTTCTTTGCTGCAAAAAACATGGGCAAACTGACAGAACTCTCACACTTTGTTTTTGAAGTAGCCAACCTCCCCCACGACGAACGCCTCCCCTACACTGGTGAAAGCGCTTTTGCCCATAAAGGCGGAATCCATGTCAGTGCAGTACAGAAAAACTCCAGTACATACGAACACATCGCTCCTGAAGATGTCGGAAACAGAAGACGCGTTCTTGTATCTGAACTTGCAGGGAAAAGCAACATCGTATACAAACTGCAGGAACTCGGTATCAGTGATAAATCCATGGGTGATGATGCAGTCAAACAGATCGTAACCCACATCAAAAAACTCGAGAACGAAGGTTTTGAATTTGAGAATGCCAACGCATCCTTTGAGCTCATCATCCGCAAAGTGACTGGCAAATACGCCCCTGTATTCGACATGAGACACTTCAGGCTCATCATTGAAAAGACCGAACATAACAATATTGTTTCAGAAGGTGTCATCAAGATCTCTGTAAAAGGGAAAGAAGAATACGTGGTTGCTACAGGAAACGGTCCAGTCAATGCCATTGATGGAGCCTTACGAAAAGCGCTGGAAAAACAATATCCACAAATCCAGGAAATGCAGCTTGTGGATTACAAGGTACGGGTTCTTGGGCAGAAGAGCGGAACAGACTCGCTCGTTCGGGTACTGATTGAAAGTAAGAAAGGTGACAAGACATGGATGACCGTAGGTGTTTCAGCGAATATCATCGAAGCAAGCCTTCAAGCACTTGTAGATTCCATAGAATACATGCTTTTAAAAAAATATTGATATGAACAATACATACAAGATCGGTGTTTTTGATTCAGGTATTGGAGGACTGACTGTCCTCAAGGAACTGAAAAGATCTCTTCCTAATGAGAAATTCATCTATTTTGGTGACACGGCACGTGTACCTTATGGGACAAAATCAGAACACACAATCAAAAACTTTGCAACTGAAATTACGGATTTCCTGATCCAGCACCACATCAAGATGCTTGTCGTTGCTTGCAATACTGTCTCTGCGCTGGCATTAGATTATCTGAAACATGAATATACCCATTTCCCTGTTTTTGGAGTCATCCAGCCAGGTGCAAAAAAAGCCGTGGAAACAACAAAAAACGGTTCTATCGGAGTCATTGGCACTGTCGCTACAGTAAAAAGCCTCAGTTATGAAAAAGCGATCCATGCGATTAATCCGAACATCAAAGTCTATCAGCAGGCATGCCCACTCTTCGTCCCTCTAGTAGAAAGCGGCTGGACAGACAACAAAATTGCACAGATGACAGCAGAGGAATATCTTACGCCCTTACTTAAGAAAAAAATAGACACACTCGTCCTTGGATGCACGCATTATCCCATGCTCAAGAAAATAATCTCAAAAGTGATGAAAGATGTGACTCTAGTGGATTCAGCTACAGAAACAGCACGGATCACATTGGGATATCTGAAAGAGAAAAGGATGCTGAATCTTGAATCAAAAAAAGGGGAAACAGAATATTGGCTGAGTGACAGCTCTTTATTCTTCATCGAAGCTGCCCAGTCTATCCTCGGTGAAAAAAAGATCCGGATCAACCTGAAAAAGATGTAAGAAATGAAATCGGCCGTTAAAACACCAGACGCATGGCAAATCCTGTGACGAGACATCCCAAAGCACCAACTGCTGAATAGTCTCTCACATCCCTGTAATTGTTGGACTCTGTAACATTAACACCTGATTTTTCCATTTTATACCATGAATACCCTGCCAGTCCTGTCAGTAACGCAGCTCCCGTGTACCAAACACCTGGTTTCACGAGAAAAGATCCGAAACAACCACCAATACAACAATTACTGCCCTCCACAAGTGTTGCATTAACAGTCTCAGTCATGTTCCCTCTAATGTTGACATTCACCTTATAATGCTTATATCCTTTCATCTTAAGCAAAAGAGAATACGTTCCCTCAGGATAACTTTGAAGCAAATAAGGGGACATCCCAAGATATGTGTTATTGAAATAGACTTTTGCACCTGTTGGCATTGAATTGATCTGAAGATTGCCTTTCGGCTTTTCTATAAGTGTCACTTTGTTAGTGACTGTCATGTTATCAGGAATCAGGACATTCATGTTATGATCAAAATATGCGAATTTTTTTACAGATAACCTGTGATATCCCGCAGGAATATCCTTTAATAAGGACTCACTCAAACCGACCCTTCTGCCGTCAAGGACAACATCAGCAGCTGCAGGATCAGATATAACCAGAAGGTTGCCTTTCATTGCTTCAAGAACAACATTCAGCACATCAGGCTGGCCATTAGCAACAACATATTTCACTGCATAATCCCTATAACCTGATTTCCTGAATGTCAGGTCGTAGATCCCATCTTTTACATCAGTAAATTCAAATGGTGTGATTCCAACGACCCTGTTTTTGTACCATACTTCTGCACCTTCAGGCACTGATGAATATTTGAAAACACGAACAGCACTCTTGAGAGTGATCATACGCGATAGGCTGCCTTCAGTCCCTAAAACCACAATATTCGTCACATAATTCATATAATTGCTCTTTTGAGCAAAGAGGATGTAATTCCCGGCATTCAAATCAGTTTTTAAAGGAGTCATGCCTAAAAACCTGTCATTCAAAAATATCTTAGCTCCCTGTGGTGATGAATCTAATGATACATATACAGGAACAGGTTTGAACGAGATGGAATAGGAAGCAGCTTTCCCAGATTCGATGACAGTAGAAATAAAAACATTACTGAAACCTGCTAAAGAAAGCTTTACCTGATAGGAGCCAGGCAACAACATGGCGACATAAGGCGTCTTACCTACAAAAGTATTGTTCATAACGATTGATGCCTCTGAAGGGACTGACTGAAGAGAAAGCACCCCTTTCAGAACAGGAACCTGTTCAACGGCCACTGTTATAGGTGTCAGGTTGAAAACCAATTCTTTCTTATCACCAGGAAGCAAAGTCACCTGCGTAGTAAGTGGATTATAATTATCTTTGGACAAGGTAATGGTATAGGTTCCTGCATTAAACGAATCAGAGACAAAGGGAGACATTCCGTAATCAGTCCCAGAGATGAGTATCTTCGCTCCAGCAGGTTCTGTCCGGATGAGAAGAAGGGCTTTCTGTTGTGCAAGCGAAATGTTTTTTACAGCAGGAAGGCCAGGAATGATGGTTATAGCTTCAGAATGATCTGCATACCCTTCTTTTCTTAAAAGGATCTGATGAGCACCACGGGCGATTGTCAAATTTTTTTGTGGAGTCTTCCCTATATACGAACCATTGATATACAGGTCTGCTGAATCAGGAACTGACATCACATCCAAAACACCCATGTCACTGACAAGAGTAAACGAAAAATCCTTTTGAACACCAAACTCTATGACAATATCGCGAGTCATATCAGAATACCCTGGTTTCTTCAAGACCACGCTGTGAAGACCGACTGCCAGCTGATCCACAACAAGTGGCGTTTTCCCTTTCAGTACTCCGTCAATAAGAACATCTGCCTGGTCTGGCAAGCTCATTATTTTTACTGCTCCCGACTCCTTGACAAGATTGATGGTTACAGGTGTCATCTGTTCAGCGTCCGCAATAACAATCCTTTCCGAAGGAATATAACCATTAAGCTTGACAAGAACCTTATAATTTCCCCATTCAAGGTTATCTGCATTATAGGGAGTTACACCAACTGTCTGTCCGTTTAGAACGACAGTTGCACCAGGTGGTGAAGATAATATCTGAAAACTCGCCTTCATCTTTTCTAGTGAAGCTTTATAAAGAGGAATAGTGCTTGATCCTACATTGAACGAAGTATTCCTGAAAGTCTTATATCCGGCTTTTCTGAATTCCAACTGGTGATTCCCAAAAAACACTTCCTTTTGAAAGGGAGTGATCCCTGCAAGGGCGTTATTGATAAAAACTTCTGCACCAGCAGGTAGGGATTCGAAAGAGATCAATGCTGTTGTTTTGGGAGGGATTATAGGCGTAACCACTTCCTTTTTTTCTTCCTTGATGACTGTTACTGTTTCAACGGTTTTTACTACTTCCTCCACTCTGTTTTCATTACCCATCTTTGGATTTTCTCTTATAATGACAGGTTCTGTTATAACGGGTTTCTTCTCTTCTTGGGCAACATCTGCTTTATCAGGTCTGCCGTAAGCTTTCCCTTTACCTTGAGCTCCTTGCTCTTTACTTACCTTGTCTTTAGCACCCTCTTTGTCATCATCACTATTGTCATCTTTCTTGAAAGCCCTGGAATCATGTTTTTTATTTGTTTCTTTAGCATGATGATCACGACCATAGGCATTACCCTTTTCTTGGGCTCCTTGTTCCTGGCTTACCTTGTCTTTAGTATCCTCTTTGTCATCATCTTTTGCAAAAATAAAGGGACTCATCCCGACAAACATAAAAACCATTCCTAAAAAAAAGATCGTTTTGCGCATTTTCAGCATGCCATCCTCCTATCAAAAATCCTCGCTTAAAGAAAAAATACTCATTTACATATGAAAAAAACACTCTGTCAAAAAATAATCTTTTTTTATTCTTTTTTATTTTAACACTCCTGCAAGTTAATGTAGCTAAAAAAACCGAAAAACAATCAATATACATTATAAATACAAATAACACATCTGTTTTAACATTTTTTTATTACAAAAAAGGCCCGACCTTTCGGCCGAGCCTTTGATTGGTTTCTCAATCATTCCTCCCCTTCCAGAAAAGGATATACTAACGTACATTCCCCATGGGAGAGGGGCAAGAGAAGTTTATCCGATTATCTCCGTAGCATTCTTTAACAACGCTGCATCGCCTTTCATGATGAACTCTGCGTTCATACTGACGCGATAAACCATCTTGTCAATGAAAGTCTCTGCTACAACCTTCTTACGATCACTATGGTTCCCATCACGGAGGAAGAGATATCCTTGAATCAGGTCTGTTGCCATTTCCACAAGTCTGCGGGAATGGAAATCCTGGAACTTGGGATCATTCTTTTTTACTACAAAATCAACCGTATCTTCAAAAACTTTCTTGGCATCGCGGATCTTCTTATGCATATATTCCGCATAACCGAAATCGTTCTTATCCAACTCGTCCATTTTCATCTTGGCTACACCAGTTACTGTTCCACCAATGGCAGCAACAATCTGTAACTGTGTTGTCCCTTCATAGATGTTTGTGATTCTTGCATCACGGGCATGACGTTCAACATTGAACTCCCTCATGTAACCTGTTCCACCATGGATCTGAATCGCATCATAAGTAACCTTGTTAGCCATCTCTGTTGTATAGGCTTTGGTCATAGGAGTCATGAGCGCAGCCATTTTTGTGAAATACTTTATTTTCTCGCGAAGCTCAGGAGCCTTCTCTGGATGTTTCTCCAGATATTCCTCATATCCTTCTTTCAAATCAACCATTCTTGATGTCTCATAATAGAGAGCACGACCTGCTTCAATGGCAATCTTCATATCTGTCAGCATCTCAGTGATAGCTGTCAGTGTGCGGATCGGTTTGCCGAACTGGATTCGTTCCTTCGCATACTTGTCAGCTTCCCTGTAAGCAGCTTCTGCAATTCCTAAAGCCTGCCCAGAAATGCCAAGACGAGCCTGGTTCATGAGCCACATCGTGTACTTGATGAGACCGAACTTCCTGTCACCAACAAGTTCTGCAGGGGCATTATTGAACTGGAGTTCGCAAGTCGCAGATCCGCGGATACCGAGCTTATGCTCAATACGGCGAACCTTCATAGTCTTGCCATCCCTCTCGTGGAGAAAGAAAGAGAGACCGCGACCATCTTTTGTACCATCTTCAGAGCGTGCAAGAACCAGAGACATCTGAGCGCACCCGTTAGTAATGAAGCGTTTGACACCGTTCAGATACCACTTTCCATCTGATCCTTGATGTGCTTTGAGTGTAACAGCCTGTAAATCAGATCCTGCATCTGGCTCTGTAAGAACCATGGAAGATTCCACTTCTCCAGTACAAAAACGGGGAAGAAACTTATTTTTAATTGCCTCAGAAGCCCACTTGTTAATGGTAGCAGCGTTATCCTGATGCAGACCAAAGTTCAGAAATGAACCCTCTGCGCGGGAAAGGATTTCCGCAGCCATCGAGATGACAGTGACAGGCATGTTCAATCCGCCGAACTTGCGGGGAAGAACAAAACCCATCAGGTCAGCTTTGGCAAACATTTCCATAGCTTTTGTGATGGTCTTTGGATAGGTGACAACTCCATTATTGAACTGACACTCTGTCTCATCAACCTCAGCAGCATAAGGAGCCAGGTATTCGGCAGCCAATCCGCCAATAATGTCAATCACCCGATCATAATTATCAACCGCATCTTCAACATTGGCTGGTGCATCTGCAAACTTATCCTTTTCTGCAAAATCATCCTCACGAAGGCGGACAAGTTCCGACCAATCAAGATGCTTGAACTGAAACTGTATATCATCATTATCTTTATAGAAATTTTCCATTTTTGTCCTCCATTAACCCTTGGCCTTGAAAGCCTTGATAAACTTGGGAATGACGTCAGTAAGATCGCCGACTATTCCATAATGTGAAACCTGGAATATGGGAGCTGCAGGGTCAGTGTTTATCGCTATGATTTTTCCAGACTCTGCCATACCTGCACGATGCTGGATGGAACCAGAGATTCCGCAAGCGATATAAAGATTGGGACGGACAGTGATGCCCGTCTGTCCAACCTGGTGATCTTTGGAAATAAAACCTGCATCAACAGCAGCACGGGAAGCACCAATCTCTCCGCCCAGAGCATGCGCCAAATCCTTGATGAGATCGAAATTTTCCTTGGAGCCAACACCGATACCGCCAGCAACGATGACACGCGCACCCTTGAGATTCACTTTCTTCGCTTCTTTCACGCGCTTGATGATCTCTGTCATGTACTCATCAGCAGAAATCTTGATATCCGTAATCGGAGTCACTTTGCCTTTGTAACCCTTATTAGGAACGGAAATTTTCATGACCCCTTCACGAACAGTTGCCATCTGAGGTTTCTTCTCAGGTGATACGATTGTCGCTACGATGTTTCCACCAAAAGCAGGACGAATCTGCATCAATATATTCTTGTAAGTGATATCCTTGATCTGGTGCTCACCAATCTGGAGATCAGTACAATCCGCTGTGAGGCCCACTTTTAGGTATGATGCAATGCGAGGTCCAAGGTCACGGCCAGTTGTCGTAGCTCCATAGAGAACAATTTGTGGCTCATAACGCGTGATCATCTCACACATGATTTTTGTATAGGGTACGGGTTGATAGTGTTTCAGCTTAGGGTCTTCAACAATAAAAACCTCATCACACTGGTAAGGGAAAAGCTTCTCAGCTTCACCTTTCATGTTATCACCAATCAAAACACCGTTCACTCCCACACCGAGCTGGTTGGCGAGGTCGCGTGCCTTGCAGATCAATTCAAGGGAAACATCAACGATCTTTCCATCGTCCTGCTGTACGAATACCCAGACATTGTTCTTGTCACTCATGTTGTTTCTCCTTAACCCAAAGTGTGATCAGCGATGAGCTCGTGCACCATCTTGCTGATTGACTCTTCGTTATTCTGGATCATCTTGATCTCAGTGCCTTTGAGGACAACGCTCTCGATCTTCTTGACCTTCGTGGGTGAACCTGAGAGTCCGCACCCCGCAGGGTCTGCGCCGATCACTTCAACATTCCACATGTCGATCTTCACTGTCTTACCCATCTTGCGCGCACTTTCTATATAAGTCTCGTCATACTTGTCTTCCAAATCGAGCGCGGCATTCTTGTTTGCTATGACAAGTTTTGCAGAGCAAGGACGAGGCTGGAAACCTTCGTCTGTGACAGTGCAGAGCACAGGAAGTTTCGATTTTACAATCTCGTATCCGCCTTCAATGGAACGGCGGACTGTGATATCCTTGTCTGTGATCTTCTCAAATCCAGTAATGTTTGTAATCTGGTTCATGGATAGTTTCTCAGCTGTCTGCGGACCGACTTGCGCCGTGTCACCGTCGATAGCCTGGCGTCCAGCAAAAACGAAATCCACTTTACCAACCTTGTTCTTGATGGCGCAACTGATAGCGTAGGAAGTGGCAAGCGTGTCTGCGGCAGCAAAGCGCTTATCAGAGATGAGCGCGACTTCATCAGCACCACGGAACAGCGATTCCTTCAAAACCTGTATAGCAGCGGGCGGTCCCATTGTGAGCACTGTCACTTTGGAACCAGGATTCTGGTCTTTGACAGTTAAGGCAGCTTCGAGAGCGTGGAGATCTTCCGGGTTGAAAATAGCAGGGAGAGCAGCACGGTTGACAGTGCCGTCTTCTTTCATGGCCTGGCCCGTGACATGTTTCGTGTCAGGAACCTGTTTGACCAGAACGACGATATTGAATTTCATTCAAGTCACCTCATATTTTAGGTATAATGCATTAATAAAGCTTCAAATGCAAGGACGTAGAATATAATATGAAAATTATAAAAAGTAAAGTTTTAGTAAAGAATCCCAGCAATAAAGAATCCTTTTATTTAAAAATGACATTTTTCGATTGGGAACGCC
>DYKD01000169.1 GCA_020722765.1 Brevinema andersonii | reverse complement strand
CAAAATACGCGTTAATCTCATGAACCATAAATAGGAGGTCTTGCCGTGTTAGACGAAAGAATTGCCAAAGAACTTAAAGAGATAGTCGGTGCAAGAAACTATTTAGATACACCCGAAGATTTGATGAATTATTCCTACGATGCCTTTGTAAAGGAGGCCCAACCGGAGGCCGTGCTGTTACCAACGACTACAGAACAGGTCTCTAACATCATGAAGGTAGCCTATCGTGAGCAAATCGTCGTAACGGCAAGAGGGGCAGGGACAAACATTAGTGGTGGTTCTATTCCTGTGAGAGGAGGCATCATCTTGGCCTTTACACGGATGAACCGCATCATTGAAATTAGAAAAGAAGATTTGCTTGCGGTGGTTCAACCCGGGGTTGTAAATGCAGAATTTCAGGCTGAAGTCGAAAAGATGGGCCTTTTCTATCCTCCGGACCCGGCTTCTATGAGCGTTTCAACCTTGGGTGGAAATGTTGCGGAAAATGCAGGAGGGCCTCGAGGAGTCAAGTATGGGGTTACACGAGATTATATATTGGGTCTCACCGTCGTATTGCCAGACGGCCAAATTATTAAAGTCGGTGGACTCACAAAAAAGAATGTAACGGGGATCGACTTCGTCGGATTTTTCACGGGCTCTGAAGGGACATTGGGAATCATCACCGAGATTACATGCAGGTTACTGCCAAAGCCGGAAACCAATCAAACTGTGGAAGCCATTTTTAATGACCTTGACCTGGCCGGTAAAACAGTAGCAAAAATCATTGCAGAGGGAATGTTGCCCGTATCATTAGAACTTATGGACTCTGTGGTCATCAACCTCGTCGAAGATTCGGCTCATATCGGTCTTCCCAGAGAAGCAGCAGGCATCTTGCTGATCATGATGGATGGACCTCGGGAAAGTGTGAAACAGCAGGTCGAAAAGATCGCCCAATTATGCCGAGATCAGGGAGCCATCGATGTTCATATAGCAAAAAATCAAGAAGAAGAAGACGCTATTTGGTTTGCTCGTCGAACCGCTTTTGGAACGATGTCTCGGGCCAGGCCCAATTGTGTAACGGAAGACGTGACGGTGCCGGTCAGTAAGGTGCCGGAAATGATAAGGGCGATTGTAGCCATTGGCCGAAAGTACAACCTCGTTGTTGGTGTATTGGCCCATGCAGGAGATGGAAATATGCATCCTCTTATTCTGACGGATCAGCGTAATGAAGACGAATGGAAGAGAACTCAGGATGCAATTCGAGAGATATTCGAAAAGGGCATAAAAGAGCTTGGAGGAACACTTTCGGGTGAACATGGCATAGGTCTGGCCAAGGAGGAATTCTTAGATATGGCTATGACCAAAGAAACCCGCCAATTTATGAAAAGAATCAAGGATGCCGTAGACCCGAAAGGAATACTCAATCCGGGGAAGTTCGTCTGATTTGATTGAGAAACAGTATCAGAAAGGGCCAAATCCACATGACAAGAAAAGCTTTGCTGAGTGACATTACTACAGAAAATGTATATCACTGCAATAAATGCGGATTATGTCTGGAGGTTTGTCCAGTCTATAAAGAACTTCGAATAGAATCAGCAAGCCCGCGGGGCAAGGTTCAATTGTGCAAACATGTCATAGAAGGTGACATGGATCTCTCCAAAAACGTTAATGACATTTTGTTTTCGCAGTGCCTGCTTTGCGGTTCTTGCATAACGGCTTGCCCGAGCGGTGTACGCCAGGACGAATTGATCTCTGGTTTACGCTGGCGTGCAACCCAGCGCTACGGCATTGATTGGTCAAAAAAAGTTTTGTTCCAGATTCTTTCACACAAGTGGATGATGCATGGTTCCATGTGGTTTGTCAAATGGGCCAGAAATCTATTCGGCGGCGAGTGGATAGAAAAGAAAATAAAACTCGGTAATCTTCCGGCAGATAGAATACCACCCTTTAACCCCAAGCCTTTTAATCATCAGTTCCCGGAAATTGTTAAACCTAAAGGCGCGTCAAGAGCTCATGTCCTGTATTTTCACGGTTGTGCCACCAATTATATCTTCGGGGATATTGGGCGGGCGGTTGTAACGGTCTTAAGAAGCATGGGTGTAGAAGTTGAAATACCAAGAGATCAGGGTTGCTGTGGCCTCCCTATCTTTCTTTCAGGTGACCGCGAGGCATCTTTGAGGAGCATCCAAGACACCGTGAGATTATTTGCTCGGGAAAATGTCGATGCTGTTATCGTTGATTGTGCAACGTGCGGGTCGGCATTAAGAAAAGAGTACACCCAAATATTGCATGAACTTAAGGTTTTGGGAGAAAATATAGAGGAGAAAGTGATAAAGGGTGCGGAACTTCTAGCCTCAAAAACCAAAGATGTATCAGAATTTATTGATGAACATATCGATTGGCTGCCCGAACTTCAAAAGATGACGACCCCCGATGTTCGGGTTACTTATCACGATCCCTGTCATCTGTTAAAAGGGCAAAATGTAGGGCGCCAGCCGAGGCACATTCTTCAGTCTTTGCCGAATGTTGATTTTGTTGAGATGGAAGGAGCCAATACCTGTTGCGGCGGTGGAGGCGAGTTTCAAATAGATTATCCTGAAACTTCAGCCGCTATAACCAACCGCAAGGTTAAGAACATTTACAAAAGCGGAGCTGAAATTGTCGCTACAGGTTGTCCCGGATGTAATATTACGATCAGAACACATTTGGATAAAAGCAGGGGAATTCAAGTGCTTCATACTGTCCAACTCATACAAAGGGCCTTAAAAGAAGAAGAAAATGATTTAAACCCAAATTTGACGAGCTCGTAAACAGTCAAATTTTACCCATCAGAGATTCATAAGTTGCTGTAATTAGTCAGAGCAAATTTTCA
>DYKD01000168.1 GCA_020722765.1 Brevinema andersonii | reverse complement strand
CCGGAACGCTGGATACCTTACACCGGATTAGTGGATACCTTGGACCGGAATACGCGCTGATATTAGGAATATTCAAAAGGTCATCAGGACAGGAAAAAATCACAGTCAGATTTTCCTACCATGACATCCGCCATGCTTTCGCTATACGGAAGCCCTTTCTGGCTTAAAAGAGGTCCAGACGGGAGTACCTTCAAATCACGAACATTTGGAATAACCACAGTTACTGCAGACAAAGCATCCTTCCTGATAAACAAGCGCATGATGACAGACATCACATGTCTTGCCTTTCACTTTAGTTCCATCCTTGACAAATTTCAACAGCAATTTTTTTATGTGGAATACAAAAGAAGAAATCGGGTAGTCGCCTTTCTCCAAAACCTCGACAATATCCAGGATGGATATGTTGTGGCGTAAGCATGCACCAAGCGCACGTGCGATCTTGGTGACATTGGTCTGCCCCTCATATTTCTCTTTCTGGGCCTTGACAAGCTTCTCATCAACACCTTTCCTGAGGAGTAGGTCTTCAAGACTCTTGATTGTCTCATTTGTGACTTCAGCACTTTCCTTACGGTTGGTTGTTACAAAAATGGCATAAGGCTTGGTCAAAGCCCTGTCAGCAAACGCGATATTGATGTACCATTTTGTCTTTGTATGAGCATCCCTCATCACATATCCTTTTGCAGGATATTCCTTGGGAATCTTCGCTTCCCCCAGCTCCTTGATGACCTTGTCCCCATGGTCCTTGAAAAGCTTTTCCAGATCGCTCTGCTCCTCTGCAACTTCCTGTTTCTTTTCCAAAACTGCGGCCATAGTCCCTTCCCTGTACGTAGTCAGACCTTTGATCCCTGACTTATAGGCTTGCATGTAGATATCCTTGAAATCATTGAAAGCGAATGTATTAGGCAGATTGACAGTCTTGCTGGAATTCATATCCGTATAACGTGAGACGATCTTCAAGATATCAAGATGCGCTGCAACATCCAGCTTTTCAGTCGTATCATAAACAGACAGGTCATTGTGGAAGCAATTGTTCTCCTTGACGAATTTCCATCCAAAATCCTCGACTAACACCCCTTTCACAAGTCCACGGTTCTTGTCAACTTCGTAATTGACACCTTCAAAAGTACCACGCAAGACTTCTTCATCACCACGCCTAGCAAACTTGAGATGTTTTGTTTCACCCCATTCGCCTTTCGAGATGTCAGGGAATTTGAACCCTTCCTCACGGAGACGGGTTCTTTCACGTGGTACAACAATAACCCAACGCACATACTCTTTCATGAAGACTGGCTCTATGCCACCTGAGATGATTCCGCTGAAAATGGAAATAGTCCCCGTAGGCGCATTAGCACTCCTGTGGCTGTTACGCATCTCTCCGATCTCTTCGATCTTTTTCTTGACCTCTGGAGAAATATCCAGTGTCTGCCACCAGTGGGAGGAAAAATATTTCTTCTTATTGAACATGGGAAAGGAATCCTTCTCTTTTCCCAACTGGGCACTTGCCAACAGTTCTGTCTCTGTTTTCATACGGAAGATGTCAGCAGTCAAGATCTTGGAATCCTTACTGCCATATTTTATGCCAAGAATGAAAAACAAGGAACCAAGCCCCATGACACCCAGACCTATGCGGCGTTTTTCCAACATGGAATCCTTGTATTCAGGAAGGGGAACAGCAGTGATATCATTGATATTATCCAAAAAACGTATAGCTGTTGTGATAACATCCCTGAACCTGTCAAAATCGAAAACCCACCTGTTTTTCTCCTCGTCACGCTTAATGAAACGTACGAGATTCAGTGAACCGAGGTTGCAGACACCTGTGGACATCATGATCTCACCGCATGGGTTTGATTGCAGGATCCTCTCCGCATACGCCAGAGGATTGAGATGGTTGGCAAGGTCAAGAAACATGATGCCCGGTTCATTCCTGGTGTAAGTTGAAAAAGTTATCTTGTCCCAAAGCTCTCTTGCCTTTACTGAAGCGTACACTATGACAGGATAGCCCTTCTCTTCCCATGCATAAATGTCACCTTGCCATTCCTTATCGTAACGAGGATGGGAGATATCAGGAAACCGGAGATCCCACTTCTCATTATTCTCCACAGCTTCCATAAATCCTTCTGTAATCCCCACTGAAAGATTGAACTTGGTCAGACGATGAGGTGTCAGTTTCGCGTTGATAAACTCTTCAATATCAGGATGCCATACTGACAGGACTCCCATCATGGCACCTTTCCTGATTTTCTTTTTCATTTTTATATCAGTCGGCATTTTCCCACGGATCAGGTCACTTCCCTCTGTGATGATTTCTGAAGACTTATCCCACATCTCCATATATTTGACAACACCCGGATGAGGAACCCCCACACCGCGGATGACAGTACCTGCAGGACGGACATAGGAAAAATTCGTTCCGTAACCGCCTTCGGATTTGAGTGTCTGAGCCTGAGCCTTCAGCAATTCAAAAATTCCTGTCAGGCTGTCTGGAGAATTGGTCATATGGAGATCATGCGGATTGTGCGCAAAACAGTTCATGAGAGTGACTGAATCGCGTCCTGTAGCGATATTGGCTATGATGCGCCCACCAGGAACAAACTGGAAATTTTCCAGTAGCGAATAGAACTTTTCAGTCCATTTGCCCTTGTCTTTCTCAACTGCTGCAGCACCTTTTGCTACACGTTGCCAGGTATCCTGGACTGTCTGATCCTCGTCAAACTTATAATTGTTCTCCCAAATCTCTTTCTGGAAATCATTCATCACAATCTGCTTTGGGGTCATCATCACACCTCGAATCGATTTTTTAGGGAGAAGTAGTATAATGGTAAAATATAGGAATGTCAAGAAAAGTATGGCCAC
>DYKD01000167.1 GCA_020722765.1 Brevinema andersonii | reverse complement strand
GACAGGGCAGGAAACAGCACAACTTCAATCACCAGATCTTTCCATATTGACACTGTTGTTCCAGTGGTCTCATCTCCTTTCCCTGCAGACAACACTATTGTGACAAAACTCACAGTAGAATTCCAGTGGTCTGTTACAGAAACAGGAAGCGGAGTGAATGAATTCAGGTTGTTACTCGATACTGACAATGACCTAGGAAATGGATACGAATCACAGAGAATAACAAACCAACCACAATCCTCATTCACATTTTCAAACGCAACAACAAACCACTGGTCTGTCTTTGTCATGGACAGGGCAGGAAACACAAATACTTATGGGCCCTGGAAAGTCATTGTTGATACAAACATCCCCATGCCTATACTTTACGCACCGCTAAACACTTTTATGAGCAACAGCACTCCTGCATTTTTCTGGAGTTTCTCATCACAAGCTGATACGAACATACTCCAAATCAGCACCAATGGATTCCAGGAGATTCTCCTTTCTGTCACAACAACAGGGACAGACTATCAAACAGTTTCCGCTCTCCCCCCTGCGACCAATTCCTGGCGTGTCCTCTCACACAAGATTGGAACTGTAACCTGGTACACATCCATTACTGGACGTTTCCTTATTGATCACACAGCACCCACAGTCCCTATTCCAGAATCTCCCACAAACGGATCATGGATCAGCTCGAACGTATCACTTGTTTGGACTGCCTCCGCTGATTCTGGTTCAGGATTTACCAATTACATAATAGACCTTTCTACTAACAGCGGATTTTCAACAATTTGGCTTACACAGGTGACTGGACAGACAAGCCTCAACGTGGCAGGATTATCAACTTTGGACAAAATGTATTGGAGAGTCAGAAGCGCAGACAGGGCAGGAAACAAATCATCCCCAAGTCCTGTCCTATCCATGAATATCGATGCCCTGCCACCACTCATCACTATGACACTCCCTGCCGAAACAAACACGTACCTTACCACCCTTATCCCTTTCCAGTGGAGTGCCACAGATCTACGGTCAGGTCTCAAGGAAAACATCCTCCAGATTGACAGAGACCAGGATGGTATTTCTGATACTAACATCCCTTTTTCATTTTCAACAGTATCCACATCATTTCTCTTAAGCGATCCTTCAACAAACCGCTGGCGTGTCATTGCCTCGGATTTGGCTGGCAACACAAAAACAAATTCATGGTCCGTTTTCAGGATTGTAACCACACTCCCAATCGTTACCATCCATTCCCCACATTCTGGTACCAATATAACAGATTCACAGATTATCACTTTTAGCTGGAGTGACAAATCAGTCACAACAAACATACTCCAGATATCCACAAATGCCGGTTTTTCTGTAAACTTCCTCAGCACAAATCTTGGATCTGCCACCAACTTCATCAACTCAGCATGGCCTCTTCCTGATGACACTTGGCATGTACGCATTGTGACTGTCTCTGGAGGCGTTTCCTATTCATCCACACCTATCACTTTCATCATATCCTATGTGGTACCGCCACCTGTTCCAGGCATGATTGGTACTGACACATCTGACACAAGAATCTATCCAAATCCTCTCTACTATGATGAGACATTGAAAATTGACAGGCTTCCATCAAATGCAAAAATCGGAATTTATACAATGAAAGGGATCCAGATCTGGGAGAGGGAAGTGAAGAATTATGATGGCACTCCAATATCTGAATGGAAAGACACAGGCATAGCCAGTGGCATCTATCTAGTGGTCATCACATCAGATTCCGGGAAGAAGTCCGTCAAAAAGCTCCTTTATATAAAAGACAGACGGACACAGGAGTGATCCCATGAAAAAAATAATCATACACATACTGGTTCTGACGTCACTCTCATTCCTCTATGCTGAAAAAAAAGGAAGCTCAGCCTATGAGTTTCTTTTCCTGGAACCGGACGCCGCTTCTTCAGGAATGGCTTCCTGCGTCTCTCCCATCATCAACAATGCCTATGCCTCCTACTGGAACCCTGCAGGGCTGGCTATGATGGAACAGAAACGGAACATCTCCTATTCCCATGCATTTCTTTTTGCTGATATCCAGTACGACAACATCGCTGCCGCATGGGATCTGTCACAATATGGCACACTCGGACTTTTTGCAGGAGCCCTCTATCTGGCAAGTGCCATTGAAGCGTTGGATCTGGATGGGAATCCGTTGGAGGGAAATTTCACTTCAGGATTCTCCACAGTCTCATTATCCTATGCCAAAAGAGTTTTTGGTGGAAAAGGTTTTGGTGCCAGGTTCTATCTGGGAGCCAACATCAAGATGATCAGTGAAACACTCCATACTTATAAGCGTACGGACTTTGCACTTGATTTCGGATTCATTGGAGATTCCATTTTTTTGGAAGACGTCTCTTTCTCCCTAGTCATGAAAAACATAGGAACATCCAGAAACATCATTCCGGATATTTCCAAGGAGAACATGCCTTTTAATTTTACAGTCGGGCTTTCAACCAAAAAAGTGATGTATGACAGATCCAGAAATGAGATCATGATCACCCCCGTCCTTGAAGTCCATGGAGCCAATGATTTTCTTACAGTGATACGTGGCGGTTTGGAGGCAAGATATTCTGATTTCCACCATGACTACAAGACATTCCTCAGGGTTGGTTATGAAACATCTGACGATATCCCAGGAATCACAGGATTTCGTTTTGGTCTTGGTGGTCAGTTCAAAAACATCAAAGCCGACTATGCCCTCTCGCCCTTCAATCCTACAGGCATGACCCATAGGATGAGCATGGAATATTCATTTTAAAAAAACACGATTTTTCCCAAATATATTTGGATCAAAAAACCTGTTTGAAAGTATTTCTATTCCTGTTTTTTTACATATTGACTTTT
>DYKD01000166.1 GCA_020722765.1 Brevinema andersonii | reverse complement strand
ACGTACTTCACTGAGGACTTACCTTGCCGGTGACAAATTCAAGGATACGGATATGCCCCGGCGGGATGGTCAGACGTAGGCTTGTCCATTTGCCTGTTCCCTTAATCTTTACCTCTTCATCCTTCAGCCAGTCTATTACTTTGCTTGCCTTCCCTTTGTAGGTTACCTCTATTTCTACTTCACCTTTGGGATAAACCATCATCGGAGATAACTGCTTATCAGATTCATGCACGCCGTTGTTGTTGATTAAGGTGATCACCCAGCCTTTTTCGTTCCTGCTCATCAGGTATTGAACCGGCGCATTCTCTATCCCGGGAATATCTCTGGAATAATCCGGGTCATTCTCGCCGCCTTTTATCTTGGTAATCTTAAAAGGAATCAGCGGGTCAATGATGGAATGAAGGGCTCCTGACAGGAATGGGACAATATTACCCTTTTCATCCATCAGAAACTCGCTGTTTATTACAAACACCTTTCCCTTGCCGTAATTCTTTTCAAAAGTATCTTTGTTCCCTTTTACTACCGGCAGGATTTTTTTGCTGAAGTTTTTCGTGTGATAGGTGGTCATAACAATCTTTCCGCCTTCTCGCACATAGTTCATCAGTCTTGCTTTTAGCGTTTTATCCATCCTTATCTTGCCCAGCAGGAAAACAACGCTATAGGAGTTGAGCACCTCCTGGGATAGTTTCTGGCTTACAAGGATGTCAAATACATCACCATAAGGTGTATTGACCAGATGCGATTGCTGGCGCATAAGCTCAAAAGGGCCGCGATAGTAAAGGTTGACATCCTGATTCTTGTAGTATTCCTCTTCCTTATCCTTTGGCGGCAAGAACCTATCTAAAGTGCTCCAGAAGGTTCCGGGCCAGATTGTCCCAAAGAACTTATCAGCCATATAATCCTGTTTTTCGTAGGGAAAAAGGAACTGCCATGAATGCTCCCTGGGTGTCCACTGGTTAGGGCTAACACATCCTTCTACCGGGTCAAGCAATATAGCGCAAGGCGTAAACGGAACTCCCCTGTCAGGATGCTTCAGAGTAAAGTCACGCCATTCCTTAATTATTTTTCCCCTCGGATTAAGATAATTGATGTTGTTGCCGGGTGAAATCAAAAGGGCCGTTCCGGACATACCCTCAGGAATAGATACATTAGCACCGGAGATGTAGGAAAAGTAAAATGCCCTCCTTAGTAAAGAAAGAGATAAGCCACCAAAAGGATTCCACCTATCGCCCGTACCCCAGCTGCCATATTGTTTTCCATCCTGGTAGGAGTTCCCCCCATACTGGGCGATGTAATGTCCCCAGGGTAATCCGAACTGCCTGGCTGCTCCTCTTGTCGCAGAAGTAAGGTACTGATAGAATATCGCCGGAGAACCTATCTCGGTGGTTAGCAGACTAACCGCCTCCCTGTCGGTAAGACAGATTAGATGAGGGAGAGCTTCTGTTGTCATTTCAGTAACTTTTCTGCCAAGAGTGCCTATCAGCCATTTTCGGCAATCCCTTTCAGTTGCAAATGCTTCTTCCTTGGTCTTGGGAAGATTCCTGGCGTGTTGCTTCATAATCCAGTATCCTTCAGAGCCCCATCTCATCTTGTGATCAAGTATCCTATAGTGACGATAAACATCGTCTATTAAACTCGTTACACCACCAACACTTTCCCTCAGGTTAAATCCCATAAAGTGTTTTAGTTTTCGCACTTCTTCCATCTGGTCGTCCGGTATGGGTTGAAGAGAACGTGCATAAATTTTTTTGTAGGCACCGAAACCGCATCTTTCCTCCTCTATACAGGTAAATGGATAACCAAGTTCATCAATCTTTTTAAGGAAATCAAGGTCAAAACTATCCCAGGTAAAAATAAAATCCTTCTTTAAAATATCTGAGCCTGTTTTGCTGTCAATAAGTCGGTCCATGTTGCCAGGGGGAAAGGCGTAGCGAAAGGGTTTACCTTCTATCTCCTTGAAAGCAAATGCTTCTGAAATCTGCGGCTGGATATACTCTTTTTCTTTCTTGACATAAGAAGCATCTATGGAATAAGAAAATAGATTTGTAATGTCAGGAGTCTGCATCCGCACCAAGTCGTTCAGCCTGCCCTGGTCAAGCCCCTTGTATTCCGGACTCAAATCTACCTTAAATGTTCCTATGTCCACCGTCTTTTCTGTGCCCTTTTCAGGCATTTCCTTCATCTTTGCAATTATCCGCTCCGTTATCGGTAAAAGATAGATACAGTCAACCGCACCAGTGAAGCCCAGAGATTGTACTGTTATTACCGCCGGACTTTTTTCAACCCCAATCGCTCCCAGATAAAGCAGATGATACTTGTGCGAGTTTTCGTGCGGGTCTACATTCCCGCGATATGGAAGGAGGTTTATCGGCGCTTTCTTTTCTACCGAGGCCCCATCTATCTCAACTTTATATGCCCGAAGATTTGCTTGAGAGCAGTAACCTTTCAGGAAGATCCAGTATTTACCTTTGGGAACATTGAATCCTTTTGTCAGTTTGTTCGGGACCTTTGTGTCCGGTGGTAGATATTCCCTCCCCACAGTTTGCGCTTTTCCACCACTGAAATTAGGATTTGTTCTCAATCCTGATTCTGTGTTTGTTAAAACAAAATCCTCTCCTTCAATGATGATAGGAGTTAACTTCCTTAAGTTTTCCTCAGAGACCATTTTGGGCAGGGGAATGTTGAGAGAAAAGGATTTTTCTGCAGACTTCTGATAGTTTTCAAGTACCTCCTCTTGCGTCAGAGCCTTATCGTAGATTTTAAAACCTTTTATCTTACCTTTGAAATACCGGATGCCGTTTAACTGCGCACCTATTCTCAATACTGAAGCACCAGCGGGAAAAGGATTGGATGTCGCGCCACCTGGCATAAGAGTACCATTTATATATAACCTCATCCCGTTGTCTTTTTCATCAAATACGCAGACAACATGAACCCATTCATTTGAA
>DYKD01000165.1 GCA_020722765.1 Brevinema andersonii | reverse complement strand
TGGAGAGTTCTAAGCCAGATTTAGTTGATGATAGCATCTTTGAGGATGAAAGGATCAACAAGATTATTTTTGGATAGTCATAAGGGCATAAGGAGGCAAAAATGAAAAATATAAAGGTGGCTTCGGCCACAGCAGAAATTCTGGGTGATGATTCTATGGTTATTGCTGGAGGTATTCTCCCCAGATTTGTTTCTGGAGAAGAGGGTAAACTCAGAGCCTCGGCGATAGTCATAGAAGGGAACGTTAAGGTTTGTATAATCTCATGTGATGTTTTAATGGTAAATCGCGATATTCTTGATGAAGTTAGCAGAAAGATAGAAGAGAGGTTTGGTATCCCTTTTGAAAATATCCTAATTTGCTCCACTCATACCCATCATGCTCCCTCAACTGTCAGCATCCATGGATATGAGAGGGACGAAACTTTTTGCCAATATCTAAAGGATGCTATTCTTTCTGCTGTTGGTGGTGCCATGAAGAAATTGAAAAAAGCCAAAGAATCCAAGATGTATTTCTGGTTAGGTCAGGAATCTACTGTCGGTCAAAACAGTCGGCTTTTGCTAAAGGATAATACAGTTTATTGGACCGGCCCCCAAGAGGATGCCTTAAGACCGACAGGACCTTTTGACCCGGATTTACCGGTTGTCCTATTTAAAGAGAAAGATAAAATAAAGACAATTCTCTTCAATCATTCCACCCATAACATTGGAGCAGTTCAATCTAATAGGCGCTCTCCTGGTTTCTATGGTTTAGCAGCTCAAGAGTTGGAAAAGGAACTTGGGGCAACAGTAATATTTCTCCCTGGTGCTTTCGGTTCTACCCATGATATTGCTTCATGGGCAGGGCTTCTTACTACAGAGGAAAAAATATTAAGAATTAAAAATGCGGTTAAAGAATCTCTACCTTATGCTGAAGAAAGAGAAGTTGCTTCTTTAGTATCAATAAAGAAGGAGGTTGAATATGAAGTGAGAGAATTTGACGAGGAAAAGGAGGAGAAGGCAGTCTCTTATTATTGTCAGAAACGAACAACTAACCCTCAACCAATTATTGATGTATTCAGAAGGATGAGAAAGGAGCTTACCAAACATCAGGGTGAAAAACGCAAAACCTGGATTCAGGTAATAGCTATTGGCGATATAGCGTTAGTGGGAGTACCCGGAGAACTTTTTACAAAATTGGGTATCTTAATAAAGAGATATTCTCCTTTTCGGTATACCTACATCGTAAACCTTGCCAATGACTACATCGGCTATATTCCCGATAAAGAGGCCTTTGACCTGGGCGGTTACCAAGTCTGGACAGGATTCCACAGTTTTGTCGCTAAAGGTACAGGCGAGGAGATTGTGAATAAAGCTACAAAGATATTATCCGAACTTTGCAATTCAAGAAAATGAAATATCTACTCGGTCTTGATGCGGGTACTACAGCGATAAAGGGAGTTCTCTTCAATGAAGAAGGAAAATCGATTGCTAAAGGAATCTATGAGTATAATTTAGAGACACCAAAGTCTGACTTTGTGGAATTAAATCCTTATATCTATTGGGAAGCAACGAAGAAGGTAATCAAACAGATTTTAGGAAAAAGTAAGGTTGAACCCAAGAAGATTAAGGCCTTGGCCATCTCCTCACAGGGGGAGACTTTGGTCTGCATAGATAAGGAAGGGAATCCTTTAAGAAAAGCAATTGTCTGGCTTGATAATCGTTCAAAAAGGGAAGCAGAGATTATTCGAAAGGAATTTGGAGTTAAGAAAACCTACCAGGTCACCGGTCAGCCGGAGATTATTTCTACTTGGCCAGCCACCAAAATCTTGTGGATAAGGAGAAATGAGCATAGTATTTTTAAGAAAGTTTTTAAATATCTTTTGGTTGAGGATTGGCTTGCCTATAAATTCACGGGGAGATTTGTTACTGAGGGTTCAGTAGCTTCATCATCCTTAATCTTTAACATTAGAGAAAGGAAGTGGTGGGATGATATTTTGAAATTTATTGGTATCTCATCCGATTCTCTTCCTACCCTGATGGAATCGGGAAAGATCGTTTCTCGGTTATCGGAAAGAGCAGTTAAGGAAACGGGATTGTCTGCTAGCACCCTCGTAGTTACGGGAGCCTTTGATCATGCGGCTGGCTCGATTGGAGCCGGTAATATAAAACCCGGGATAATTACGGAGATGACTGGTGGTGCTCTTGCTATATGTGCCACTATCAAAAGACCAATCTTTGACCCACAGGGAAGGGTTCCCTGCCAATATCATGCTGTTAGAAATAGATATTTTCTTCTCCCCTGGTCTCAGACAGCGGGCATGGTTTTAAAGTGGTTTCGCGATGAATTCTGCCAAGAGGAAGTAAAGTTAGCCAAGAAAAAGAGGACTGATGTTTATGATATTTTGACTGGAAAGGCGGAGAAGATTGCTCCTGGTTCAGAAGGATTAATAATGTTACCACACTTAAGCGGAGCAGCCTGTCCAGAATTTAATCCTTCTGCTAAGGGTGTATATTTTGGTATTTCTCTTAACCATACCAAAGCTCATTTCATTCGCTCGATAATGGAAGCAATCGCTTACATGTTAAAAGGAAATATCAAGTTATTAGAGAACTTAGGGATAAAGGTGAAGGAGATAAGATCCTTAGGTGGCGGAGCAAAATCAAAACTTTGGTGCCAGATTAAGGCCGATACAATCCAGAAACCTGTTATTACCTTGAAAGAGCCTGAATCTGCCTGTCTGGGTGCAGCAATCTTGGCTGGAATTGGCAGCAAGGTCTTTAAAAATTTTGAAGAGGCAACAGAGAAAATGGTAAAATTAAAGGAGAGGGTATTTCCTCAATCTGGAAACTTTAAAGTATATGAAAAGAATTACCAGAGATACCTTCATATCTACCAGAATTTGAAAAGTTCTTTTTAAAGAAAAGATGAAGGCTGTGAATGGCAGTCCAATTCTGACCCACTTATTGCAGTCGAAAATTGACCCACC
>DYKD01000058.1 GCA_020722765.1 Brevinema andersonii | reverse complement strand
TTCACCATATTTCCTTTTCCTCCGAAAAACCCGATAGGACTACGCATTCTGGTTATTCTCCTGACCAGTAAGTCTTGCAAAGACAATCGAGGCAATACGGGCATTTTTCCCGATATAAGCCAGAATACCGTGGTTAACTAACCCAAATGTTAGTTTTCCGTGATAGCCCGGTGCAACCGCAGACACAAGTAACTGAAGTCCACAAGAGACCAGCGCCATCTTAGGGAATATGAGTCCGCGGAGATCGGCTGGCATGTGAATCTCTTCAACGGTAGTCAAAAGCATATACCGGTCAGAGATAGTGCCCCATACCTCTTGCCCATTGCTAGTGTGTGGGGCATATTTCCACGCTTCAGGAATAAGCTGATAGTCGCGACAGATCCAGGGGTGGGCTCGTTTGAAATCAACAATACGACACTCCCCGACACGCAAATCATAGGCCCCACCCTCCAAGAGGTCCTCTTGATCAGGGTCCACTGGCGACAAGAGTTCATGAAGTCTCGGTTTGATTTCAGCACTAGTCAGAATCATTTGTTGTCCCCTCCGTGTCTTGGAGCCAGAAGGTATAGATGTACAATTAAATCTACCAGGAAACGCCTTATAGAAATCATAGCTTTCCTCCTTCCTTCAATCTTTCTTGATATCTGCTTTTAAGTAAATTATAAAGTTCCTCTCGCGACAAATCCTCCAATTCAACGTTAGCTTTTTCTCTTGCCCATTTTTTCCACTCTTTCATTCTCTCTTTATTCGTCCGCATTTCTTCCTTTATTTTCTCCTTTTTTCTTGTCATTGCTTCCAGATCGTCAACTTGCTCCTTTTTAAGCTCAATCATTGTATTGATAGCGTGTTGAATCTGGTCCTGAATCCTCTCTATTACTTGGATGAATGTTTGAAGATCTTGAGTCTTAATTGCCTCAGTGACCTTCTGATAATTCCGGTAAAGTCTTTCTAGTGTTTTTATAAAACGGATATTGGCCCTCCAATCAGGCTCTTGATGAAGCGAATCAGCTTTCACTCTAAGAATAGAATAAAAAGAAAGAGCAATCTGAGCCATAGCTTTCTGTATCTGAACGGTTAATTCACGATCATGAGATAAGAAAGCCCCATCGAGCCTGTCCTTCAAGTCAGGCCACGGCTCAAGTAAATCCTTAACCTGCTTTAAAACACTTTCAATCGAAGGAATCAAAGAGCTGGGCCTCCTACCCATTCAAATTGATTTCGATATTGCATGAGATCTTTATAATACATGCCGGCAGTTTGCTTCAATTCATTCGCAACACAACCTTGAGTTGAAAAAATTTGATAATTTTTTCCTCTTTGCCTAAGCGTCTCCAAAATACAATCAAAGTCAGAATCACCTGTAACAATAACCGCAAAGTCAAAACCATCAAGTGAAAGACAAATATCTCTTACGATAGTAGTGTCCAAATTCACTTTTCTTGTGCCATTGAGAACATTTTCCTTAACAGGCCTTCTAACTATCCTGTAACCCAATGAGGCTAAACTTTTTAGAAATCCCTCTCTTCCTTCAGATTCCTCCTTTTCTTGACCGGTATAATAGCTTGCTTCAACCACCTTTCCTTCAGTTGCCCAATAATCGAGAAATCTTTTGAAGTCAATTCTCCATTTAAGAAAATCCCGTTGTGTGTAGAAAAGGTTATCACCGTCAATAAAGATCGCGATTCTCATTGTTTTCTCCTTTGTACGTAAAAAGACCTTGCTCTCGAAAAAGAGCCAAGAAATTGTCTAGAATGAATTTGAGGTACTTGATATTTTAGCCTGTTTTTATTCACTTTTTATTCACTTTTCAAGTCTTCCCCGAGAATTCTCGGGGTTAATCAAACTCTACGTACAGGCGCCTCCTCAGTCTGAGATAATGATCAAGAGGAATGCAAATATACGTAGTATTTGGACCTACTGATCCTTTTTTAAATACTACCGCTTCCGTTTCAAGGGCTCCTGTGCGGTATTTTCTCGCTTGCTCTATCGCTCTAAAAATGTTAAGAGTGCGACTGTTCTTGCACTCTATCGCTAGCCCAACTCGATCTTTTGCTTTTAGAGAAACGAGCTTTACATCTGCTCCAGTTTCTCTTCCCACTGAAGATCGAATATCTTCTTCTTCAACCAAATCAAAAGCTTTAGCAAAAGCTTTCATTACAACTTTCTGAAACAAACTTCCTTTTGCTCTAGCTGATTTATTTGACATTAATAGACATCCTCTATGAAAGGACGGCTAAGCCACTCTTTTCTCCTTTGTTGCACTATCTTCACAAACTTTTCTCTAGGAATAGTCGTTCTTCTTTTTTTCCAAGGCGTTCCTTTACAACCGCATGAAACATTGCGTTGAAACCTCCCGATCTCCCATTTCATTTCCTTACCGCAATCACATCTCACCAAAAACAGTCTTGCTTTTGTTTTTCTTCTTGGATTCGGTTCAAGTTCATCAATAATAGTAAGGCTCCCATGCCTTTCTCCAATACGATCTATCTTCACTCCCATTTTACCTCCTCAATGCAATAATGCCTTCTATGTGTTCATAGACTTTCCAGCCATTGCCAATCATCTCATCAACTGCGCGATCCACCCCAGGCATAAAATCGGGATAGCCCTCTCTCTTGTAATCATGTGCCACAAGATATCCTCCTTTCTTCAAATATTTTGCGCATGTCACAAGATCCAATATACAGTTTTCATAGTCATGCGCCCCATCCACAAAGGCAAAATCAAACTTCAGTTTAATCTCATGCAAATATTGCCTATTCGTGCAAACAGGATAAATCCTCTGATCTTCCCCCACCAAAAGATCTCTTTTGACAACATTTTCAATGAAACCAGGCCAAGAGTACTTGCCTATCAATTCTGGGTTTTTTGTTCCATCTTCAATATTCCCCCACAAATCTATCGCATGAACAGTGAAATACCGCGCAAGTAATATCGTGGTTCTTCCATGCCATGATCCTATTTCCACCGCTCTAGCGCCGCCCCTCTGCCATACTTCATCCGCCCAACGATCAAGGGCCTCAAGCTCTTGATCCACCATATATCCATGGATAGAGAGATATTCTCTCTCAAGCTTTCGCATTTTTGACCTCCTCAGCCAGCTCAAGAAAAGCCTGGATCACTTGATATGGTGAGAGTGTAGTCATACATTTTTCCTTTTCTTTTATTTGACACTTATTTATATCATTTATCCCCCGCTTATGATAACAGTAAATACAGGGTAAATGAGTTTGTTGCACTATCTTTACATGATGACGACTCACTAGCCTCGAAAATGGCATCGTGGCGCCAAATAACCCCACAATCGGTTTAGAAAATGCTTGTGCGAAATGAATCGGAAGACTATCAATGCCAATAAAATAATCACATTGATATATTATTGCAGCAAGCTCTCGAAAAGTCGTCTGATTAACAAGATCCATATTCGCCTTCTTTGACGATTGGATATTTTTTCCTACTTCTATTACGAAGTAACCATTTTCCTTTAGACTATACACTATTTTTGCAACTTTGTCAAGAACATAATTACGTCCTTGCCAATCAATTCTATCCATAAGAAGAGAGCAAACCACAACAGGTAAATCTTTCGAGTTTTTCTTCTCAACTAAAGCCCTTGCTACTTCCTTCTCCATATCAGTCAAAAAGAATTGCGGCCGATATGACTTTGGCTTTGTACCTAATTGATCACAAGTCATTTTGGCAATAGTTTCAGGACCTGAATAATTTGGCATGATATCTTCATAGCGATCTATCTTTTCTCCGTGGTCTCGGTCAGCTTCCCAAACCTCATTTACATAAGGATTCCCTACAAAAACATCAGGCCAATCCGTTTTCACAATAATTTCCGCCGTAGGGTGATCTTTCCTAAGACCTTCCAACGCAGGAGTCATACAAAGTATGTCTCCCCCTCCCAGAGATGCCATCCTCACCACAATCCTGTTATGGAACTTTCTCTTCATTAGATATTGTCCCCACCTTTTAAGAAAAATTGATTTGTTATGTTCCAGACTTTGAGAAACAAATCCGTTAGGCAAAAGATTAGCTTCCGCTTGCCGCACATGGTTAAATTGAGTCTCTATCAACTCAAGTTTTTTCCCCATCTGCTTATACCGAAGAGCCATATCACTATCTTCGTAATAGCAGTTAAGGTACTCATTGGAAAAAAGTCCATACTTGAGTACGTCTTTTGTTCTTCCTATAAGAGCAGATCCTTCAATAAACTCAGGTTCTCTTTTATTCAACTCTTGGGGAACAGGTCCCCTTCCATATCCGGTATTATGTCGTAAGAAGCATGTTCCCCCTAAAAATCCAACAAAAGCCACATTAGGATCTTGCAACTTCTCCAGCGCCTTATCAAACCAAGCCCCATCATGAAGATATAGATCATTGTTCAATAAGATGAAATATTCTCCCCTGGCATAATTGATTGCAATGTTATTGGGAATAATAAAACCTCTATTATTATTATTCACAATTATAGTTACATCAACGCCTGTCATAACTTCTTCGATAGTTGTAACCATATCCGGAAATTTTCCATTAACTATTGCAATCAGTTCAATCTGGTATTTTGCCGTTGTCTTTCTCAGCCACCACAGACAATCCTTCGTAATCTTTATTTGTTGCATTGCAAGCATTATCACAGAAAGTTTTGGAAGGGACTTCTGAACTATTGCTCTTTCTGGGCTACCCTTCAAGACGTTTTTTATTGCTTCTTGAGCCATAAAAACATCTGTTGTTGGAAAATCCTTCTGAGCTATTGTTTTTTCTGAATTAACTTCCAACATCCTTTTTATTACTTCTTGGTCCATAAAAACACCCGTTGCAGGAGCAGACAAGTGTTTAGCAATTACCACTCTGGCATTTGTCCATAGAATTTGCCATTTGCCATCCTCATTACCTTCAATCAATTTCATGGTCCGATAATGTTTAACATGGTTTATATCATCTGTACAAAGATAGTATTCTCTATCACCCATTTCTTTCCATACGGTCAAAAACTCAAGATATCCCATTCCACCACAAGAATCCAAAAAAAATAATATTTTCTGATCTTTGTACTTCTCGATCAATTGTGGAAGAAGATTTTCAGGAATTCCCTTGCCGGTACATCCCTCAGAAACTTCAGATATATAAACCCGTCGCGGATCGGCCCCGTCCACCCAATCTTTTAATATTTGAGGATATTTATCTTCCTCCAAAAGAAATGTATCGTTCAAAATGAAGTTGTTTATAATTCTCCGAGAAAGAGTCAAAGCATGATAAACAGTGACTCTTTTTTCGTCCTTTAAATGCCCCTTAGCAGTCGTATAAGCAGCCTTATTCCCCTCAATTGTATGCAGATGAAACGGAAAATCTTTCATCCTAGAGCCATAATGAGCCTCCAAGATGGCCCTAGTTGAACCAGTGCCAAGATAGGTTCCTGTTTCGATCCCAACCACAGGTGGATCGTTACTATTGAAAACCTTTTCTCTTAGAGCATCAATGAGCTCGTTTGAGTAAACTTCAATTGGCTCTCGATTCTGTATCATCCGGCAATCCTATCAAAGTTTTTACTACCTCATCTAATTGGGGAAATATTACACGCGAAGAATATCTACTCATATCCGTATCCCAACGTTGACCATGCTCAAAATAATAGAGAATCTTCTCCATCATTTCTCTTTCATTAGAACACAAGTCCGCTTCCGGGTACATCATTAGAAATAATTTTCTTTTTGGAAGAAGCGTCGGTATTCCCAAAGCTAAAGCTTCCATCGCAGCCACACAAAGAGTTTCTGAGTTATCTGTAAAATTCGGATAGGCCCATACATGAGCAGAAGTCAAAATACCAAGCATTTCTTGTCTGGGAACAGGCCCATAATACTTCAACCTTTTACTCTCTTTACCAAACGTCGTTGGCTCAGAAAACTCATCTGAATAGAGTCTATTACCACCTGTAAATCGCCATTCAAAACTCACTTGTTTTTCTTCTAGCATAGCACAAATATTTAGCATATGCCCATAATAACGATTTGGATTACTATTCGACACAATGACTCCAGGAAGGTGCAAACTGTGGCGGTAAGTCAGAATTCTTTCATCAAAGGGAGCCGGTATCACCAATGCCTTATCCCATTTCATTTGTTCCTTAAAAAACGGCGAGTTACAAATCGTAACATCACACCCCAAATATCCTCCTGCATGCCAAGAGCCGGCCCAGAGTATAGACTTAGTTGCATTCACAGGAGGCGTTGGAACATTGCTATGAATAACAAGATCGTAAAACCCGCTTCCATTATCTTCAGGAGGAGAAAAACAAAAATATCCGATTTCTTGTAAATGTTTCTTCCACAAAAGGAAAAATCTCTCAGTTCCTCCAAGAATGTCTCTTTCAACCTTCTTGGGAGTTACCGATTGACGATCAATATTCAGATAAATCGTTTTCACTCCATTTCCCTCAACCTACAATGGATCTGTTGAGTTCACTCAAATAAAAAGGATCACAATATGGATCAAATCCATCGCCATAAGCGTGGGCAAAAGCACTTCCTCTTCTCCGTACGACAGTGCTCCCAAAATTGCAGTGTTGTAGTAGAGAAAGATTCTTTAATTGATAGATTTGAGGATCGCCTTTATAGCAAGTATTGTGAAACCAATGGCAAAAATCAACGTCAAATTCTTGCTTACTAAGATCTCTATGTTCAAAAAAGCCCAACAAATTTGGATAAAGCTCTCGCCATCGAGCAAAAAATGAACCCCACATGTGAACCTTTATCCTATTAAAAGTGTAACTTCCTAGTTTTTCCGGGCCTTTTGACACATTATTGGGGAACTCCTCAGCCTTCCAATCAATTAACGTCAGATAATTTACTTTGTCGTATTTCTCAAAAATATCTTTCAGAAACTTAAACCAATATGGATTAACGGCGTAGTCATCATCAAAATTCATATAGATCGTTTCCTCATCACAATATGGAGCCACTACACGAATTCTCTCGTGCTCCAATTCATTGCCCCATTTTGGGCTCTTACCAAATGAATGGACGGTAAAAACCGGAATCTGATCCCCAATAATCCCCAGATACGGGTTAGGATCATCGTTTATTAGTACGAGAAGACGTAATTCGCTTATATCAATAGTTTCCTTAAACGATTTCACAAAATATTTAAAGCGCTCCTGAAACCCGCTCGTAACAGCAACCAGATATTTTTCTTTCAATACCAGCCCCTTTTCACAATAGCAACTTGGCCTTCATAATGTTGGTAAACTACCCACTTATTCCGTGAGAGAATCTCTTGAACAAGCATTTCCACCCCTTCTTGACCGGGATTGCGTTCCTCTCCTTCAAAGACAGTCGGCCTCTTATAGTCGTGAAACACAATCATTCCAGACCCAACCATACACGGCTCAATATTTATAAAGTCATTTTTGACAGCCTCATAATCATGATCTCCATCAATAAAAGCAAAATCAAAAGTAAATGGAGCGTTCTTAAGTCTTGAACTTGTTCCTACAGTAGGAAAAACTCTGTCAAGACAATTATGCTTTTGAAGATTGTCAACCAGATCCAATAAACTCACCTTTCCAATATTTTCACGATGTCTTCCAGGAGTCGGGTCCCCAAACAAGTCAATTGCTTCCACACAAAAAAATTGCGAAAGAAGTATTGAACAAGCGCCCTTATAGCACCCTATCTCAATAGCTTGCTCCCCCCCCCTCTCCCAGACAAGACGAGCCCACTTTTCCAGCATCTCTTGTTCATTAAGATAATTATAAGCTTCTACAGACCGCCAATCCTTTTCAATGTACTCCATTTTTTACTCCTATGCCTTTCTCGACAAAATATCGAATAGGACTATCTTCTCATTGCCTTCTGTAAATCTCTCACCATCTCAGCAGGAACCACTTCCTCAGCATTCTGCATCTTGGTCGTGATTTTTCTCAACAACGCTCCTTTTTCCAACGCTAAAGCAATCAATTCATCGCTTATAAGTTGATGGCTGCTACTTGCCGGAAACTCGCCATATACACGAGAAACTACTTCAGGATGAGTTCTCCCATAAGTACTCAACATATCATTGATCCAAGCAAGGCTGGAAAGCTTTGGATACGGCAAAGGACGAGGTTCATAATATTCCCCTTTGGAATTGACCTTTATGTTGGGAATATCATAAGCCGAAATATGAATCCGGTAGTACCCAGGTTGATCACCCGTCTGAGTCTCGTGGAAGAAAGTATTAGGCGCTGTTGGGTTCCCTATTAAAACCACTTTATTGCCTTTTGAAGTTGTAAGCCCCTTAGCGGCTTGGTAAATCTCTCTCGGAATACCGTTTGCTTCATCAAAAATCAGAAGCATATTGAGTTCATGGTATCCTTGAACTTTGTCTGATTCATCTGTAGAAAAGCCAAGTCCCCAATGACTGGGACTATCCCTTAATTCAGTCTGAAGAAGCTCTCCCGGTCTTGCTACGGTCTGGCAAAGAACTTGATGCTGTTTTCCTATTTCAGCCCAGAGCACCTTTTTCACTTGTCTAATTGTAGGCGCAGTGGTAAGGAATTTGCTGTCATGATAACATTGAAAGAAATGATGAGACAGCGCAGCCAACGTCCAACTCTTTCCTGCACCATTACAGGATCTCACTGAAATTTTGTCGTGAGCATAAAGCGCTCTACATATCTCAATTTGTTTGTACCATGGCGCCGACCGAATGAATCTTTTAATCCATACATCGGGATATGGTTTGTAAATATCCTCAATTAACTCAGGGGTAAAGCCATACTTCTGTACAGCCTTTTCTTCTTCCAAATATGGTTTTCTGATTTCGGAATCGGTAAGTCTCATTTTATCAATGTCCTTCCATTTTTCTTTTCGACTCTTAAAACAGTGTTGAAAAACGTCTCATCCACTTCTTGGTGAGATATCACAAAAACAGTCTTGTGTAAATATGATTTTTCTATGAGCTCTACTACATCCTTCACTCCTTCCGAATCAAGACCGGTAAAAACTTCATCCAAAACGATCAAATTACAATCACTTTTGGATCTTCTAATATCCGCCAAAGAGAGAGCGGCTGCTATGTCACACCTCTTCTTCTCTCCTCCCGAAAGCAAAGAATAATGATCAGCCCCAAATTTACTCTCTGCGTGAAAACGAAACTTCTCTCGGTACTCCCCGGTTTTGAGTCTAGTCACCGTATCAAAATTAGCAGTCAAAACACCACCAGTGAGAATCTTCAAATAGTAATTAAGCCTCTCATTAAGCGACGGTGTTATAGACTCAAGAAGAAAACTTTGAATTCCTTGAGTTGAAAATCCCAACTCCCAAAAAGTAACCGTTTCAAGTTCCTTTTCAAGTCTCGATTGCGCAATAATATTTTCCTGTTTTTTCTTCTTCTTTTCATTGATTTTTATCAATAGCGTTTCCTTCAATTGCTTATATGGATTAACCCATTTATCAGCCGCCTTAAAGGCTATCTCTCTCTCTCTTTTTTTACCCGCTAGTTCAGCTACTTTCAACAAAAGACTTTCGTACTCAACAGAATTGCTTTCTTCCTTCAGGGTTTCATACGAAATTTTCAAAGCGGAAATTTTCTTTTCCGCCTTTTCTTTTTTCTTCGTAAGACGAGCTATCTTATTATCACATTCAGCAATCTCATCTTTCGTTTTAAGAATAGCTTCTTTGAGTAATTCCAATTTGGTGTGCGTTTCCCCTACAAGTCGGGTATGAATATCCTCACCAAATGGCCTCTTACAAACAGGGCAAACTGATTTTGTAGGGTTATCGCAAAGATCTTTATATTCCACAAGAATTTTGTCCGCCTTGTCCTCATCCACAGTTAAGCCATATTGAAGGCGTTCAGAGCGACTCTGAACCGCTCTTATCTCTTTTTCATACTCGATCAACTCTAAACTTAAGTTGTCAAGTTCTTCTCTTATTTTATTCTCTTTTTCTACAAACAAGTCACGAGTCTGTTTCACTCTTGCTAATTCTTTTCTGGCATCCTCCAAAAGATTAGAAGTCGCAACAAGGTCAGCTTCCAACTTCTTCAAAGATTCTTTATTTTTGCTTTCTTCTTCATCATGCTTTTGGCAAGCACTTTCGTAACTAGCTGTTTCTTCTTCCAATTGCTGAGTTAAAAACGAGTTCACCATATTAATATGGTCAAGCTCGCCTCGTATTCTTTGTTTATCCTGTTTTACTTTTTGGTGTGCATCCGCAACCCATCCCACCTCCAAGAATTTCTCAAGAAAAAATTCCTTTAAGACTTTATCGGAAAGTTGACCAAATGGCAGAACTCCTTCTTGCGGAAAGTAAACAGTCCGGGAAAACGTCTCAAAATCCATTCCGATAAGATTTTTTATTACCGCTTCAGTTTCCGCCGTATCTTTACCTCTCAAGTCATATCGCTTCTTTGATGATCCGCATTTCTCCACCAGCAGAAAAGCTTCAACGCCTTGCGCAACCGTATCGCCGTCAAAAGCCGCTTTCCTTGCCCTCGTTATTTCATAGACTGATTTATTGTATTCAATCTCTACCTTTACGAAAACTGGCCCTCTGCTATTCGGCCGTAATACGGAATCACCTGGATTTTTTCTTCCTCTTGCTGTTTGTCCAAACAACCCCCAACTAAGCGCTTCAAAAATAGAGCTTTTGCCTGCTCCGTTTTCACCGCGGACAAGACAATGTTTCATATCACCAAAAACAAGGTTTGCTTCTTCGATCCTATAGAAATTTCTTATGTGCAAAGATCTAATCTTCAACATAACCTAATCCTTTCTCCAGCATGTCTTTTCTTTCCAAATATTCGCAATATACAGAAATAGCCTTTTGAGGAGTGCTTGTGTAATCCAAAAGAGAAGTTTCTATTCTACTCTTGGTCACTTTGCTTTCGTGATCAAAAACCGGTCTTATTTTCCACTCCGAATCAAGCTCAGCTCTAAGCTTATCCCAGTCCTTCTGATCCTTAACGTGAATCCGATAATAATTAAGAGAAGAAAAATCGTACGGAAATTTAACACCATATGGAATATCAACAAACTTCGGGATATTTTCAACTTCTTGAAAAGCCCATTCAAATCTATCCGGATCAAAAATTCCAAATCTTCCTTGAGGTCTGCCACAATCTCCCCAATTAAGATGAATCAAAGACCCCAATGAAAGAACTCTCTTCTGCTCAATCCAAACACTCCGATGATAATCTCCAAAAACATAACCGGAAGCTTTTGGAAGTTCCTTCAACGAAATTGCCTCTATTTCTTTTGGAAGCCCCTCAGCATCCAAAATCTCCCTCAAAAGGAAATGCCCCAAAACCAACCCAATTTGGTCTCTCTGAAGCGAAACGGTCTTCTTGATGTCTGATACCACCTTTCGTTGTACGTCGATAGGAGAGCGGAAAGGTACAACGACAAGAAGCATTTTTCCCATATACAAGACTTCCGGCTGATCAAAAATCACAACCCGACCTTTGAGCATCTTGATGGCATTAAAAACACCTGATCTCCGACTATAGTCATGTTGCCCTGGCATCCAAAATCTACACGTAGCGGGAACATCTTCTTCATAAGAATCCAAGAGATCGATAAGAGCACAAAAATGTTCTGGCTTTATCCTACTGCCATCATGCCAAAGATCCCCCAAAAAGAAGAGCGCTTTATCTTCTTTCAATTGTTTACAGTAATCCAAAACTTGCCTCAAAGCATCAAGCCCATAGAGAAACCGTTTGTTAAGCCCGGTATCAGGATCAAGTTCGCCAAACTCTTGAAAATCCCCCAAATGCAAATCTGAAAAGAATACCCATTTCATCATTCTTCCCCAAAAAGATTCTGTTCAATCTCACGCATTATTTCAGGATCTTCGGCGAACTTGGCGATTAGTCCTTTTATTCCCTGCCCAAGTTTCTCGCCTTCCCAGCTAAACCAACTCCCGGACTTCTCAAATGGGCAATCTTCCTCCCAAACTTTTCTTTCCATAAGCATCAAAGCAAATGAATGATATGGGCAAATCCCTCTTTCATCGAAATAGAGCACAAATTTCCCTTTTCCTCGTGGAGGTCCTACTTTATTTTTGTTTACCAAAAAGGAACAAACTAACCCCACAGGAAATTCTTCCCTATGTTCTTTCAGCGGGTCTTCAGCAGCCTTTAAGAAACTTCCCTGATTGAGTTTTATCCGCAAGGAATATTCATAATTCTTCCTTACGCCCCCAGGAGAATAGTCATTAGGGCCAAGAAAACCCGCCACTTCATGCCTCAACTGATTTACGATTATCACCGTACCATTATGAGATCTTATTGTTTCGCAAAAACGTCCAAAAAACATGCTCATAATGCTTGCCTTGCTAATCATAGTCTTCATTGTTGCTTCATCATAGGCCACTTCTTGCTGACTACGCGTATCAACACTTGCCAGACAATCCAAGGCCACCAATACCGGTATCCCAATTCTGGCAGCAGCAACTTTCTTTACTCCTTCCTCAAATTTCTGGAAATATTCTTCCAGAGAATATTTTGTTTCGGGAATCAATACTCCGTGTTTATCATACTTCGGAGGTTTTTCTACAAACCTGAGATGATCAGTATCAATCCCGATTTGTTTCATCCTTTCTTCTTCATGGCTTTTCTCGTCATCGCCAAGAAAAACGGTAAAGCCCATATCAAGTGCTTCTCTCATAATATGGTCAAGAAGGGCCGATTTACCGCTTGACTCAGGACCCCATATTTCAATCACTTTCCCGTGAGGAATTCCTCCTTTAAACCCTCTACGATAACCGCCTATTGCGTAATCCAAAGAAGGCACTCCAGTAGGAATCCACATCTTGATATCACTCCAGACGCCTTCCTCTATCTTACGATATGGGCTTTCTTTCTTTTCCTCTCCTAAGATTTCATCAAGATCGTAATCCTTTTCAGGCATCTTCTCCCTTCCTTATTGCAGCCAATTTTCTGCTTTCAAGCATCTCCTCGTATTTCATGATCAACAAACTAGCCGCTTGGCGAAATCTCTTATCGCCGTGATATTGGTTAACGACATTCAAATCCTTATCGATAACCGAGATATAATCAATGCCAGTCTGAGTGTAAAAAACTTCTCCTCCTTCCAAGAGCTTATGAATCACTCTCTCACAAACCAAGCCATACAAAAAATCATGAGTCCTTTGTAATTCTGCAACAGCTTCCTCGGGTTCACAAAACTTAACCCCAAAAAATTCATCTACCATGATGTTATCACCTCGGGGGAAACAACCCCGAGAATTCTCGGGGTTGAGTCAAGTAGTTGAAATCTCAATCTTCTTCAAATTGAGCCCTAAAATTTTTTCCTTCAGGAAGCGAAACTACTTGATCCACCTGGTGTGAAAGGAAGTTGATCAAAAAATCAGGAAGACTTCGTTGATGAAACTGCAAAATTCTCATCAAGTCGTCATTAGTGTCATCGGGAACAAGTTTTTTTATGTCAAAAAGGCGGTATAAGGCCCCAAAGTCCCTAAACTCTTCGGGGATAGGCCACTCTCTTTTCGACAAGATCTCAAGCTCCCAGTTGAAAGTGATATCGGGACTCTTAGTGAGTTTTACTAGAAAGCCCTTGTCGGGGTGGAAAAGATCATCAAGATGGAAATCTCCGTCTTTGATTTTACCGGTCTTATAAGCTCTTCTGAACTTTTTGACCTTCTTCATAATGTTTTGCACAAGCATTATCGGAAACTCAAAAATCACAAACTTGGGCTCATCGCCAAGATCAGGCAAATCCCTTTCGCCGACATCGGGCTCAAAGTTCACAAGAAAACACCGAGCATAACCCTTGCGCATACACTTCATCGAGCCTCTACCCTGCTTATCGCCCCTCCAAACAGCATCATCGCGCTTGATGAACTTATTCGCAAAAGCCCATTGGAAAGCAGAACAAATAACACAATCCTGATTATGGTTCGCTCTGGGACAAGGAAGAACGCTATAATCATCTTCAACGGGATAGACATTCCAGTGATTCCCAACGATCACAAATGGGCTCTCTTTACCAACAACCGGGAAAAACCGGATATAATACGCCCCATTCCACTTTGGCCGGAAACGCAATCCATCCGTATCATCCAATGGCGCCATATGAGACTCGATATCTTCTACCGCCTCATCAGCCCAAGAATAATCTTCAGGATTATAATTGGTAAAAGGGTCCTCGTATTCCACCGTAGGAGGAGATACTCGAACCAATTCCTCTCCTTTTTTCGGGTTCTTCGCCATTAGGATTCCTCTCCTTTCATGTCAAATTGACGATCTAGTTCTTTTTTGAACATTTTTATCATTTCTCTTTTGGATTGGGCAGCATCCATTTCAGCCTTCCAGTACCCGGAAATCCTTTTTGCTTCTATCATTTCGCGATGGGCTCTAACAACAGCCTCATCTCTTTCCACCATAGCTTCCAAGTCACCTTGAGTAGGCGCTTTCTCACGAAACTGGATATTGCTCTCTCGATAGTCCAACCATACCGACGCTTTAATGAGCTTATGGCGCTTTTCAGCAGCCTCTTCTTGAGCCTTAGCCTCTGCAAGGTTAGTTCCTATCCAATGGATACTGGCTGAAATTTCTGCTGCTTCATCCTCAAGATTTCCAATGTCAATCAGAAATCGTTTTGCGCGATTAAGCTGCTCATCTTTGTCTCCATATTGCTCAGGAGCTTCTTTGATGATCCGCTTAAACATTACTCCTCCTCCTCTTTTTCCCCGTTGACTTCAATTCTTCTAATGTCCTCCATTTGAACGCCTCCATCGAAATCCAAAATCCCGGCAATCATAGACAGTTTTTCCAAAACCTCTTTTTCTGTTAGATTGTCATCGCCAACCCAACTGCCATTGACCAATAGGCAAAAAGCATCCATGAGAGTTCCAAAAATCATTGTGAGTTTCGGTTGTAAAGAAGATTCGCCTGTCGCTACAAGGCCTGACAGGTAAGCAAAGGTCGCATGAATCTTCCTCAAATCATCCAACAGGTTGAATTTGTCACTCATCTCTTTCCTCCCAAATCTTTTTTATTTGGTCCATCGCTCTAAGCCAATATGGACCTTTTTCCCCATAGTCACGCTTTTTCAGGTTTACACCGCCCCTTAGCACAGCAGCAGGATGGATACACCATAAAACCGGGACTACGAAAGAATCCGATACCATCTCAGTAGTAATGCTACCACTAAGAGTCTGAATGCCCCCAGACTTCTTTCTGAAAAATCTTACTACCGAATTCCCAAAAGCTATTACTAACCCAGGTTGAAGAGTAACAAGCTCCTTTTCTAGAAAACGATAACACTCAGTAGGAGGGGGATCAGGCAATTTATTATCTCTTGGTCTGCACTTAAAAACATTCGTAATATAACATTGACGCCTTCTTATGCCAATTCTTGCCAAATCTTCAAACAAAAGCTGACCGGCCTTGCCTATCAATGGCCGGCCTTCTTTTACTTCATCCGCCCCAGGAGCCTCTGCAATAATGAAGACCTTGGGTTTTTCACCACTTTCCCACGCTACAGGATTATCATAAATGTCTCTCAAAAAACATGCGCGGCAATCCGCCACTTCTTCTCTTAGCTCCTTAAGATTTTTCGCGGAAATCATCGGATATAACTTAGGCAACGCAGATACGTTATAAACACCTGGGATCATCTTCGTTTGTAAAATTTCTTTTTCAGAATCGGTAAAATCCCCCTCCGGCTGATAAAAGAGATCAAACCTCTCGTCCCCCAAAGCAGCCGCTTTTGGCGAGATCAATTCAGATAGCAATTCAAGGTTTTCTGAAGCAACTTTGCGATTCACTCCCAACATATCGAACGCTCCAGCCAAAATAAGCGCCTTTAGAGCAGTCTTGTTCAAAGACCGGCTTGGGATCTCCATTCGGAAATTCTCCAATGAATCATATCCTACAGAATCCCTATGATTTAAAATTGCTTCTACTGCAACTTCGCCTACTCCTTTAATAGCATCAAAGCCAATTATAATGCTATCTCCATCAACACTCACAGTCTTATCTGAAAGGTTAATATCCGGCAGTTTTATCTCAATTCCTAATCTTCTGCATTCCACCAAAAACATATCTCGCTTCTCTGTGCTATCCGTCCAAGCATAGAGAGCAGCCATAAACTCTGTGGGATAGTGTTTCTTTAGCCATATTTCCCTGAGAGCCAGCTCAGTGTATGCAGTCGCGTGGCTTTTGTTAAAGGAATAACGCGAGTATTTGGAAAGGTCCTCAAAGAGTCTTTTAGCTGACTTCTCGTCCATCCCTGAATAGCTCTTGCAACCCATAAGGAAGCTTTCTCTCATCTCTTCAAAAATTTCTTTACCTTTACTCTTAGCAATAACTCTTCTCATTTCGTCAGATTGCGGAGCACTAAATCCCGCAACATCCGTCGCAATCTTCATAATTTGCTCTTGGTAAATTATGACATGAAGAGTATCCTCTACCAGAGGTCCAACCCATTTCCAATAATCACGCATAGGAGGAAGATAAGCGCCTCTTTCTTTTAGCATTTGGTAGTTATTCACATAATCTTCAGTCATCCCGCTCTCTAACGGCCCAGGACGCCCAAGAGCATTGATATCCACAAGCGTATCGAAAGAAGAAATCGGATGAAGGCGAGCACAAAGACCGGTCATGGCGGTAGATTCAAATTGAAAGAGCCCAATAGTGTGCCCTAAACCGAATTCATGGAAGAGTTCTTCGTCATGAACATTGATTTCTCTCCATTCAATCTTCAAGCCATGTTTCTTCCAAATAAGATCTTTAGCCGTCTTGATAACATCAAGAGTTCTTAATGCCAAAACATCAATCTTGAGCCAACCATTGTATTCAACATCTTCCATCCCCCAACACACACAATGAGCATCCTTCCTTTTTTCCAAGACGCCAGAATCCTCAATCGCCGTAGGTGAAATAACAAAGCCGGCGGCGTGTAAACTCTCATGCCTCAGTGTACCGATTATCCCATCAGTATATTTAACAATATCCTTCGGCAATGCGGCTACAGCACGACGTATTTCTTCACTGTCATCTATCTCTTCTCTGAGAGTATCATAGCCTTTGAATAGAGATGAGATATGGTTAGAATACTCATATGGAACCTCAAGTTGTTTGCAGACGTCTTTGAAAGCGCTTTTAAGTTTCAGCTCGCTCAGAGTGTTAATGTTAGCCACATTCTTAGAGCCATATTTTGCGGTAAGGTAATCCAATACATCTTGCCTCTTAGACCTAGGAAAATCCAAATCTATATCGGGTAGATCAGTTCTTTCAGGAGATAGGAATCTCTCAAAAAAAAGATTGTTTTCAATCGGGTCAACCTCAATAATGCCAAGCAAATAACAAAGTAAACTCCCGCCAACCGAGCCTCTTCCAGGCCCTAGCTCCATATCCTGGCTCTTTGCCCACTTTACGAGGTCCAATACCACAAGAAAGTAATCAGCAACTTTTCTCGTCTTAATGACACTAAGCTCATAATTAAGTCTTTCCATATAGCGAATTTGGGTATCAACATCCGGAAACTCCTCAAGCTTTTTCTTCAGCGCCTCATTAGCCAATCCCGAAAGAACAATATCTGAATCCCCGTCTACGACTTTCGGTAAACTTACTGGCTTCTTAGAGGGGAAAAAGTTGATCTTATTCGCCACTTCATGTGTATTCTCAATTGCTTTCTTCCAGTAATCAGTCGCCATATATGGAGAAAGGACTTCACCGCAAGCAGCCACCATTTCAGCTTGAGTCCTAAGAGAAAATCCTGTCAGATCAAACCCAAATCTCCCACCAGTGGTAATCCTCATAAGAAGATTGTGAAAACAAGAATCTTCCTCATTAAGGTAATGCACATCATTTGTGACAACCAACGGTATTTTATTTTTTTCAGAGATTTCCACTGCACGCGTGTTGATCAGCACCTGATCTGGGTGATCTACCGGCATAATTTCTAAATATAAGTCATCTCCGAAATGCTTATGGAGTCTCGATATAACCTTTTTATACTTAGGGTGCTTTAACGGCCCTCTCATACATGCCGTCAAACAAATCAACCCTTGTGTCTTCTCCAAAAGATGCAGATCAATTCTAGCTTTTCTATAGAAATACTCATGCGCTTTGGTCAACAAGTTACACAAACTTCTCCATCCCAAATCATCCTTAACAAGTAAAACCAAATGATAGACTTCTTCTTGGGGATCTCGAACCGTAACATCATCAACAAAATAGGCTTCCACCCCCAAAAGAGGCCTTATGCCTACACTCTGACAAGCTCTGGCAAACCTCAGCGTACCGGTAATGCTATTGTGATCCGTAAGAGCACAAGCTTTCATCTTCCTCTCCAAAGCAGCATTCGCCAATGCTTCAGGGCTTGCCAATCCATCCCTCAAAGAATAAATGGAATGCACATGCAAATGAATCATCCAAGAGCCTTTCCGAAATGCAAATGTGAAAACTCTCTCCAGCCCGTTACCGCTGAATCCAATGCTTTCCTGCACTCATCCGGCAGCATTTCGCCTGGGTCTTTTTTTTCTATCGGCACTATGGAAATCTTAGAAAAATGTTTAGAGAGCTTATAGTATGCTTGCTTAATATGGTCAAAAGCATCATTGTCATAGGCAAGAAAAATTTTAGAGAAGCCTCTACTAGATAGTAATTCAATCTGATTGTTTGTAATCTGCTTCCCAAATGACGCCACAGCTTGGCATTGCGCTTTCCTCATGCTGATAGCGTCAAAAATCCCTTCACAAATAACAACCGCAGAATCGGGAACACAATCATCAATTCCCCACAAACAACGACCAAGATGAGAGCCCTTTCCAGTAAGGTACTTTGGGGTTTGCCATGGATAAAGGGCTCTCTCTTGATAAGAAATTGCGATACCGGATACGTATACAGGAAGGATGATCCTATGGGAGGTTATGGATAGATATATCCGATATCGCTCAATTTCATCTTCGCTTATTCTTCTTGATTCCAAGTATTCTTTTGCGTCCAATGTCCATCTTGCTTTAGGAGGCAACTTTACCGAGGAAACAGCTACAGGAGAAGGCGCTTTAGTAATCGCAACAGAAAACTCAACCAAGCCCTTAGCTTCTTCATAAGGGATTTTGGCTATCTTAGCGATTAACCCTATCCAATTCGTTCCTTTGTCGCAATGAAAACAATGAGCAATCTGCTCGGTAACACAAACTTGAAAATGTTTTTTGCCTTTTCCGCACCAAGGGCAATCGAAAGAAACATTGTCCTTATTCACCCAAGTGTATGCAATGTCTCGCTCTTGTAACCACTCTAACAGATCGAACATTGAGATAATCCTTAGAGAATAACGCAACTAAATTTTACTTTCAGCCCCAGGATAGTCCCGTGGCCTCACTGTCAAATTCGGCTTCCAATACACAGCACAAGCATATCCGAAGGCCTTAATCGTAATCTGAAAAACATTCTGCCATTCAGGTTGAGCAGCAGGCATGCCTGAAGAACGAGATCGCCCTCCAATGATTACCCAATCCACCATGCTCAAATCATCTACTTGAACTGGTTTAACAAGCGGTTCAAAACTAAAAAACTTGATGTTGGTATTAAATTGCTTGAAAACTTCCGCCGCGATCTTGTACCGCTCCGGCGTATTTGTAGTGGCGCCGAACCAACATCCTTTAGGAAGGTCCAACTCTAAATACCTCTTAGGATTATTGGTTAGGAATAAATATGTCCATTGTGGATTTTCTCGACAGGCCTCAAAAACCTTCTCTATCCATTCATCGGGAACCCATTCACCGAATAAGTCGCCCATGGAACACACAAAAACATTGCGGGCTCCAGGCTCATCTGTTTTTGGCAACCGAGTATTTTTTGGAGCCTGTAAACGATCTCCGCGAAAAGTAGGCTCAAATTTTTCGGGAT
>DYKD01000164.1:1408-3029 GCA_020722765.1 Brevinema andersonii | reverse complement strand
CTCTTGATACTGACTTACTGCAGGATCGCTCGAAACCTTATATTCCTCCCTCAATAGAATATGTACATCCTCCTAAAGGTCCAAGTACTCTTGAGAGAGCAGCTGGATATATTAAAGAGGGATTTGAGATTCCTAAGTCTATGGGAGAGGCTGTGCTTTCTACTACACTTCCTATAGCTGGATATATACCAAGTAAAATAGCAGGCTTTACAGAAGGACTTAAACCTGGAGCTACTAGAGAAGATATAGAAGCTGCTGAACAAGCTATGGCAGAGAAGTTTACCTTTGAGCCAACAACAAGGCTTGGTAAAGCAGGAGCAGAAGGATTTAGGAAAGTTACCGAGCCAGTATTTGGAGCTATTTCTGGTTTTGCTAAAGAAGCTGGAGAACTTGTTGGAGAGTCTTGGAAGAGTCCTTTGGCTGAATATGCTACTTCTACTGCTTTGGAGCTTGGAACATTTGGAGCAGCAGGAAAAGCTAAGAACGCTCTTTTCAAGTATAGAATAAAAGAGACTCCAATAAGATATGAACTTCCTCCAGAAGATATATTCGAGATAGTAAGTAAATCAGATAAACCTCCCGCAGAAAAGGCTGCTATTTACAACGATCTTGTAGAACGAGGAGTTACAGGAGTAGCAGTTAAAAGACAGCTCGTAAAAGAGCCTAATAATGTTTTAGCAAAGTTATACGACAAATTCGGTGTTAAAGCTGAGCCAGAGGTTGTAGAGAATCTTAGTTATGGAGGAAGATACTTTGAGGTTGGACCAAGAAAGCTGAAAATCGAAGGAGATAAAGAAGCTGCTGCAGAAGCTGCAAGAATAAGAAAAGCTGCAGATATAATGGAAGGAGCAGGGAAGTTTGAGCGTGAGGCTTTACCTTCGGGACAAGGATTTGAGCGATATGAAGATATAGGCCCTGGACATCCAAGATATGAAGAAAAGTTAGCTGCTGAGAAAGCAGTTCGAGAGGCAGCTGGTGAAAGACCTGCCCTTCCATTTGAATCAAGAAGATTAGAGCCTGGAGAAACTGTTGAAGGAGAAGGATTTACTGTTACAGGAGAAAGGCCAAAGATCTTAAAAGAGCCTATGTATACTGCTGGAACAGTACAGGAATATGAACCTGTAGTTGAGTATAAGCCTAATCTGAATAGCAGGGGTAATCCTTATAGGACAGAAGAAGCTGCTCTAAAGGCTGGTTTTAATGCTGCTAAAAAGTTAGGCATACCTATGGATCAGATTGGAACAGTTGAAGCTGGTAAAGGATGGGCTTGGCAGAGACTCAACCCTACACCTACAGATTTAACTTATGATGAAGCTGGCAAGCCTTATCAGACAAAAGAGCAAGCAATAAAAGAAGCTAAGGAGCGAGCAAAAAGAAAGGGCTTAATTCTGCCAGAAAACAAACTTAAGCTCTATGAAGTAGGAGGCAAATGGGCATACAAGATTATTGGCGGAGAAGAAGGATTAAAACCTATAAAAAAGAAACCTGAAATAGTAGGCAAAGAGTTCAGACCTGAAGAACCTCCAACGATAGAAGTTGTTGGAGCAGAAGGTAAAATACCTGAAGTGAAAGCCTTTGGAGATATGTCAAAAATTGACATATCTCAAAAAGAGCCTGTTCA
>DYKD01000164.1:0-1308 GCA_020722765.1 Brevinema andersonii | reverse complement strand
AGCAAAAGCTAAATTACCTGCTCCAGTAAGTCCTGAAGAGTCCAAACTTCCTTATGAGCTTTCAAGAGAAGAATTTCTTAAAAAGGCTGGCGGAAAGTCTGAAATGGATTTTCCAGGAGTAGTAGCAGCAGTAAACAAGAACGGAGAAATTCTTACTGGATCAGCTCATAAGATTCTTATTCCGAAAAATAGAGGAGATTATGAACAAGGGTTCTTTGTTTACAATGATCCAGCAAAGGCTCCGAAAGAAGAAGAGATTGGAAAGCCGACAGCTGAAGACGGAACTTATGTTTCTTTGAATCAGTTCAATGAAGCTAAGGGAAGTCTTTATGAGGCAATGAAGAAAGCAAGAGAAGGAGCAGGAAAGAAAGTAGAAAAGAAAGCTCCTGTTAAAGAAGCTGCTCCTGTTAAAAGGACTAAAAAAGAATTAAAGAATGTTCCTCCTACTGAGCTTACAAAAGACCAATTCTTAGCTCAATGTCCTGGGAAGGCTGGAGAAAAAGTTGAAGAAGATTTCCCAAGAGCTGTAATAGCAGCTCTTGATAAAGGGAAGATAAAGGCTGGAGCTATTTCCCTGAGATTCAAAAACGATGACGAACTTGGACTCTTCGTTTTTAATGATTTGAAGGATGTACCTAAAGCTGGTGCAGAAGTTGAAGTAGGTGCTGATAAAGGAATCTTTGTCTCGTTTAATGAGATTAAAAGAGCAAATGGAAGCCTTTATGATGCGATGATAAAGAAGAGTCTTGGTACAATTGCTGAAGAAAGTACAAATGCTGCACTTGAAGCAGCAGATAAAGCAAAGAAGAAACCTGTTCCAGCCAGAGGTGGATATATGCCTAAGGGCGAAAAGGGAACAGTTGGATATGATATAAGCGAAACTCTTTCTGCCAAACCTTTTTATTCAAAGTTGAAGAATACTGTCGAGAAGTATATGCGACAGAATATGGATGCTGCTGATGTTAAAAGAATGCTGATTGCGAAACAAGTTCCTGTTGACGAGGTTAATGATACTTTAAGAGAATTGAAAGGTAAAGTTACAAAGGAAGATGTATTAAAGGAAATTGAAGCTAATTCTATCGAAGTTGAAGATACAATATTTGGAGAGCCAACAAAAGAAATTAGTGGTGAGCTAAAAGATCGTCTTACAAAAGAATTACAAGATAATGCAGCTAAATTCAAGGCTTTGGATGATCAACTTGAAGACTTATGCAACGCTGCTGGAGTAAGTACGCTTCTTCCTATTAAAGCATTTGCGAATCGGGGTTTATATAACATTATAGACCTGAAGATGAGGCGTGATATAAG
>DYKD01000163.1 GCA_020722765.1 Brevinema andersonii | reverse complement strand
TACTTTAAGGTAGGGTAAAATGCGTATAGATCTCCTTGGGAGATTCGCCATTTTCGTATCTCCTAACAGCCTGTTCTCTCAGTTCTTTCTCGTCCATACTGACCTCCTTTTTGGAGATCAATATAGCACATTAAGTCAATCAGTCAATAAAATGATGGGTTCGCGATGTGTGTATATTTTTGAGTTCGCGATGTATATATATTTGTCATATAGTTTTTACAGGAAGTTCTGGACATTACCAATTCTTTTTACCACCATACAGACATTATATTAAAGTATACCCCCCATCAAGTACGATATCGTTCCCTACCATAAAATCAGATAATTCTGAAGCAAGATAAATAACAGCACCCTGAATATCCTGCACTTCAGCTATCCTATTAATAGGAGCTTTTCTGAGAAATATAGGAATAACTTCCTTGAACAATTCAGGGGTACGTGTAACGCCGGGGCTTATACTATTTACCCTTATGCCATGTTTGATAAACTCAACAGCCAGAGAACGTGTAAGGTGTATTATACCAGCTTTTGTAGTATTATATACTGCTTGATCCGGCCAGACAATATAACCACACATTGAAGCGATATTTATAATCTTGCCATATTTATTTGGCATCATTGCTTTTGCCTCTGCCTGCATACAGAAGAATGTTCCGCGCAGATTTACATCATTAACCCTGTCCCACTCTTCTTTAGTCACTTCTAATGCTCCTTTAATTGGTAATGCAACACCAACATTGTTTACAGCAATATCAAGCCTTCTCCACGCAGACATCACTTCATCAACCATTCTGTATACATCATCATGCTTACTTATGTCTGCTTTTATTGCAAGCGATTCTTTACCCATAAGTTTAATTTCTTCGGCAGTAATCTTTACGGTTTCAAAATCTATATCAGAAACTGCTACATCAGCTCCGGCTTCCGCAAGTGCGTGAGCAAAAGATTTTCCAAGCCCCCGTCCTGCTCCTGTAACAAGCGCCCGCTTTCCATCGAGCCTAAATCTATCAATTATATTCATATCCTCTCCCCCTCCTTTAACAACTTTCTGATTTCTTCTTCTATATGCTTCGGGCCAAGCCCGTATTGTTCTCTGAGCCAGTCATGAGTTCCTACTTCTGATACATATACGTCAGGTATTCCCATCCGCTTAAATTTGATGCTTCCACACATTCCTACATCTGCAAGTACCTCAGCCACTGCACTTCCGACACCACCTGAGAGATTATGCTCCTCGACTGTTAGGATCCTTCCTGTGTCTTCAGCTGCTTTCACAATAGCATTCCTGTCAATGGGTTTCACCGTGTGCATACTTATAAGTCTCACTTTTATGCCTTCTTTCTCCAGGTTATCACAAGCAATTTTCGCATTGTAGCCAATGGTTCCTGTAAATATTACTGTGGCGTCTTTTCCATCCTTTACTGTAATTGCTTTTCCAAGTTCAAAATTAATCGGACCTGGATGTATGCTGGGTTCCTTTTTATAACCACATCTATAATAAACAGGCCCCACATATTCCATCATTGCATATGTTGCAGCACGAGCTTCAGGAATGTCTGAAGGAGCAAGCACCACCATATTGGGCAGAGCTCTCATAATTGCAATATCTTCTGTGGAATGGTGGGAAACTCCCAGCGGACCATAAGCCATACCGCCGCCGATAGTTACAATTTTGACGTTTGCATTGTGGTAGCAGACGTCATTCCTGATCTGTTCCAGACAACGCAACGTCGGGAAGTTTGCAATTGAATAGGTTACAGCGATGTTTCCTTCCATAGCTACTCCGCAGGCAACCCCTGTCATATTCTGCTCTGCGACACCGCAGTTAATGAACCTGTCAGGAAATGCTTCTGCAAAAGGTTCTATTTCTCCGTACCCTATATCTGCAAGAATCATAAAGATTCTTTTGTCCTTTTTTGCGATCTTTAAAAGTTCCTCATTGAATGCTGTCCTCATACTTTAGAGTCCTCCACTTCTTTCAAAGCTTTTCCAAGAAGTTCGTCCGTTAGCCCACCGTAATGCCACTGATATTTGTTCTCCATGAAACTCACGCCTTTTCCTTTTACTGTATTGGCAATAATCCAGGACGGCTTTCCTTTTTCTATGGGAAGACCGGAAAGTGCATCCCAAATTTCTTTATAATTGTGACCGTCAATCGTCTTCACTGCCCACCCGAATAATTTTAATTTCTCCGCAAATGGTTCAAGGTTTATTATGTCCTTTGATTTACCGAGTGCCTGCAGTTTATTGTAGTCCACTATGGCAATAATGTTGTCGAGTTTGTGCTGGGCCGCAAGCATAATCGCTTCCCATGTAGAACCTTCGTTGCAGTCGCCGTCGCTTAAAAGACAGACTATCCTGTGATTTCTTCTCGCATTCCTCGCAGCCAGCGCCATTCCCAATCCTACAGGAAGGCCGTGCCCGAGCGAACCCGTCGAAAACTCCACCCCATCTATATAATGGCTTATGTGCCCAGGCAATTTCCCTGCATCAAGATAATAAGTATCAAGCCATTCAATCGGGAAAAAACCCTTTTCTGCAAGAACAGCAAAAAGGGCTGCTCCGCCATGGCCTTTGCTTAAGATGAACCTGTCTCTGTCAGGCTTGTTAGGATTTTTCGGGTCAACATTCAATACGCATTCATACAAAACAGAAAGTAAATCTGCAATTGAAAGCATGCTCCCTATATGGCCACTCTGACCCCTATGCACCATTTTAAGGCAATGCATCCTGACCTTCTTTGCAAGTTCCCTGCAACTTATCAGTTTTTCCCTATCCACCACCTTCTCCTTTCGTCGAATTCCTTTGTGAAATAGTCCCTGGATTTATCATTTTAATGTTCATACCTGAGAAAAGTGAATTTGAAAACAGAATCCATTGCCAGCGCTGCAGCACCAAGTGCACCTACATTATCGTCAAGTTTCAAAACAAAAATTTCCACTATTTTCAATAGGTCCGGGTGGGCATATTCTTTTATGGAATCGTTCATCGGTTTTAAAAGCAAATCCCCTATTTTGAATTTTACCCCCTA
>DYKD01000162.1 GCA_020722765.1 Brevinema andersonii | reverse complement strand
GTATAAAGTTGTCTCATGGCGGGGGGAGCGGGGGGTCATGGGGACAATTTTAGCACGGATATAAGGGTGGAAAATTTACCACAAACAACAATCAGTTCAAGAGGCTTACTTACCCGCCAACGCTTCATAGAACACTTGCGCTATATTCTCTTGTCTGGTATTATGTCAGTGCTATCAATTTTTCCCAGAGAAGAGGACGCCATGGGCGACAACATACTGGTAAGAAACATTCCAACCGAGATTCGCGACTGGATTGATACCGAACGCCAACAAAACAAAATGAGTCAGCAGGAGTTTGTCTTATCAGTTCTAAAAGAAGCACAAGGCGTTTATCAACCATTATTGTCGCTATTTCCTCCTGTTGCCGAGACGTTTGACTCGGCTTCCATTCCATTTAAATTTATTGATTTGTTTGCAGGCATAGGTGGGTTTCGCATCGCGCTTACAAAACTCGGTGGAAAATGTGTTTTCTCCTCTGAATGGGATAGATATTCTCAGAAAACTTATAAAAGTTGGTTTGGTGAGGCGCCGCACGGCGATATTCGCAAGATTGAACCTTTTGAAATACCCGACCATGATATTCTTGCGGCTGGTTTTCCATGTCAGCCATTTTCAATTGCTGGCGTATCGAAGAAAAACAGCTTGGGAAAGGCGCATGGATTTAAAGATTTACATCAGGGAAATTTGTTTTTCAATCTTGCTACAATTATTGAAATCAAACGTCCTCCTGTTCTGTTTCTAGAAAATGTAAAAAACTTACAATCCCATGATAAGGGCAGAACATGGAAGATCATTCGAGAGACTCTTGAAGGATTGGATTATTGGGTTAATGCTAAAGTAATTGACGCTGCTGGATGGGTCCCCCAACATCGGGAGCGTATTTACATTGTTTGTTTTGATAAAAAGGTTTTTAAAAACGAACCAAACTTTAGTTTTCCTGAACCGCCAGATGGCGAAAGCCCTAAGCTGTCTGATATTCTTGACCCAAAGCCCGATCCCAAATATACACTGACCGACCACTTATGGGATTATTTACAGAATTACGCAAAACGTCATCGAGAAAAAGGTAATGGCTTTGGCTTTGGTTTAGCGTATCCGAATGGAATTACTCGTACTTTGAGCGCCAGGTATTATAAGGACGGTTCAGAAATATTGATTCCACAAAAAGGCAAGAATCCGAGACGACTCACGCCTCAGGAGTGCGCTCGTTTAATGGGTTTTGGCGATGTGAAAATTGTAGTGTCAGATACGCAGGCTTACAGGCAGTTTGGAAATGCCGTTGTTCCAAAAGTAGTTGAGGCCATTGGGTCTGAGATTGTGAAAGTCCTGGCTTGGCAAATTCGAAATGGCGATAATTGTCTGCTGAAAAAATAGCACTATTGAGAGGAATATATGCCATCACTTTATTGCGAGCGAGCAATTGAAGATGCCTTGAAATACAAGAAGGCAATACTAAAAGTAATTTCCGCAAATGATGTTGGCGCTACTGGTGGACACCAAAGTGGTTATTACCTGCCAAAAGAAGTTTGGCATTTAATTACTCCCCAGCAACCAGAGAAGGGAGTGAATCATCACCATCCCGTAGATGTCATTTGGCCGGACGGAAACACGACCAACTCAAATGTAATTTGGTATGGAAAGGGAACGAGAAGTGAATACAGGCTAACAAGATTTGGACGGAATTTTCCCTATCTGGAAGATGATAATGTTGGCGGTCTGTTGGTCCTGATCCCAAAAACATTGTCAGAGTTTTATGCCTATGTCCTTGAGTACGATGATGATATTGAAGAAATCCAAGCGGCGCTCGGCGTCGAATTGATAAGAAACTGGGTGGCGTATGAAGAAGGTATTGCGATTCAGGAAACAGAAGATGTTTGTTTAAATCGAAAATTCAGGGAGTTCGTAGCAACTGTTCAGGAACTTCCTCCAGGAGTGGTTTTCTCAACCACCACCAAGGAAGCCTTAATAGACTGTGTTCATGGTTTCCTAGGATTCACGCCCGATGAGCAGTTAATCCGTTTTATCGACCAAGAATATACTCTCTACAAAATGGCAGAAAGAAAAATTTTCGAACCAGAAGTAACACGATTGTTCAGAGACATAGATGACTTCATCGAAACAGCAATGCATATTTTGCAGAGGCGCAAGGCTAGAGCGGGAAGATCACTGGAAAACCATGTTGATTTCCTGTTGGGACAAGCAGGAATACCACATGAAATGCGGCCTTCCGTAGACAAAACCGAGCCAGATATTATTATTCCCAACAAGTTGGCTTATGATGACCCGCAATTTCCAGATGCCAAATTGTTCATGATTGCTCTGAAAACAACATGCAAGGATAGATGGAGACAGGTTACACGAGAGGCCCCCCGAATTAAGCACAAGCATATTATCACTATGCAAAAAGGCATCTCACTCAAACAACTTGAAGAAATGTCCCATTTGAACGTTTCTCTTGTTGTTCCAGAGCAACTTCACAAAGAATATCCGAGAGATGGAAGAAAGTCGTTGCTAACTCTTCAATTATTTTTGGAATTACTGAAAACATCCTATCATTCAGCATGACTGATGTCTTAACGCCTGAACAAAGAAAATTGAACATGTCGAGAATCCGAAATAAAGATACTCGACCTGAAATGGTTGTACGTTCGTTAGTTCATCGGATGGGATACAGGTTTAGATTAAATGTCAAGAACTTGCCGGGGAAACCTGATCTGGTGCTTTTGAGACATAAGAAAATAATATTCGTGCATGGTTGTTTTTGGCACATGCACAAATGCAAATATGGCATTGTAAAGCCGCAAACTAATGCAGAATTTTGGCAAAATAAAAGAATGGGGAATGTTGAGCGCGATAAAAAAAACTTGTTATTATTAAAAAAAGATGGATGGAAAGTGTTAGTGGTTTGGGAGTGCTGGACCAGAAATCCTCATTTGCTGAAAAACCGCATAACAAAATTCCTGAGATAAATATGACGAGAACTGCCGAAATGTTAAAAGAAAAATACAAAGAGACCTATGGCACTCCATAGACAACCGTATTCCCCGCCTTGAACAACACGACCAGATGCTGTT
>DYKD01000161.1 GCA_020722765.1 Brevinema andersonii | reverse complement strand
ATTGCTCTTTGAATCCAATATTCCCTTGCCATTGTTTAACTCTCCTTTGTTAACTCTTCCCAAGCGTATGAATCTATAATCAACAACGCAATTAACAAGACCAATCTCTTGGAACACTTGTCACGCCTTTGTCTCCTTTAGATTTTTCCAAGCATTGAAGCGATGAAGTAAGCTATGAATCCCCCTTTCGTTTAGGGGTTCTTATACCTTGCCTAACAATGAAGCGATGAAGTAAACCACTATACCCACGATGAATATGAATGGCAGAAGCAAGAATAACGTTTTAGCTCCTTGGGAACCCGTAAATGTCCAAGCGGATGTGTTCGTGCTTTGAACTTGGTCAACTATGATTGGAACAAGGATAACGCCGAGGATGACCGTTATGGTTAACATAATCCATGTGGTTGCTTTAGTTTCTCCCATCCACATCACCCCTTTTGATTTCTCCCATTGGAATCGGGAGAGGTGAGAACTTGTTTCTTTTTACAAGCTCTGCTTCCATTCCTTAACCTTCCCGATTGATGATAGGCACGTTATTATCATCAATGTGATGAGCATAAATATATCCTCACAATATATTAAGATGGGAAATTCATGGGAAGGATTAAAGCGATAATCTTGCATCATGACAAAACTTTAACTGTGAAAAGGGTTAAGACGGATGAAAACCGCTTGCTTCTAAAGAAAGGCAAACAAGATTACAACCCAAGCTTTTCCCCCGAATGCATCTTCTTACAACATAAAACCCTTCCTTTCCCAAGAACCGAACAATGCGTTATCCTTGTGGATGGAAAACAAGAAGTTGAGAAACTACATGATGGATTAAATTCAATGTCTAACGAAATGCTCTTCACCGATTTAACGGTGAAAGAAACGGAAGAGTTGATTAAGAGGGAAGTGGCAAAGGCAAGGATGAGGATTAAACCCGTAACTTTGCATCAGTTCATTATATTGGTTATGCTTCAAATAGTCATCCTTGTTTTCATTATAATGCTTATGAGCGGTGTTACTATTGGAAGATGAAGATGACGCATTAGAAGTTTTGAGGAAAGCATATTCGCAAACGCTTCAAAAAGAGAGCTTTCAACAAGAAAAGAAGGATAATCCAAAGCTAACTTTGAAAACGGAGCAAACTTTAACCATTGAAACAACGGAAAAGGAAGAAGAGAAGCGAAAAGTTCCCTTGAGACAAATGGAATGGGAAGCGAATATGCAGAGGTTCAAAGGGTTCTTGGATGTTGTCAAAGGCAAGGTTGACATTAGAAGCAGATTAGACGCTATCTTAAACCCCGATAACCCTCAAACAAGCTCAAGGTTGTCGGAATCTGAAATTGATTTTGTCATGGATGCTTATTGGTTAGCGAAAACCTTTCCCGTGTTTAAACCGTTAAAGGATTTAGCGGATGAACTTCTACTCACAAAGATTAGTCAACAAGGTTTGGGAAGGCAAGAGGCAATACAGTTTATGAGTGCAATGGAAACGTCAAAGATGATTGAAACCATTTTAGGAGTTCCAGAAAAGGAGAAACCGAAAAGCAGACTTGCCAAGTTGTTCAAGAAGGAAACAGAGACGGAATGAACTGCATCGAATGTGTCGGAGTTATAATTTTGCCTCTGTTCTTGTTTCTACTCTTTGCGAAGATGGGATTAGAGACGGAATGAACGGTTTTGGATATTTGTTCCTTTTCGTTTTAGGCATAGCTATAATGCATTTTGGTTCTGCTTACCTTAACGTTGAAAACATGAACGATGATGATTATCCCCTATCTTTAACAGTTATATTCTCTGGAATCGTTCTTTCAGTAATGAGCATGTTAAAGGTGTGGAAAATCGCAAATGATGAAGGATTTAAAAAGGGGAATAAAGAAAACGAAAAAGCTTAAACATAAAATTGACAAGTTCTTTGACAACCTTGCAGAAGCTTCCGTTGACTTAATGGATAAAAGCGAAAAGGGAATTGAGATTTTAAGAGGCATCTTCAAAAGGGAGCGTAAGAACAAATGAGTAGTTTGGATAAGATTCTTTTTGCTGAAATTCGTTTGCTTTCAAAACAAGTTAGCACCCGTGAACAGTTCTTTCAAGAAATCGCTTGCCTTGGAAAGAAGGAAGCGGAAGTAATTGCTTATTGTCGTATTTACCAGATGATGTTTCCAGAGGATGCGGAGTTCAACAAGTTTCTCGATGATGTTGTGATTCCCGCTTTTAAAATGCTTGGCATGGTTTCATGGGAAAGGGGAGAGCTAACGGAGATGGGTTTGAAGCTTGGGGGAAAAAGGGAATACGGAACTATGCCAAAACATTTGATGGAGAGAGTTAAACGTGAGTTTGGAAGCGAGGCGAATATTTGAAGAGGAACAAAAGCAAACCGAATGGGAATATTGCTTAAGAAAACTGTTTGATGTTCCTTCAAGCTTTGTCTTGATTGGCGGGGGATGGAAAACGGGAAAGACGGATTTCAGTTTGTTGATTGCCGAGGAACTGCTTGAGTTAGGCATAGTTTCAGACGTGGCAAGCAACATTGAAACGGATGATGAAAGAATACGTTTCATTTCTAACCTTCCAGAATTGAAAACATGGTTGATGCATTCGGATTCAAGGAAGCTTTACATCTTTGATGAAGCGGGGATTCACCTTCATAGGAGACGTGCGATGACGCAAAAGAACGTGAGCTTTGTTACGCTTTTGCCAGAGATTAGCAAAGCACACGCAAGGATAATTGCCATAACACAGAACCCCATAAGCGTAGATGCGGAACTTTTAAGTCCCGTGTGGTTGAGAGGAGCAATAATGAAGGAAAGCTTGTTAAGGGTGAAATTCATAAGCGATTTGTTTTATTGGGATTGGGGTGAGTTCGCCAAGGAATTCTATCCCGTTCCAAGAACAACGATAAAGTTTGACCCCTATGCTATTGCTCCTTTCACGTTAACCAAACCTGTCGAGATGGGAAAGGGAAGTTTCCACTATGTAAACATGACTGACAAGGAAAAGGAAATCCTTTGGGATTGGAGCGTTAACAACATGTCAATAAAGGAGCTTAAGGTTCACCCTATGACGCTTAACAGAATAGTTAGAAAATTTGTAAAGCAAGTTTTAACTCCAAATCTGAATCAAAA
>DYKD01000160.1 GCA_020722765.1 Brevinema andersonii | reverse complement strand
TTCAAGCCGTTCCGTCAGGATCGGGTCATACACCAGTTTTGACTATATCTCCTCATTAGAGGCAGCGATATTATATGCGGCCTGATTGGCTATGCACCAGTTTATAGCGTCTATAATATGATTAGACCAGGCGCTATTCCCTGTAAAAACATCCAAAGCGGCGATTCTTGTATTAGGCGCCACTCCCACCACAATTCCTGATACATTAGTGCCGTGTCCATGAGCATCAAGCTGACCGTCTTCCGGGGCAAAATCCCTGGCGCATGCCACAAGGCATCCGGGATTCGCAGCGGGTGGATTCACATCCGAACAATATCCTGGGGCAACTGTGCAGCTACCAAAGGCCGCTCATCAAGTCCCGTGTCAAGAACAGCGGCTGTTGTCCCTGTCCCCACATTGCCGTTTGCTTCCGCATCCGGCTGGTTTATGAGCGGAAGGCTCTCATTAAGAAAATGCCTGCACGCCTTATTTTCATAGACCCTGACCACCCTTTCATCCGCGAGAAGGGTTGAAAGGCAGCCTGAAGTATTGACAGTAAGGAAAAACATGGGAAGATGGCTGTAATCCTTCTTCACCTCGAACTCTTCAAGGGGAAGAGCGGCCATGACTTCATTTTTCAGGGAGTCATACTCAGAGGACTTAAATGAAAGCACTTCAGGGGTCTCGGTTTTTGCGCCGATGGCTGACTTCATCTGATCTGCCTCGGCCTGAATGGCGGAATCATCCAGAAGGACAATGATATCCTGGGGCTCGCCCTTGGACAATGCCTCCACCACGGCAGGCGGCGTTTTTCCGCCCACAGCTTCCTGATCCACCGCCCATGAAGCTGTAAACATGGACAAAAAAAATGTCATTAAAAAAAACCATCCAACGAGTCTAAAATCTTTCCTTATTTTAAGGCCTGTTTAAAATTCATACGAATATCATTGCCCGAACCGACAAGGGAAGCCGAAACACCTTCATTTTTTTACAAAAAGTCCGTATCCCCCATGGTATAGTAGAATTTATCCTTCATCTCCTCTTTTGTCTTGAATTTTTCATGGGTGCTTATCGGAATACATGTGCCAGCTGGCTTTACGGAAAAGCCGCTTTCCACAAGAAGTTTCTCCATAAACGGAGGCGCCCAGAGAGATATCTTTTTCTTGCCGATGGTAAAGGCATAGTTTTCTATTTTTTTAATAATCGGCTTAAACATCCCTTTCTCGCAAAGAAAGTCCATAATCAACACCCTGTAATCTTCTCTCTTTAATACGGCAACTCCAAGGAGCTTTCTGCCAAACCGACTTTTCATGCCCCACAATTCATAATTAAATAAAGGATGATCCCTATATCTCCATTTAAAATACTTCATGTCTCTAATTACAGAAAGATGGATATCCCTTTTACATGTCTCCCATAGACGGTCAATTCTGTTATCTGAATAATGGAGAGAGAAGAGTTTATATCTATAACGATCCAGATCATTGTGGAATTCCACCTCTTTATCGCCTTCCATCACATCCTCAATCTTTTCATAAAGACCCAGGTTTTCAGGCAGCCGCATGGCCCTTTCATTGGGGAATCCATAGCCCACGCTGACACCGTCCTTCGAAGACTCCACAGGAAGGATGGAGGCGACCTTCTTAAAAAGCTTCAGACTTCTTAATTTGGAATGCACCATCACATCTCCAATGGCTAGTCCATAAACCTCTTCACCCTCAAGGATCATTGGATGGAACATGCCTCCATAATGAGCGACAACTCTGCCCTCGGAATCCACTGCGACGGATGAATAAACTTTCTTGTTCCCCCTGCCAAGATACTTCCATTTCCACTCATCAAGGCTCATCTCTCTGCCAAAGACCTCTTTAAACAGTTTGACAATGCCTGATTCATCCCCTTCCTTATACATGCGCGCGGTAATTTCACCGCTTAAAACCTCCGGAGACTTCGCGCCCTGGAATGTGTATAATCCGATTAAAGAAGGAATTTCTTTCACAATCCTGAAGCCAAAGGATTCCAGCTCTTCCCTGCTCCAGCATGAGCGATGATTTTCCAGAGGATTTTCGGGGACGATCTGTTCTTCAGGTTCAGAGGGCGTGGCTATAATGACATTCTTGCCGATCCTCTTCAGTTCCTTGATAAAAGCTGGGCCTTTTTCCTTTTCAAAATGTTCCAGTATGTCAACAGCCATAACGAGGTCATAAGACCTGTCCCTTAAACTGGACAAGCTCTCCATGGCTTCAGATATAAATATTTCATTATAGATGAACCTATGCAAATCGGTTATATATCTGTCAAATCCCTCAATGCAATCAATTCTTTTTTCCCAGTTTTCCTTTTTATTCCATGTGAGATTTTCCCTGTCATAGAGATTGTCGCCTTCCAGGTATATTCTGCTCAATGCTCCGTAAATGCCGAGTCCGCATCCGACATCAAGGATGCTGCGGGGATTCAGTTTTAATATCAGAGCAAGTATCCGGCTTATTTGAAGCGGGTGACTGACAGGCATGAGTTCGTTTCACCTTGTTTTTTTATTTCAGTCTCGCCAGTTCCTGATTAATATCCGCCAGTTCTTTTCTGACAAGCGTTGTCCTACCGTTTTTTTCAATGGAAAACTCTTCGTATTCATGGAATACAATTGTATCGCAGTTTCTGCAAATGTCCAAATTCTCCTGCGCCCCCTTTTCATGAAGCCTCCGCACCCTGGTCAGTTGGCTTCCATGCCAGATGTCATGGAGGCTTTCTGTTGAGGAGTCACCTGTTATATAATCGCCCCAGAAATCTTCGCAGCACAGGCCTGTCTTGCCAGGCCAACCGATGACAAGCTGCTGGTATAATAAAGGACATGGCTTTATCAAACTTAACTTTCTATTTTTCTCCCTGTTGGCAGGTCTCTTGAGTGAAATTGAAATTGTATAAACATGACCTGCCCATTTATCAATAAAGCTGTTTAAATCAGCTCCTTCATGATTCACCATGTTAAAGAAAATGCCTGGTTTGTCCCCTTTTTTCAGGGAAAGGATATAATTGATATTTTTTCCACAACATCAAAGTTTGCTCCTTTTCTGTAATATTCAAACAACTCTTTTTCTGCTCCATCCACTGAAAAACAAATCCAGTCCACGCCGATCTCAATAACCTTTTGCAGAGTTATCGTCAAGTCTGGTGTACGGACTCGCTCAGGTAGCTGATCAGGCGG
>DYKD01000159.1 GCA_020722765.1 Brevinema andersonii | reverse complement strand
TTCCATCATGCTTTTATTTTACGCCATTTTAGGATTTTTAAAAAGTTTTAGTATAAAATAAGCTTAAGGAGGAAAAAGTGGATAAGAAAAAGTTAATGACAAAAGATGAGATCAGAAACTTCATCAAAGAAAACAACATAAAAGACGTTGAAGGCATAGAAGAAGCTTTAAAAAGGATGTCTTCGACGGTTATTGAGGAAATGCTTGAAGCCGAGCTTGAGGAATGTAAAAAGTCAACCTAAAATTGATCCAATTTGTGTAAACTTCATTTGGAAATAAAGATCAAGAACATTGCTTTGAAAAACCCTTCCTTCGGTTACAGACATATTCTTCATACGTTCTTCTTGCACAGGCAGGCGCTCAACAGCAGTTCCGCAAGGGAAAAGCTTCACTACCATCTCGCGCCTGGTGCGATTTTGATGAGTTTTCAAAAGCGGAAGCTAATTTTGGTCGTCCTCTTCCAATGTAATTGTTCCATTCATGAAATTCGTGGCACACTGATAGTGCCAATTCATTCGAATTCTCCTGTTATTTGGATCATGATACCGGATCAAATTGCAATCAGGCAGATTGGGTTGTGAATTCGAGTTGTAGTAGATGAATCGTCCACCCTGGTATTTCTGGGTGAGATTGCAAAAGAGCGGTAAATAATTTCTTCCACCAAAGAAAACAATCTTATCACCATCATCAGGAAGCATACGGAAATCGTCGTACCGATCCTGTTGAGAGCGTTTTTTGTAATTTTCTGCGGTAGCCGTCGAGAATGTAATGTCGTATTTTGGTATCAGAAAATCCGACCTGATAAGACCCCATCCAGCGGACAGGATGAATACGTTTTCAATACCATAATGTTCGTGTTCGACAAGCTGTCTATATATAGGATGGCGATAGAGTAAATACGCCGGTAGTAGCCCCAATGGATTCTTCTTAGCGTCATTGTGGTTGTAGTCGACCAATATTTCGCGCCAGGTCTGCCCATTTTCTGCGCGATCGTCAGGCCGTGCATAAATGCAGGCTCCAGAGTTAGGCGCCAGGTCGTCAGGATTTGCGACAAACAATACAGGCGTTCCCTGAGTATCAGTCAGTGTACCTGCATTAGGATCCTTTCTGGCAGCACATTGGATAACAATCTTCATATTATCTCCTCCCCATCTGTCCTACCAGTTCTTCCAGTTTATCAAGAAATTCAGGATCATACGATTCATTAACATCTCTGACATTCCATAAACCGGAATCGCGAACTTCTAACCGATCACAGTGAGCACCAAGCCAAGAAGGTGACGGCGCATCGAGTGCGGGTTTGTTGTAGTTGCTAAGCAAGGCGATGGCGTTACGCTCGATGTAACCGCGTAAGCTGTTCGGGCCGGGTTGATCTGGAACTCCGAGCCACAGAAACGGCATCTGGCCTATGGTTTTACTCACAAGTACCTCTAGTTGCCTTTCATTCTCGCGATCATGTTCCCTATCATTTCCCCAAGTCGGTACTAACAGCCCGTTGGTTGAAGCTAAAGCAGTACCTACGAGCAAACGAAATATGGAACTTCTATGGTTTCCGCCTTCTGTCCGTACCGTTCCACGGTGTTGTGCAAGCCGTTGCCAGAGCGTCGTTTGGGCACCGTTTATGAGTGCATGCGTTCCGACCCTAACGATCCGAAGGCCAGTACCGGACTCATCCCGGGTTTCGCCGTGTTCTTGGAAAAAATAAACACCACGCTCGGGCCACCCCATTCGGCCGTTACATTCAGCCAGTATTCTCGGGCCACCAATTGTTTTTTTCAAAATATCGAGAATTTCATAGAATCGAACCAAATCATGAAGCCGATGCTCATCATGTGTCATGATGACCTCCTATAATTCACTTCTCTTTTACTTTAATTGTATCATTTGTTAAACTCGCAAACAAGAAGGTTTCGGATAACAAAAACCGGCCCTTTAGCCAGTTTTATACAGTTAATATACCGTAAAATGCGAATTTCCCTCCAGCCCGTCATATTTCTTCCAACCGGCAACATAATAAGGTATATTAGAAATAATAAGCTTTTGATCCGCCGTATTCTTTTCAATTGCGTTGACAAGATTCCAAGATACATTTCCGTAATCTGACCATAAACGCGAACTGATTACACGAATTGGTTCGAGCGTACACCTGTACTTCTTTGAATGACGAATGTTTTGAAAATTATTTTTGATATAGAGATCTGCTTCTTGATCAGAGTGACTTCCATCAGTGACAAAGATTTTGCAACCAAGTTTAAGGAGAATTGGTACTAACCAAGAACCTGTGGATTTTCCGCCGCCGCCAAAGCCGCCACCGTATCTAACATGGATAATGTAACTGAATTTGGCATTTTCTGGAAGAGCCATGTGCTCGCAAAAAGCTGCGTTCTCAGCAAAAATGTAGACGAGTGGAAGAGTATATTCACCAAGTACATTTGATGTCACCTTAATCTTGAGAAAAATGACACGTCCTGTTTCAGCATTACCATCTGGAAACTCTACGATCTTAGGATCTAATGGGAGATCAACCCTTGGCAATTCTTCAATAGTTTGCACTACCATTTCAGTGCGATCATCGCTATAAATTACTTTGGAATCAAGAAACCCAGAATGATTCCAGGGAAAGTAGTCGGTATGAATGAAAAGTTGCGGTAGCTCGAGTTCGGGTCTGTTCGCTGGAAATTTCAATGAGAAATTTTGATGTAAATACAACAAATCTCGTAGATCCATACCTGCGGATGGATACCAAGCGATCCTTGGCTCATCATCGAAGGAATCGATAAATTCTTTAAAAGCGCCATGTGAGTTGCCCGCCAATCGTCTCAGTAAATTCTTCGACATCGAATTATCCCTCCTCGATTTTAGTACAATCAGTTTCTATGTAATTGATCTCTACTGGCTTTCCGTTTCTAATGGATCAGAAAGTTCTCAGGTTTCTCTACTAACGATGCCAAACGTCTGCTCTTACTTGAATCTGAAAACATCGAACTCAAGAAATTACTCGCTGAAAAAGAATTGAAGATCAACTTGGAATCTTTGCGAATCATAAGAAAGTCTATCGCATATATACATTTCAGGCCCTTCAAAGATATCCCAACATCTCAAAAAAATACACACCAATAAATGAAGTATAACTATTTATACCGAGAGTGAGATTCGAACCTGTGTTCAAGAGTTATTACGGAAAGAAATATGAAGAATCCT
>DYKD01000158.1:1562-3251 GCA_020722765.1 Brevinema andersonii | reverse complement strand
CAAGAATCGCGATAATCGCTATTACCACCAACAACTCAATCAGCGTAAATCCTTTTTTCTTCCTCCTTTTTCACCCTCTTGTCAATAAAGCAACTTTGCTTTCCAATGCACTTAACCTTCCTTGACTATTTGATGAGACCCGGAGCCTGTCCTGAGGGAAGCATCTTTCTTTCAATAAGAGCCCCTTTTACTCTGTTCAGGGCTTCTACTCAGGGTGACACGGTGTTTACTGAGTATTTACCTTTTTCTAATACACTATTTTGTTGTCCAAATCTATTTTTCCCAACGCGGCAGGAGTCGATAACGTTGTGCTCGCGGTACAGGGCTTAAAGAAATATAGCCATTGGCTATGTCGGACGAGAATGTTCTCAAGAGAGTTCCGTCCAAAGAGAGCGCCTGTACCTGAACCGATTTCACTGGTCTTCCTGGATAGAGTCTGGACAGTCTGATCCTGATCTTCTGAAAACCAGGTTTGTTTTCATTGAACTTCGGGATCAACTCTCCGGATTTATCCATTCTAACTACGGAGTAGTCATGTTTATTGAGATATTCAACACTCAGGAAGTCGCCCGTATCCGGCGATTCAAATCCCACCTCCACATCAGTAGGAATTAACAGCCATTCGTCGTTCCCTTGTTTCTTCATCGCGACTGCGCCAGAAACTGTGAAGTCCCCCACTTCCATGCTCTTGCCCCAGGTATCCATGTAGATGTACTCCGGACACTCCACATATTCTATTCTGTTGTTATCCTTAAGGATTGAGAACTCCAGAAACCTCTTACCATCGCTGGCAAAGAAACCGTAAGGAGGAAGTAAATACTTCTTCCCTTTATATTCTATTGTCCAGCTGTCCTTGGAGTTATAGTTTACAAATATCTCCAAGCCTTTCTTGTATCTTACGTACAGCCTTCCTTTCTTGTAAGCGTCAGATTTAATCGCCTGGGAGGTATCCACAAGTTGGCCGTTATCTTCATACCGAATCTTTTCGACCTCATCCACGCCATAAAGCGACTGAATCGCCTTCATCATGTAATACTTCTTGAATTGACCAGAAAATCCCCACTGAGCCTGATAACCTTTCCTTGTTGACGGCAGTATGCCTCCACAATGCCCATAAGCAATCATCGCCGCCAGGTATTGGTTAAAAAACTCGTTATGGGGATTCCCCTGGTCATGGAATGAACCCCCGTGGCCGAAGAAATGTGCCGGAGTTGGCCCCATACCAAGATTATTCTGAAGGGGATGGATCTTGAGCAGATCAAAATCTACTATCAGAGGAAGATTGGAAGGATTCTTAGCCCCAAGTATGGTCGCATAATTACCGTCCGCAAGACCCGCGAATAGCCAATGCATTCCGCCCTCACTTATCACGGGAAGAAACCTTTGCTGTCTGTATAAAAGATCACCGTATGCCTCAAATGTGGAGCGAAACATGCCCGCTCCAGGGACACGAGAATCATAGTCAGTTCTTTCCGCCGCAGTATTTTGGTGAGTATGGCAGTCGCAATAGGTTGTGGTCATCCCGAACTTTTTCATCAGCCGGGGTAGGTAATAGTCCATAAATTCTCCAGCATAAGCAGGTTTAGGACAATAATTACGATACCAGGCAGGAATAGGATTACCGTCCGGATAGCGCGCTACTTTGTCTATGTCCCAATTGCTGTTAACAGGAGCAAGGTCTGTATAGTC
>DYKD01000158.1:0-1462 GCA_020722765.1 Brevinema andersonii | reverse complement strand
ATATTGGGTAGGACTTCATCAAAATCAGCAGATACAGTAATAAATAGTCGTTCCTTTAAATTGTTTCTCCTTCCGTCTGTTTTCGGAAAATAGTCCACTCCTTCATTACAAACCGCTGAATCAGAGGAGATAATACCACCTCCACCAACAAGTTGTGAACAATCCGAGTTATACCAATCTACAAGTTCTGATATGAATAGGTCCTTTGTAAGGAGAATGTAAGGGGCGCTGGGCATAAGGGCGAGATATGGAACTAAAATAAGTTCTGGCTGAAGGGTTCCTTTGGTCTTTCCGAATCTTACTCCGGTTATATCCGGCTTATCTGAAGATAGGTCAATAATCAGGGACTTACCTTTGATAGAAAAAGAAAGATTAAGCGGTATTTGTTTATCCTTAATTCTATAATCCCATCTTGTCTTCAATCTGTCCTTTAATATCTTCACACTGGTCAGATGAGCATTCTGTGCCAACTGGCTGGCTGAGTATTCCTTACCATCTATTTCTATATTTACACCTCCGTCAGCACAGGGAAGAAATGTATAACTATTGTTGTAGGATACACTGATATCAGAGAAAGAACCATCTTTTGGCTCATACAGGTATTTCAGGTTAGCATCCTTGCCTTGATACTCAAAGACATACCTATTTCCTTCCTTATATATTCTGTTTTTGTATTTTGATTTGAAACTGGGAAGAATTGTATCCTTTGTTGTCGGAAAAGGTAAGGGCTTCTCCCTTTTCTTAAAGGTGAGTGGTTTTAGTTCCTCTTTATAAAAGGAAAGTGAATCAAGGAATATCGTCCTGGACTTTCCATCAAGATTAGTAAGGATAAAGGAGACAAATTTAGCAGGAAAATCTATCTTACCATTGCCGCCTTTGGTTGTATAGGAAACATCCCCCCAGACACCCTGGTTGAAACGAGAAGCAAATTGTTTTCTATAAGGAGATGGTTGAACAAACTTGGCAATCCTTAAAAACCATTCTACATAATTGTCCACCCTGCCGAGAGAAAGTGTATGTATCTCCCCTTCGGTATCCTGTATTCTTACTTTAAGAATAACAGGTTTTCCACCGCCTGTTGCTCCAGGTAAGTCACCATATGTCCATAAAGATACAGTATCAAATTCTTCTAAAATAGTAATGGGAGAATTTGGCTTAATTTCTATCCGGCCGTTAGGTTCTATTGTGACCTTTCCCACATAATTACCCCAGAGTTTCTCCTCTTGCGACCTTTCCAATCTTCCTTCACCTATAACTACCCAATCTTTAAGGTCTTCAAAATCAACAAGAGGTTTTCTTTCTTCTTTCCTATCTGCCCACTTCATTTCATAGGGGATGGTTCCTTCTTTACTCTCTATGGGATTGTTGATCGCCGGATGCATTGCCTCCACCGACGAAGTTTCCACTATTCTCACCTCATCAAACCATACCTTGCCTGTGCCGTATCTATTTACACACCTTG
>DYKD01000057.1 GCA_020722765.1 Brevinema andersonii | reverse complement strand
CTTTTTATTGGGACATTTTTGGGAAAAAGAACAATGACCTCAGTCCTTCTTTCAATCTTGCTTTTTTTGATGTAGGAAATCTTGGAACACTCAGTCTCTTCCCAAGTGATCAGGATGATGAAGCTGTCTGGAAATCCAAGGAGATCATCTGCATCCCTGGAAAAGCTGTCAATTTTAAGATATTCAATGCACAAACACAAAAAGTGCCTGATAGTATTGTCATCAAAGCAGATGAGTCTTTAAGGCTTGTTTCCAAAGGATTTGACGCTTCTGGAAATGATCTTGGAGCCATTCCAGTTGTCTGGACTGTGTATTCAAATTCTGAACCAGATGACTCGAAAGTGATGTCGACAGGATTGTCGCCTTGGTATGAACTGGCTCTTCCCTCTGCGAGAAGAAAGTATTCAGTCAAAGCTGAACGCAAAGGGTTGGATGCGGTCATAGTTAATAATATTTCTATAGAACCTGGTGCGCCAGCGTATGTTATAATAGAAGATGATGCAGTAAATGGAACTGAGGTTTTTAACAGGAAATTTTACAAGGGAGAGAAAATCAGCCTTTTTGCAATCGCTTATGATATGTTTGATAACCGGATAGGGTCTCTAAATGTCAGGTGGGTAGGGACATCAGGTTTGGAATCGCTTGTTGCAGGAGGACCTGCTGCAAGTATTGATCTTAAAGGGGATGTTGGGAAAAACGGTATGATCAAGGCATTCCCAGATGAAAATGTTATTGGAGATGAGACAGGTGTTATCTCTTTCGCTTCATTTGATGTAGGGAAAATCAAAATTTTGGATCTTCATGGGATTCCTGTTACTGATCTATTGCTTGACCAGAAAGATAAGATCATGTTGACAGCTGGACTTTTTGATTTGAAAGGATCATTTGTCAAATACATAAAGGCTGATTGGAGAATATTGTCCGGAAAGGAAGTAAAAGCGCTTTCAGAAAAAAAAGAGATTTTTTCATATACACCAGGAATGTCTGATGGGATATCAAGTATTGAAGCTATATTTGTTCTTGAGGATGCCGTTTTTCGGGACGAGATAAAAATAAGTTTTAAGGATAGAGAGATTGACCATATAGGTTTGATTGGTTTGGATGATAATGTGGTTTTCAAAGAAATCAGGTTGACCATGGATGAAACGATGCCTTGTAAAGTCATGGGTTACGATTTGCATGCGAATCCAGTGGGTATTCTACGGGATGTCCATTTTGACAGTTCAGGGCTTGTTGAAGTACAGGACCGAGAAGAAAACTTCACAATTTTACCTAAAGGTGTTGGTTCTGAAAAAGTGACAGCATCATATACGGACAAGTCCGGTAAAATCTTCCAGTCAGAATTCTATGTTGAAATACTTCCTGGTCGTCCTCATACTGTCCAGATTTTCTTTGATGGGAAAACAGGAAAAGATCTTTTTGTTACAAATAATCATCCATTGGTAGGTTTGAAGCTGGCAGGTTATGACAAACAAGAAATTTTTACAGGGTGGTTGCCTGCAACATGGACATGTGATGGACATCTTATTGATCCCTATCTGTCATATATGCGGAAAAATGATATGCACATAGAAGCTCACTGGAACGATTTTGAGACTTATGTGAATTTATGTGTCCTTGAAAAGGAATCTTTGGAGTTGATATTCTCAAAAGACCTTATACAATATGAAATTCGGACGAATGACATCCTATACTCCATTGTCATGGATGTGCTTGGCTTCAGTGCTGGATATAACCAGATCATGCCTGAGTTGAAAGCTATTGGACATCTGAATGGTGTGAAAGATATCAACCTGATTTATCCTAAGAAGACCGTTCTTTTCCCATATATGCATATAAGTAAGACGGTCTCATATGAAAAACTTTCCAGGATTCTATCTGAGAAATTCGGGACAAAACGTTTTTTTGTTTTTGGAAAACCACGTTGTTTTTCTGGAGAGATTACGGGAAATGATAAAATTATCATTTTTGATCCTAAATTCCTGGCTAAAGAAAAGCCCTTCCAAGGGGAAATCAGGATCGAAGAATAATGATACATAAGTGGTGAACATAGGTCATGTCGCTTTTATGAGTGCCGAGTGAACAGGAGTTCAAATCATCTGGAATGGAAAGCAGCGGAAAAGTGAGAGATTTTTGGTGCCAAGAATGACAACCGAAATATGTAGGTTCGCACCTACTACAAGCGGTCGTGCGCATCCAGGAACATTACTGGCAGGAATGCTTGCTTGGTTGGATGCAAAATCGAGAAAAGCAAAGTTTATTCTTCGTATGGAAGATATCGATCCTGACCGCGTTCATGACAAGTGGCGCACTGGGCTTCTTGATGATCTTGAATGGTTCGGTCTCACTTGGGATGAAATTGTCTGGCAATCCGAATGCAAGAAGAATCATGATGCGGTCATGGATATTCTTTGTGCAAAAGGTCTTCTCTTTTCCTGTTCTTGTACGCGAGGCGACTTGAAACGTGCCAATATACCATCAGTTGCTGGAGGATTTGTTTATCCAGGGACCTGCCGTTCAAAACGTGTTCATGACTGGCGTTCATGTGTTGAAAACATCAGATGTGACATGAGTGGGCAGAAGATTATGTTGTTGGATGAATCTGGTTTGGACCTTTCACAGGATGTCGAATCAGCCATGGGCGATCCTGTTGTGAGAAGACGTGATGGTTCTTTCACTTACCAGTTGGCTGTTGTAGCAGACGACAATGCATCAGGCGTGACGAGGATTGTGAGAGGACGTGACATAGCAGATTCAACAGCAACACAGGTCGCTCTTTACAGAATGCTTGATTTTAAGTTACCAAAATATAGGCATCATTTTTTGTTACTTGAGCCAAGGGGTGAAAAGTTTGCCAAATTCCATGGTGCAGTAGGGTCTGATGTCTTGAAAAAATATTATAGTGCAGATGAATTAAGAGGAATCCTTGCCAATATTGCAGGGCTACATCCAGATCAATCTCCAGTAACCATGGAGCGATTGCTTCAAAATTTTTCTTGGGAGAAGGTGGAAACGAGGGACCGTGTGCTTTCTTGGGAGAAGGGAAGGTTGAAATTATCTTCTGTGTTTAATGCTGTTCAGTAGAAAGGGGAGAATATCTCAATTTGCCTAAATTTCTGAAAATATGTTAATGAGGGAAAAGTGCTATTTTTGTTTGACTGGCAACATAAAAACGGTTATCTTCCTATAGATTCTTATTGGAGGGCTTATGAAATTTTGGACTTTGGTGATTTCTTTTCTACTTATGTTTTCATTAGTCAATCTTACAGCAGATATTTTTGAAATCAATGGGAAGCTTGGTCGTGGTATGAACATGGGGAACATGTTAGAGGCCCCGCAAGAGGGGGGGTGGGGTGTAACACTTGAGGATTATTATTTTAAGATGCTGAAAGAGAAGGGTTTCAATTCAGTGCGTATTCCGATTCGCTGGAGTGCTGAAGGTCGTGTGGGGATAAAGAAGCCTTATAAGATAAATAAGGTTTTTTTAAAGAGATTGGATAGGGCGATCAATATAGCACAGGGACAGGGGCTTAGTGTCATTATAAACTGCCATCATTATGAGGATCTGTTTTCGGATTATGAGAATCATAAGGACAGGTTCAAGGCCATTTGGACGCAGCTTTCTGAACATTACAAGTCCTATCCGGATTCCCTTGTATTTGAAATTTTAAATGAGCCCCATGGTGATATTACTCCTGAAAAATGGAATGAATTGCAGTCTGAGATTTTATCTATCATCCGAAAATCAAATCCGACTAGGGCTGTCATGATTGGAACTGCTGAATGGGGTTCAGTAGCCGCTCTGCGAGCACTAAGATTCCCAGCAGACGAGAAGAATGTCATATTGACAATCCATTATTATAATCCGTTCGAATTTACGCATCAGGGAGCTGAGTGGGTGAATTTGCAGAATTCCTATGGGGTTCCTTGGGACGGTGATTATTTTGATAAGGCTAGAATTCTTGGTGAGATGGAAGTGATTGCAGCCTTCAGTGTAAAGAACAATGTGCCTGTCAACATTGGTGAGTTTGGTGCTTATGGTAAAGCGGAAATCAACGCTCGTTCGAGATGGACATCATATTGTGCTCGGCTTTTTGAGGATTTTGGTTTCAGCTGGCATTATTGGGAGTTTGCTTCGGGATTTGGCGTCTATGATCCATCCGTAGGAGAATGGAGAAAGCCTTTACTCGATGCCCTGACTTCATCAGATAAAACAGTTTTAGAATTGGGAAATCCTCCTACCTTTGCTGCCATTCCTGCGAAAGATCTTATAAGTAAGGCTGATGTAAAACCTGGAACAGCTGGATGGAAAATTGAAGGCGAATGGCTCTCTCGTCCTGGAATCGCTTTGAAAGCAGGAAAGACTTATCAGATTATTTTTGATGTGTCTGCCAACCAGGAGAGGGTAGCGTCATTTCTTGTGGAGTCTGTAGATAAGACCAAGACATTTGCCGTGCTGAAAGATTTCAAAGTCCAGACAATCCCGGATACAAAAATCCTACAATTTAGGATGGCGGAAAGTGTTTCAGATGCTAAAATGAGTCTGAATGTCGGTAAGGGACCTATTGATCTGGAAGTGAAAAATTTCAGATTGATTGAGTTGGGGAAATGATAAAGTGACATATTGGCAAATAGGATATAAATCAGCTTTTTAAAAATGAAAATTTGTCTAAAGCACCCGTTTCCGAATGGAATACGATAGGAAACATTAACTTTTCTGCGGTGAGAAATTACCCAAGGATAAGTTTTATTCCCTTACATTATATGTATATAAAAGAACGCCTTATATCGCATATTTTTCAGTTTTTTCGATGAGAACCGTCCCCATTTTCATGAATTTTCTATTTCCAGCCTCCTCTTGGGGGATGACGGAAGCCCCCTGCTGCCAATTCAATTGATTTACACGGAGGCTTGGTGTCTTGACATCGCTCGACATCCAAGCCCACGGATATAATAAGCACCATGGCAACAGGGGCTGGAGCTAAGGGGGCTTTGCCCCCTAACAGATGAAAATTTAAGACCTGGCACTGTTTGGGATGCCTTTTAGTACTTATTTAGGTGTTACCCTTATAAAGAAATCAGAACCGTCCCCATTTTGTCCCCATTTTGTCAGGAAAGCAGCAACTTTACATTTAGTGATCCATTCAGAAGGGGGACTTCCTTCATAACCTTAAGTTTCAGAAGATGCCATGGAGCGTCAGCAGAAACCAGCAGCGCAATCCTCCAAGCGGAAAATCTTTGCCTTATCACTTTTCCTACATCCTCATACAATAAGCCAACAGCAGTGCCACCAATACGTTCACCATAGGGAAGATTAGTAATCAACAGTCCCTCCCTGGCAGGAGGATTCCAATCCTGGAATCGTTTCACAGAAAACGAGAGGTATTTTTCCACACGCGCTTTCAGCGCTGAAGCCCGTGCCAGATCCACATATTTTGCATAAATATCTGATGCATAGATAGGTGCTGCGAGTTCTGATTTTTTCGCAGCTCTGAGCTGGTCTGAAACTCTCCTCCACAGAAGTCTGTCAAAACCGGCAAGATGCTCAAGCGAAATATCATCCTTCCCTCTATGTATCAGGGATGCCTTGTTGAGCGCAATATAGGCAGCTCCAATGGGAATGGTTCCTGATCCGCACATGGGATCGAGAAGAACCTCATCTCCCCTGTAGCCAGCAAGCATCAGAATGGCATCAGCTAGAGTCTCTTTTAGAACTGCGGGATGTCCTTGGATGCGCCATCCTCTCTTATGCATGGATTTCCCTGCTGTATCTATTCCAACAACGCAAGCCCCGTTTCTTATGAAGATGACTATGGTAATGGGATTATCAGCATCGGGATCGAATCGTGGAGCCTTCCACGGTCCAGGAGTGTTGGAGATAGCATGAGCAACGAATCTGATTATTTCCGCTTCTCCCAAAGACTGCGCCTGGGAATCTGTGAGTGCGGGCGTTACTGTAAACCGGTTCTGGGAGCGGAGCCAGTCAGACCATATAATTTTCCTGATTCCTGACTGGAATTGCTCCAAAGTCTGGGTAGGAAATTCCGCAACCACACGTTGTATCCTGCTTGCGGTGTGAAGAAGAAGATGGGCTTTATATACAGTTTCAAGATTTGTACGAAAAGCGATTCCTCTGTGCATGATTTGTTGATCGGTTATACCGAGAGAAGTCAGCTCAGCAGATAAAACTCCAACCGTTTCATGGGGACATGTGGCAATCCATTTATTCATTTGTTTAATATAAGCCAGAATAGGGGACTTTTCAATTTAGTCTGATCATATTCTACATAATAAAGCCATTCGAAAATATCTTGATTTATCCCCTTCAACATAGTATCTTTTCTTATCAAAAAACAAGGCGGTTGCCATGAAAAAAATATATTTCTTTTTTGTCTCTCTTCTTCTTGTTTTCGCTCTCTTTTCCTGTTCTAGTGGAAATGGTTCCTTGATGTCTAAAATGCCTGTCCTTATCCCTTCTGCTACTGAAGTCCAGTTTGGGCAACAGGTTACAGAACAGATTCTTCATGAATATACGCTTTGTACAAATAAGAAGGTTATTGGTTATGTGACAGGAATAGGGGAGAAGCTCGCTGCTGTCAGTGACAGGCAGGATATTCCGTACCAGTTTTTTGTCCTTCAGACCAATATGATAAATGCTTTTGCAGCGCCAGGCGGTTTTATTTTTGTGACAACAGGAATATTGAAGTTCATGGACAACGAAGCCCAGTTGGCAGGTGTCATTGGTCATGAGCTCGGACATGTGACAGCAAGACATTCCATGAAAGCTATGGAATTGCAGATCGGTTATAATGTTCTGGCAACAGTATTACTTGGTACGAATCAGGACAAGGCTATGATGAAACAGCTTGCACAGACTGGTGCAGGCCTCCTGTTGCTGAAGAATAGCCGTGAAAATGAATATGAAGCGGATAGGCTGGGAACGAAATATTCCTATAAAGGAAAATATAATCCTTACGAAATGGCCACATTTCTTGGTAAGCTTGCTGCCATGGAAAGTTCCGGAAAAAATCCTGAGTTTCTTTCCACGCATCCTTCCTCTGATAAGAGAGTGTCAGAAGTGAACCAGTTTGCAGCGGATTTGGTTGCCAGTACTGGACTGGCTGGATTGGAAATGGGTAAAGAGAACCTTGTTGCTATTAAGTGCCTTCTCCCTTGAGATATTTAAGAACTTTTTTTGTTGGTATCATCCTTTAGTACTGATGGTGCTGCTGCCTGCGTCTATAAGGTTTCCTGGTAAGCTTTTCCCATTTCTCATCTGACTGAAACCCATCATTTTGAGTGAAATATTGTTTTTTTCAGGGCTTGTTTAATTTTTTTCTTTTTTTTCTTCTTCTGGACTTGACTTCTTACAAATAACGATTATATTACTTACTGTTAAGTAACTTATTATTTATGGAGATTGCATGGCTTTGAAGGTCAAGAGACCACGTGTGGGTAGAGATATCCGGCGACAACAGGTGTTTGATGCTGCCATCGGTGTTTTTGCAGAATATGGCTATGAAAAGGCCAGTCTGGACAATGTCGCCAAGAAATTGAAAGTGACAAAACCGGCCCTCTATCTATATTTTAAAAATAAGGAAGACCTTTTCCTTTCTACTGTCTTCCATAGGTTTGACACGACAATACATGAAGTGAATGAACTCCAAAATTCTGATCTGCCTGGCAAACAAAAGCTCAGGATCTATATAAAAGGTAACATTGAGTTCCTTTTTGATAACATGGATGTTTTTCGTCTCATGCAGAGTCCTCCCCGGAGTCTCCATAAGAAGCTGGAATCAGGGTTCAAGAAAAAGACAGCTCTCATATATGAATCTGTCCAGAAGATACTTGGCCAATGCAGGCAGGAAGGACTTTTCACAGAGGATGACATCCCTTTTCTTATGCAATGTCTGTTAGGGTTGGTCCATGGAAGCTTTGGTGCCACTTTAGGTCTTGGCAAGAAGCCTAATGTAGAAAAAATGACAGACAGGTTGATGGCTTTTTTTATCAAGGGTGCTAATAGCTGAAAATAGAATTCATTTATAGGAGCTTCTGATGAATATCGTAGAGATGAAAGGTGTAAAGAAGGATTATCCATTAGGTGAGACTACTGTTCATGCTGTAAAAGGAGTCGACCTTCATGTTGAAGAAGGAGAGTTCATTTCCATTGTTGGCCCTTCAGGCAGTGGTAAGACAACACTTCTCAATATCATCGGCTGTATTGATAATGCGACTGCAGGAACGGTCAAGATTGGAGGACAGGAAATCACAACCATGAAAGACAAGGCTCTCACGGACCTGCGCCTTTTCAAGATAGGGTTTATTTTCCAGACATTCAACCTTATTCCTGTTCTTGATGTCATAGAGAACATCGAGTTTCCGCTTCTTCTAATGAAGAAGTTTACAAAAAAAGAGATCCGTGAGCGTGCCCTTGGGTTAATCGAAGAAGTCGGCCTGAAAAATTATATGCTGCATAGACCTGCTGAACTTTCCGGTGGACAACGACAACGTGTGGCCATCGCACGAGCCCTTGTCACAAAACCAGATATGGTCCTTGCAGATGAGCCTACTGCCAATCTTGATTCCGTGACAGGAACAAGTATCCTTGAGCTCATGTCAGAACTGAACCGAGTTGAAAAGACGACGTTCATTTTCTCAACTCACGATACTGATGTTCTCAAATACGCACGTCGTATCATCAAGATACGTGACGGCGTCATAGTTGAAGGATAGGTGATCTCATGTCATTAATATTCAAAATCGCCTGGCGGAATGTCCTTCGCCACAAAGGCAAAAGCATAGTCATTGGAATCATCCTGTTCATAGGAGCCTTGATTACGACTGTGGGAAATGGTGTTGTCTCCGGGATGAACAAGGGAATCCAGAAAAACATAGTTGAAAGTTTTACGGGACATCTCGTTGTGGTTTCCACGAACCAGAAGATGGATAACGTGCTTCTTACACCAATGGGGAAAAGCACTGAAGTCATACGCGGATACACGAATGTCCGAACTGTATTGAGGAAACTGAAGGAAGTGAAGGATTTCATGCCCATAGGTCGTGGTATTGCCATGACTCTCTCAGATGATGTTGATCCCGATTTTACCATGTTATTTGGTGTGAAATTTGATGATTATCTGAGATTTTTTCCGAACAGCATTGAACTGATTGAAGGGGAAGCTCCACTGCAGAAGAAAAGGGGTATCATCCTTACGAAAAGCACCAGAGAGAAAATGTATGAAAATACTTCTTTCTGGATGAAGCCTGAATCTGTCCCATTTAAGGCAACCAACCTTTCTGCTTCGGCAAAATCCAATTTACGGTCGCTTGCATTCAAATCAAACCTTGTGATCATGGGCTTTACAAGTGATGGGACTGCGTTAGATATACGTGTCCCAGTGAAAGCTGTTTTTGATTATAAGACATTGAAGAAATTCTGGGACAGGATGAACCTTATCGATATTGAGTCTTTCAGGGAATGTTTCAACCTTACCACTTCAGATGAGGCCACTGCTTTCATTCCTAAAGAGGATAAGAAACTTCTGTCTTCTGATGAGCTGGACATGGACTCGCTTTTCAGTGATAATATAACGAGTCCTGAGACTGTGCAGGATGCCTATTCGCTTGATTCCCTGAAATTTGCATCCAAACCCAAAACAGAAAACAAGTTGACAGACTTGGATGCTGGAGCCTATCAGATTGTTCTTGTCAAATTAAAACCAGGCGTTTCCCTTCAGGATGGAGTAAAGATTGTGGGGAAAGCTCTCAAGGATGCAGGTGTGGATGGACGTGCCATCCCTTGGCAGAGAGCTGCAGGGCAAGTGGGTGATTTTGCTACCATCATCCGTGTAGCATTGAATGTATTTGTCATGATTCTTTTTCTTGTTGCTGCCATCATCATCATGAACACTTTGAGCATGACAGCACTTGAGCGCACAACTGAAATAGGTATGATGCGTGCTGTAGGTGCAAGGAAAAGGTTCATCAGTGACATGTTTTTTGTTGAAACAGGTATGCTCGCTCTTGTCTTTGGTGGTATTGGTGTCCTTGTCGGTATCCTTACCGTGAACCTTCTTGCTTTGCCAGGTTGGACATCGGATAATGAATTTCTACAGCTTCTTTTTGGTGGAGATAAGTTTCATCCGATTCTTTATGCAGGAGATATCATGTTTATCATCATTCAGCTTGCTTTTGTCACTCTCCTTGCAGCGTTGTATCCCATCATGATCGCTCGTAAGATCACTCCCCTTGAAGCTATTGCGCGTGATTAGGAGGACTTTAAACCATGAAATCGAATGATAACAAACCCATGTCCAGGTTCTCTCTCTTATTCAGCCTGGCTTTCCGTAATCTGTTCAGACAGAAACGCAGGAATATCCTCCTGGGACTTGCTATGGCCATTGGCATGATGTTGCTGGTCGTCTTTAATTCCTTTACATTAGGATTGATAGATAACATTATGAATAGGATGATGGTATATGCTGTTGGGCATATCCGGGTCCAGGTCAATGAGAAATCCAAGATGAGGAAAGATATTATCCGTGATAAGGCACGAATTGAAAAAGTGATGAAAGATGAGATCGGAAAGAATCTGAAATTCATCAATGAAAGTGTAGGTTCCTTTACAAGGTTGATAGGGAACGGTAAAGCTGAAATGGTCATCGTTGTTGGTCTGGAACAGCGGAACGAGTCTGCTGGGAAAGGAAGCTGGAATTATGTTGATGGGAATCCTGCTGATTTTACGAACGGAAAAGTCGCTTTTCCCATTGTGCTTTATGAGGACAAGGCCAAAGAGCTGAAAGTCAAAGTCGGTGACCATGTAAAAGCCCGAATTGAAACAATCACGGGGCAGCAGGAATCAGCGAAGTTTCAGGTTGTCGCTCTCCTGCAGTCTGGAGGCATGTTCCAGAGCATGGCCTGTTATGTTCCTCTCCATGTGATGAAACCTCTCTTGGGCATGCGTGAATGGGAAACAGGCTCGTTGCAGGCCATTATCAAAGATCCTGATAGGGCTGTGATTTATGCAAATGCCATTCACAAGGCATTGAAACCGAAACCTGCCGCTTTCCAGGCTGATATCAGTGGCAAGAATGTGGAAGTGTTTGCTTTCAAGAGGGACACGAACTCCTATAGGATCGTACAGGAAGAGATTACGATGGATAGGGGGAATTTTTATTCTGTCACAAATGAAGACACTGTCATGATCAGCAGGAGTCTGGCGAATGGTGCAGGTTTGAATCTTAACAGCCAGCTCAAGATGACATACAAGAAGAAATTCGAACCAGGAACTGTTGAAAAGAAATTCCGTGTTGTAGGGATCTTTGATCCCGAATCTGCTTTTGGACAGGATAGTGTCCTTATGAATGCAAATACGCTTTACCGCTTCTACTATCAGGATTTACCTGAAGATCCACCCGCGGAATCCGACATGACAAAGATGACCACAAACAGTCCTGTCTATACGGCATTGGCAGGAGAGTGGTTGCTCCAAAGACGTTCAAGGGATGCCAAGGACATGGAGCAGAAGATGAAGGAGCTGAGCAAGATCAAATGGAAGGGCGCCTCCATGGATGTGCAGACAATGGCAGAAACTGCCAGCCAGGTGATTGCCATGAAGTATGCCCTTTATCAGATTACTTTCGTTGTCATTATCATTCTTTTTGTGGTTGTCCTGATTGGTGTTGTCAATACCTTGAGAATGACCATACGTGAACGCACACGGGAAATAGGAACGTCAAGAGCGATAGGCATGCAGAGTGATGATGTGAAAAATATTTTCCTCATTGAGACCGGACTCCTTGCTTTCTTTGCAGGTATTGTTGGCATTATTGCGGGCTTTATCTTGATGCTGATCATCTGGTTTCCGACCATTAAGACCAGTAGCGTGATGGGGATGTTCCTGGTGGATAATCATATTTATTTCACACCATCGGTATTTGCCATCATCATGTTTCTCATCATCATTGTTGGCATTTCAGTATTGACTGCCCTAGGGCCAGCGCGGCAGGCAGCGAAGATGTCTGCCGCTGCCGCATTAAGGCATTATGATTAATGGTTAGAAAGATTTTATAAGAGGAGTTTTGCATGAAAAGAATCATATTGTTAGGAGTCCTGATTTCAGCTTCCCTGCTTGTATCCGGGCTTGAGGCCGCTCCATCCGTTGTTGATATCATTAACAAGATGGAATATATGCAGGATCAAAAAGGTGATGTCTCTGCCAAAATCAAGATTACACAGCAGAAATCAGACCAAAGCCAGAAGATTTTTGAATCCCTTTTTTTCAGACGCGACAAGGATGACACATTCCTCATGATCTCTACAGCACCGGATTCTGAAAAGGGCAATGGATACTTGAAAGTCGGTGAGAATATGTGGATGTACCGTCAGAATACACGTACTTTTCAGCATATCAACAGGGATGAGAAGATTAGCGGATCTGATATGAAAGCAGGTGATATTGAAAAAAGGAAATTTTCAGAGCTCTATGAACCAGTAAAAGATGCCAATGGAAAGGAAATCATCGCAGAGGAGATGCTGGGAAAGATACCAGTCTATAAGTTCGAGCTCAAAGCCAAAGTGAACGATGTCACATATCCAAAACAGATTTACTGGGTGAGGACAGATACGTATTTGCCTCTTAAAGTCCAGAATTTTTCATTGTCTGGAACCCTTATGCAGACATCCTATTATATAACATGGACACAGATTGAAGGCAAATACATCATGTTAAAAGGTCTTTTTGTAGATGAGTTTGAGAAAGGAAACAAGACCATATTCGAGATGTCGGGTGTTTCCCTGAAAAAAATAGCGAACTCGGTTTTCACAAAAGCTTATCTTGAAAGTCTGAGTCATTAAGGATGATATGATGAAAAAAACAGCAGTAGGTTTCTCTATTTTCATGTTGATGACCTGTGTATCCTGGATTCATGCGGATGTGGATGAATCCGAACTTTTCGGTTCTGAGGAAAGTGTCGTTGATGTCGAGACAGTACGTTCAGATTCAGTGATATCCAACCTTGATTCTGAAAAAGTCTCTTTTTCAGGTGTTCTTTATGACCGTACGACCTATTCCATGAGAAGAGACTGGCTTACAGGAAAAACCAATTGGAATCAGAATTCCTTGTTTACATATCTGGAAGGTAATGTCAGTCTGGACATACGCCTGCGGAAGGACGTAAAGGCTTATATCAATCTGGATGCATATTATACACCCCAAGGTCAGTTTGTAGTGAAAGAATACAAAAAAATGACGTCGGATAGTCTTTCCTATTCAAATGTTACAGTCATGGAAAAGCTGGATACAATCGTCGATTTTAAGGAGATTTTCCTGAGTGCGAATCTTGATAGGAAAGTCTATTTTGTCCTTGGAAAACAGGTTCTTCAATGGGGGAGGACTTATTTCTGGCAACCTACGGACCTGATCAATATTGATCGCAAGGATTTTTTTAACATGGATAACCAGATTAGGGAAGGTAATTTTGGATTGAAGCTACATGTCCCGTTTGGTACACGTGCCAATATCTATGGTTTTGTTGATGCCAATGGGGCTGATAATTTCGATGATCTTGCAACAGCAGGGAAAGCGGAATGGCTTCTTGGCCGCACTGAATTCGCTTTTTCAGCATGGCAGAAGAAAAGTTTCTTTCCTGTGTATGGTGTCGATTTTTCCACGCGCCTTCTGGATTTTTCAATTTCAGGAGAAGCCGCTGTCTCTACTGGTGACAATATGATGAAACTTAAAAAGACAAACATCATGATTCCTTATCCACCTTTTATCATGCATTATGCTCCTTATCGTGAAAGAGAGAAACTTGTCTATAGGGCATGCATTAGCATCTCCAGGTCTTTTACTTGGGAACTTCAGGACAGGATTATGGTTATTGGTGAATTCCTTTATAATTCTGAAGGATATGATGATAACATGTTTAATGTTGACTCTGATTCAAGAGATATGTTCATGTCCGGTTTTTATCGTTCAGGATATTATGGCAAGTATTATGGCGCCATCTTTTCAAGCATCAACCATTTTTTCCATCAGGATGTGACTTTCAGGTTCAATGCTATGGCTAACCTTCAGGATCTTTCCTATGTTGCTTCTACAGGAATCACATGGATGCCAACATTTAATTTCAGTGTAGGTCTGGGTGTGAATGGCTTTTTTGGCCCTCCAAACACTGAATATGTCTATCCAGGTCTCGGCATGACCAGTGATTTGACTTTGTCCATAAAGTTTTAATTGGAAACTTTACATTGAGGGATTTCGTAGGAGCATTGCAGATACGTCTTCATATCTCCACTGCTCCTATTCCTTGTAGAAGACAAAAAAGCCATGCTTAAGCATGGCTTTCAATTAGGTTGTATGACTTGTGGCTGGAACTTGCCCAGACCTGTTTTCTAGTACATTCTCATGGCATTATTGTGGAACACTTCGAACGCTTTCTCGGTCCGCATCTCAGCAGGCATATAAATGCCACGTGTGAGCTGCCTTTTCTTCAGTTTTTCATAAGTTTCGTTTTTTCTAAATACCATGATGTAACTCCTGCGCTTTAATAATAGAGATATCGGAGTAGCAGAAAAATGCTGAAGTCATTTTTCTGTGGGATGGACACAAAAAAAGCCACCTTGCGGGTGGCTTTTTGTATAGTATGTAATTTTCGATATTAGAGGGAGAATCCTAAGCTTGCTGAAATCGACATTTTTGGAAGAAGGTTGGCTTCTACGCTTAGGATTTTGAAGAGATGCACTCCTGCACCAAGATGGGCTGTGAAGAGAGGATTTGTATAATTCGTTGGGTTTGAAAAAATCAATGTGTCAGAATTATAGAAATCAACATTTCCTTTGATGTTAAGTGAGTTCTTGCTGATTCCTACAAAGGCATAAGGTTTTACAAGTGGGATTTTAGCGAGTGTGCCATATATATTCAATGAAGCCGCATTGAATGAGATAGTCCCTTTCATCTTCGTCTCTGTTGTATCTTTTTTATAACTGTATGTTGATTCGATTGACAGGGCATTATAACTTGCTACTGCTTTCAAATTGATAAAAACCAGGAACGTTTTGTCATAGCCAAGGCCAGCCCCATAGAATTTTATTGGTAGATTAGGAACGGGAAGATACATTCCACGTGCATAAGCGCTTATGCCAATAAAAGGGATCCGGGCTCCTGCAAATACATAAGCAGGAACTGGTATGGCTGGGAGTGTAAGAGTCTTAAATACCCCCTTTTTGTCGTAAGTTAGGCCAAAACCTTGCACGCCAATGGATAATAACTTGCAGCTTGTAGGTACGTAAATACCAGTGTTCAGACCAGTCGCCAGAAGTTTTGTGACGGGTGCAAGCTGTTCGTCCCATACTGCAGGTGACTTGTTTGTCAACATACTGATGTCAAACTGCGCTGACACTTGTGAGCCTAATCCCATTAGGATGAGGAGAGAAAGAATGATACGTTTCATAAGACCTCCTGAAAATTTTTATATGTAGAACTTTTTGGGGACCTTTATGGATTTTTCAAGTCTCGCTGATTCAAGGCATAAGTCCAGCACTTTCCTGTGATTGATGGTTATCTTTTTTGATGCTTTTAAGGTTTTCCCCTTTGTAATCGCTTCCACCATGTCTTCAACCTCCTGCACATAATGGTTTCTTGTAAGTACAAGGCGTTTTTTCCTTTTGCTCCCAGTTCTGATTTGTATGGGAAGTATTCTTCCTGATAAGAGAAAATCATTGAAGAAAATAGTCCCTTTTTCACAGACTATGAAAGCTTCTACGGTTGTCTGGCTGTCCATGTCTCCTGAAATCACTGCAGTACGTCCTTCAGAAAATCCCATCATGGCCGTGTAGTGGATGTCTGCATGATGTCCAGGTTTCAGTTTGACCAGCCTGCAGTCAACATATTCAGGCCAGGTCCCCATTATCTGTTCAGCAAGCATATTTGTGTATGTCCCAAGGTCTGCAAGTCCGCCGCTTCCAGGTTCATCCATGTATCTGATGTTTTTCTTGTCTTTCAAGGATATGGAAAAATCAGCATGTACTGTTTTCACTTTTCCCATCTCGCCTGTCCGTATCATTTCAAGGGTCTTGTTGAACCTGTCGTTGTAGAGGAACATGAAAGCTTCCATAACGACAAGCTTCTTTTTTTCAGCAATACTGTATAGTGCTTCTAATTCCCTGGTCGAGTTTGTGATAGGCTTTTCAATGATGACATGCTTTCCTGCTTCAAGCGTTTTCTTGCCCCAATAAGCATGAAGATGGTTGGGGAGCGAGATGTACACAGCATCTACAGACGGGTTTTTGAGCATCTCCTCATAAGAACCGTATGCGTACGGGATGTGATGTTTCTTGGCAAACCGTTCAGCTTTTTTCAGTTCGCGTGCCGCAACAGCAATGAGGGAAGAGTTTCTTGCTTTTTTTACTGCGGGTGCGAAAGAATTGTCCGCTATCCTGGATGCTCCTAAAAGTCCGAATCTCACTTTCCTCATAATCAACCCCCTGCCTTGAGAATAGCCCTGTTTGTTGTGGCAGCCTGAGTGTTTGTGTTTGCCAAAGGAGTCCCTCTGATGGGAATAATAACATGGTCGTTGATCCTGATCAGGGATGGATTGGAAATTTTGTTGAAGGACATGATCACATCCTGAGGAACCTTGTATTTTGCTGCGATTCCTGAAATGGTATCGTTAGCCTGGATCTGGTATCTTCTGTATGTTACCCTTTGGTCAGCTGGGATGCTGTTGAAGTTTTCCTGGAAAAGCGCAGCCCTGTTGTAGGGAATCTTGACTTTGAAATTCGTCCGTTCTGCAGGTGTGGCCCATTGTTTCAATTCCGGATTTAGGAATTTGATTGCCGCATAATTTGTCCTGCTGCATTTCGCTATCAGTTCCAAGTCAGTAGAATCTGGGACTGTCACAGTATCATACTGGAGAGGATCACATTTTGAGATGTTCCCAAAACCAAACATTTCCATGTGTTTGATGACGGCTATGGAAGCCAGATATTTCGGCACATAATTCTGTGTTTCTTTTGGAAGGATTTTCGCTTGCGGATCACAGAGATCCCAGAAATTCCTCGAACCGGTCTTTCGGATTGCCTTGCTCACACGTCCAGGCCCGCAGTTATAAGCCGCTAAAGCAAGAAGCCAGTCACCATAGGACCTGTAAAGGTCTTTAAGGAATCTTGCTGCTGCACGTGTCGATTTTTCAGGATCCATGCGTTCATCGTGCCACCAATCGCTTTGAAGCCCGAATATCTTGCCTGTATAGGCCATGAATTGCCAGGGACCACTTGCTTTCTTTGGAGAAATGGCAGAAAGGACAAATCCGCTTTCAATGACAGGAAGGTAAATGAGCTCCTCGGGGAGACCTTCTTCCTTGAATACGCGTTGCATCATTGGAACAAAATAGAATGATTTTTCAACTACGGATTTTAGGTAGCCCCTGCTTCCCGTGAGGTACATCCTCATGAAACGGAATGTCTTTTCGTTGAGTTCGATAGGGAAGGATGACATTGTGTGTGCTTGCTTCGCCCTGTTTTGAAGAAGAGAGAGCTCTTGGCTCATGTTGATGGATTTAAGAAGTGTTGTCCCACAACCTGAAAGGAGCATTGTCAGGAGAAGAAAAGCTATACTGTAAATTTTCATTTTTCTATTATTTCTCTAGATAGGCATAAGGCCTAAGGATTTTGCGTAGCGCAATGCCAAGTTGTCTGGCATCCGCTTTTGCTGAAGCTGTCAGGATAAGTTCATCCTTGAATATCGGTTTTGTTGTGTAGAGGGCACCGGCTTTCAACAGGTATTTTTTGATTTCGAGAGTCCCCGCCACACGGATATCCTTGAGCAGCCCAGCTTTTCCAAGAGTCAATACTGCAAACCCCTGTGCTGCGATCGGTCTTTTTAACTTTGCCATTTTAAGACAGATATCATGGACATCCTTGTTGTCCCAATATTGTTGTGATACAGTACCTCCGATAAGGACGACTGCATCATACTGTTCTGGATCAACAAGTTCAAAACCGATGTCAGGTCTGATTTTCCCACCTTTTGAACCTGTGGTGATGTTCAAGGATGCGGAGGCAGTGACTGTTTTTACCCTGATCTGGTCAAAAACAGCTTTGATTTTAAGGTATCCATCCTCATCAAAACCGTTTGATGGAAGGATGATAAGAATCATCTTATGTTGGGTCGCTTCAAGAGGGGGGGGGAAGCATGAGAAAATGACAAGAATAATAGATAAAGGAAGTAATATCTTCCTTGAAATCATGTCCATAAGGTTATAATACTCCTTTTTTTCTGTCTAGTCAAATAGGACTGGGGCTTCAAAAAACCAAAAAAAAATCTCTTTTTCTTGACTAAACCTGCTTTTTTTGTTATAATAGCTTAAAATCGATAATCTCTATTACTTGGAGTTTTGATTATGAAGAGGATTTTGGGGCTATTTATTTGCCTTCCATTACTCACCCTTTCAGTCCATGCTGCTGAAGAAGCTGTACAACAAGGACCTGTTCCTGAGCTTAAACTTGTTTGGCCTGAAGATTTGAAGAGCCAAAGAAGTGATTATGCCATGGAACTTATCTTTGATGTCAAGGCTGGTGAGAAGTACTTGACTGAAGCTAAGAAATTTTACTGGAAAGGTTATAAGTTAATTCAGCGTTATGAAGGAGTTCCTGATTCAGGCGACCCTTTCCAGAGAGACCCTTATGCTGTTTATTCGGAAGAGATGTGGAACAGTATGTGGAAACAGGATTTCTCACAGGCTTTTGGCTGGTTTAGTAAATCTCTCCATATCTATATGGAAAAGATTCAGTTTGATGAACACGCAAGAGGCTTGCCTGAATACAAGGATACTTTGACAAAAGTTCTTAAAGGGCTTGTATATACGTCTGTCTATGTACGGAATTTGTTTGACGCGAACAAGTATCTTGACCTTTATAATGTCGCTTTTCCTGATGATAAGGCCTATTACCTGCCTTGGAAAATCCGTGTTCTGGGTTTGATTGTAGAGCGGCAGGATGCCTACAACATAGGCTTCTCTGGTGCCATGAGGTCTGAATCTTTCAAAAAACAGTATAAGGATTATATCATCCAATATCTCGATTTGCAGAAAGAGCTTGGAGCAAAGACCAAGCAGTTTATTGTCGATTCCGCAGTCCCGGAATTTACAATGGCTACTTTCAATACACATACATTAGACACTAATTACATGAAGTAATAAAAAATTTAAATTGGAAGGTGGTTCAAAATGGCTGAAAAAGAAATGATCATTGTCAAGTCCAAGATCAAGGCTGTTGTAACGGATGTCAACGTAGGAAGTGATTTTGTTGACGCTCTCAACGACGCAGCTATCGAACTCGTGCAGAAAGCAAAGAAGCGTTGCATTGATAACGGACGCAAGACCCTGAAGCCGCAGGATCTATAGTCTTTTACGTAGAGTATTTGAAGGCAGGATTGCTGAATGGCAGTCCTGCCTTTTTTGTTGTGTGCCCGATAGGGCTCACGTGCCTTGTCTAATCTGATTTCATAGAGGGTTGACTTTGAAACAAGCTGTTTTCTCCCTGTTATTGTTTTTTTCTGTCGGGCTTTCCGCGCAGTCCAGCATGCTGGATTTTGCAGGAAGTCTTCCTGCTGACGCTGCATTTACTTTTGTCTCAGCAGATCTGGATCAGTTGCATGGACGGCTCAAGCAACTTTCCGCATGGAAATACTATTTCCGCTTGACTCGAGGCAAGCAGCTTCTGGATTCCATGTCAGAACAGCTTGAAGGACTGGGAGCTGCGGGATTGAAACCGGAAATCCTGCTCAAGCTTTTTGGGAATGACTATGCGCTTTCAGTATTCAATTACAATATGGCAGCTCCAGAATTCTGTTTCACACTTTCCACACGTGGACAAAAAGAGTATTTTGACGAGATTTTCCAGTCTATCCAGATTACAGCCATTGTTTATGGGATTCCCTTGTTGAAGGAAACCTATAAAGGTGTGACAATCATCTCACTTACATCCAACTTCCATTATGCTGACGCAGGAAGAATATATTTTCTGGGAAATAGAAAGGAATCATTGAAGAGATGCATGGATGCGCAGATGGACAAGGTGAACATTCTTGTAGCAGATACCAACTTCAAAGCGATTCGAAAAAATGCTCTCCCAGGAACGGATTTCTATGTTTTTGTAAGAGAACCGTCCCGATTTAAGGAGTTTTCAGCTTACGATGTGGATTCTTTACTCGTAACAGGAAAGGTCCTGGACAGGTTTGATTTCAGGCTGACATTGGCAGGGGCGACGAACTCAAGGTTCATCCAGCAGGTGCGGAAAAATGCCTTACCTGCGAATATGATGCAGTTTGTCCCTTTCTATTCCTACTATGCGCGTGCTTTGAACATGGAATGTTCTGATGATTATCCTTCCTGGAGCATGAAGATTCCGGTTTTAAAAGAAAATCGTTCTGATAGGAACATGGCTTTTTTCAAGGATTTTTCAGGTAGGACAAAGGATGTTTTCAAGGAAGAAGCCCTCCTTCTTTGTATCCCTTACCAGACATCTACAAACTATTGTTTCATATTTGAACTCAAGCAGGATTTGAAAGAATCAGACCTTTTAACCAAGCTTTGGCCTGATAAAAACTTGAAAAAAACAGGGGTAGCCAACAGGGTTGTGTATTATTACGATGAGAAAGGGAACGAGGATACTTTCAATTATGCTGTACGGGAAGGAAGTTTTGTGATTATTTCTGATGCTTTAAACATGATTTCAGCATCACTGTCTTCAAAAGATGGGGTAAACAGAATATTGGATTCTGAGACGTTCAAGTATGCCCGGAATAATACTGCGTCACCAAAGCATATCAGTTATGTATTTAATTCCATGCGTTGGGTGAATGTCGAGTTCAGTGATACGCATTTTGAGTTTGTGGAAAGTCTCAAGAATATTTCATCTTTTGTGACAATGAGCTGGCAGGAGATCAAAGACAGGGATTTCTATGGTGCAAACATCCAGATCAAGGCTTTCCCAAAAATCAACACTGCACCGGTTGTGAAGAAAAAATAAGATGGGATGGACATTCGGATTTCTTCATTCGCTCGTTTAATAGAGAACCCATTATTGATTGTTTCGAAAGGGAGTAATGCTCTTGCAAGTTTATTGTTTTTGGATTTTAAAAAAGTAGAAAGACAAGGGGTGTTTGGAAACGAAAAAAAATTAGCTATCCCTCCCAAAAGGATTGTATTTTTCTTTCCCCTAAAGATAAAAGCTATTTAAAAAATACACCTGTCAGAAATAATC
>DYKD01000056.1 GCA_020722765.1 Brevinema andersonii | reverse complement strand
AAGAAAAACACAAAAGGGAAACCGCAAATAACGGCAAAAAAGAACAAAGAAGTAGTGAGCGCATCGGCGCAAACGATAAAAGACAGAGATAAAGGTAAAAGAATTAAATCTACAGAGATAGAAGGGTCTGTACTTCACAGACGAAAAGCTTCTCAATTGATAAAAGAAAGACGTTCAGAGTTGGACAGCGATGCCTTTATTGAAGCATACGACGGGTACGCATTAAGGCAGAAAGGTTGGAGTGGTCATGCAATAGCTTTGTTCGGAGAATTTCTCGTTCAGCACAAAAGTAATCCAAAATTTAGAAGTCTGGAAGAAGCGGACATATATGCGAATTATTGGAGAAAAGTGAATGACACGTTTCTAAACGGAGAGCCGATGCAAAGCACATCAACAATGGAGCTGGCCATTGGCGAAATAAAGGCAGAAACCGATAGGGCATACATGGAATTAACCAAAGAGGCATCATCATTGAGATTCCCTACGCCTGAATGGGTAAAAAATATATTCGGAAGAGACTGGGCAGATTATCATAGATTTTCGGCAAATAATATGTCTGAAGACGTAAGAATGTCCTTGGACATGTATGATAATAAAGAAGGAAATCATTGGGTGTTGCTATTTGAAAGATTTAAGTCCAAACGTCTGGCACCCAAAAGAAAGAAGGTGCGCAAAAATACAAACACAAGTACAAACCAGAGCAATCTCCCTCCGCTTTTAGACTTTTCTATACCAAATCGAGAAAGCAGAAAAGGGGATTATAAGACAGCGAAAGAAGCAATTACTGCGATGAAGAAGCACATGAAATTCCGCGACAACCCACAGTACGGAAAATCCATGCCCGACAAAGAAAGGGAATATCACACAGTTAACACAGCAAATTCTTTCAAAGATATGGCACAAGTTTTGGGTTTGCCCATGAATTTTATCACTGGCAATGGCGAATTGTCTATTGCTTTCGGAGCTCGAGGTTCTGGAGGCAAATCGGCAGCAGCTGCACATTATGAACCTACACTAAAAGTGATAAACATTACATCCAGAAGAGGAAATTATGGCGCTCTTGCGCATGAATGGATGCATTTCTTAGACAATTTTCTATTTTCTAAAGTAAAGGGAGATAGTTACCGGACAAAAATTTACAATACGATGTCGGAGGGCGGGAAATTCTTGGAAGATAATAACGCGATAGCAGATGCCGTAAACGCAATACTATCTAAAACGAAAGGAAGTGGTGGTCTTTATGAGCGTTCTTATCGATACGACAGAACCAGAAGACAAAGGTATTGGTCGTCCGAAAAAGAAATATTAGCAAGATCATTCGAGAAATACTTGGCGGACAAGTTTGAGAAAGCAGGTATTAAGAACACATATGCGACGCGGAAATCCAATGAATTACACACTGCGGTATATCCTTCTGACGATGAAATGAAAAGCGGGTTGACTGACGCATTCGACAAACTTTTTACGGAAATACGGGGTAGAAAACAAGAATTGATAAAATCAATGCGGGCATATTTTTATGGCAAATAACATTCATCCGACCAAAGCCGCGTCGCCATTTCAATTCGAGGTGCGGCCGAACATATTCAATCCCTTGGAAATGTCGGAGATCATTGACCGTCACGGTCAATGGGTGCGATGGCGTAAAGCTAAGCCATGCCCAAACAGAACGGAAACCGGACAGCATCCGTTGAAATGCAATATCTGCCACGGTAGAGGCGAAATTTATGAATTTCAGCGATACGAGATGGTTTTCGGGGAACGCAGTCCGCATGGATTGAAGAGCATATATGCCGGGGAAGAAGACCTTATAAGAACGTGGAAAAATCCAATAACTAAAGTTGATCGGGTTATCCGGTACATACACGAAAAACAAGGTGGTAATAAAGTTATACCAGTGATAAGCCACGATAGAGAAACGATACGAATTGGTCAAATTCCTGAAGAGAATGCTTACCCATCGTCATACGAGCATTTATATGTCGATTATGAGATCGATACGTGGATGGAAAAAACGGAAACAATCAATATTGTAGCAGGACAAATAGTTATTCACACGGAATCTCTAATGCCTGCAGAATCTCTGAAGAGAAACTCGTTTAACGTGACAATAGAAATAACAAATATAATTTCAATCTCCGGTTCCGTACCATACGAAGTGCAAGGGTTTACCGGAAACACGATTTATTTGACTGAGCCGGCGCTCGTGGATGACACGATAATTATACATTACAATTATATATATCCGCACAAATTTTTTATTGAACCAATTGGTCCGGATTTCCGGAATGAACTTGCATGGCCTATACAGGCAGGAGACGCTATTGGCATCTGCTCCCAAACATATGAAGTTGGAATGGGAGATATTGTTGTTTCTTTAACTCAATTGAATAGAATTTCCGAGATTATTGTCAGAGGGTCTGGCACAATAGACCAATTGCCTTATTACGACATAGAGTCAATTTCTGGCGACATATATGCAGACGATAAACAAGTATATCGGAAAAATCAGGATTTCGACTTGTACGATTACAATAAAATATTATGGAAGGGTAATATGCCTTCGCCGGGTACGCGATACAGTATATCATTTAATGAGCGAATAGCGTATCGGGTATATAGCCAGAATCCGGAAATTAACTCAAACGAAAACAAACGTCTTCCGAAAAGACTGCATCTCCGCAAGCTTGAAAAATACCAAACAGGTGAAACGTATACAGGATTGTCCACAATACAGTCTAATACAGATTGGCTGAAGCGATTTGGCGGATAAACACGCGAAAATAACAAAATTGTTGACGTCACGGCCGCGTGTTTATCGAATGCGGTATGAGTATTTCCATCTCGCACCGAGCAAGCCTCATTGATGTATTGACAACAATAGATATAAACGATTACAATGTTCTTATCCGTTCGGAAGTAATTATGTCAAAGAACGACAATGGGACGCACACTCCGATAATTTTGGGGTATCGATTGGGTAAATTGTCTCATAAAAGGCTAAAACGTGTCAAATGGAATACAAAACGGGTTATCTTAGACCTTTATAAAACAGGAAAGCTATATCAAGAGTATATAGAGAATCATATTATAGAAGAGCTTGCACAAGTTTTTACTGACATTGTACCATGAACGATAAAAAAAGTATGTTACCCTATTTGATTAAAATTGGTAATGGTACGCTATTGTTAAATAGCGAAATAAATAATCGACCTCCGGATTGGTGGCTGGAATCGATACCATTGGAAATTCTAAAGTATGAAAAGACAGGAGGATGAATGGACGAATATTTTATAGCAAAGTTTGGAAATTATTTAATATTGGAGGGGAAAATAAATGGGTAAACCACCGTTTTCATACTATGGCGGGAAACAGCGAATTGCCAGACACATTGTTGCGCACATACCGAGACACATAGTGTACGTAGAACCGTTCGCCGGAGCGGCAACAATTCTGTTTGCAAAAAAAACGCCATCTGTTACGAATAAAGGTCATTATATAGAAGTAGTGAATGATAAGAATGAATGTATTTACAATTTTTTCCGTGTTTTACAGAATCGTAATACGGCTAAGGAGCTTTACAGAATTCTGCGTTATATGCCAACCCACGAGAAAATACACAAAGAATCTAAAAAATGTGAGGAAGAACCAGAAGAAATACTTAGAGCTGCAAAATGGTTCGCAAACATTCAAATGTCATTTTCACACATTGCTAATTCCGGTTACCGATACGCTCTCCGTGGTGATAATATACCATATGGTTTGACAAATTTAATAAAGTCTTTACCGCGATACATAAATCGTATTAGGAACGTTCAGTTTTTTAACCGCGATGCATTAAGCATTATAAAGGCTTTTGATGCGCCACAAACCTTTTTTTACATTGATCCACCGTATATAAACAGAAATCAAGGCCATTATTCGGGGTACACGGAAAGCGACTATTTATCATTGTTAGACATACTGAAAAATGTACGCGGGAGTTTTATTTTATCCGGATATTCTACTGGATTAGAACCGGATATCTGGAAACGCGTTGATATTGAAGCAGTCAGTAGTGCAATGAATAGTAAAAAATTCGGAAAGAAATCACCACGCATTGAATCTATCTGGATTGTCGATAATGGAGGTGGTATAGAAGAAAATCGGTTTCGGAGAATCTATGAGACTGACGCATTTCAGGAAATATGGCCGTTAGAGAAAGCGAATGATCCGGGAATTGTGGACAAACAGGATGGAGACAATTTGTTTCCCCGAAACGGAACGCAAAGAAACAAATAAGGAGGAGAATAGAAAATGAACGACGAGACAAAAAAAAACAAACCACCGTTTTCATACTATGGCGGGAAACAGCGAATTGCCAGACACATTGTTGCGCACATACCGAGACACATAGTGTACGTAGAACCGTTCGCCGGAGCGGCAACAATTCTGTTTGCAAAAAAAACGCCATCTGTTACGAATAAAGGTCATTATATAGAAGTAGTGAATGATAAGAATGAATGTATTTACAATTTTTTCCGTGTTTTACAGAATCGTAATACGGCTAAGGAGCTTTACAGAATTCTGCGTTATATGCCAACCCACGAGAAAATACACAAAGAATCTAAAAAATGTGAGGAAGAACCAGAAGAAATACTTAGAGCTGCAAAATGGTTCGCAAACATTCAAATGTCATTTTCACACATTGCTAATTCCGGTTACCGATACGCTCTCCGTGGTGATAATATACCATATGGTTTGACAAATTTAATAAAGTCTTTACCGCGATACATAAATCGTATTAGGAACGTTCAGTTTTTTAACCGCGATGCATTAAGCATTATAAAGGCTTTTGATGCGCCACAAACCTTTTTTTACATTGATCCACCGTATATAAACAGAAATCAAGGCCATTATTCGGGGTACACGGAAAGCGACTATTTATCATTGTTAGACATACTGAAAAATGTACGCGGGAGTTTTATTTTATCCGGATATTCTACTGGATTAGAACCGGATATCTGGAAACGCGTTGATATTGAAGCAGTCAGTAGTGCAATGAATAGTAAAAAATTCGGAAAGAAATCACCACGCATTGAATCTATCTGGATTGTCGATAATGGAGGTGGTATAGAAGAAAATCGGTTTCGGAGAATCTATGAGACTGACGCATTTCAGGAAATATGGCCGTTAGAGAAAGCGAATGATCCGGGAATTGTGGACAAACAGGATGGAGACAATTTGTTTCCCCGAAACGGAACGCAAAGAAACAAATAAGGAGGAGAGAATATATGATATCAGCATTTTACACAGAGACGCCATTGATTTTAAACCCAAGATTAGCAAGGGTTTTCGGGGTAATACCAGCTTTAATTTTACAGCAAATCCATTATTGGCTACAAAAATCTAAGGAGTTTCACGACGGGAAATATTGGGTATATAACACGATAGAATCGTGGCTGGAGCAAATTCCAGTCTATCGGAATCCGGAAAGTTTGCGGCAAGCATTCAAAAAGCTTGAAAATGATGGCTTAATAGAAACGGGTAATTATAATCAGAACCGATACGACAGAACAAAATGGTACACAATCAATTATGCTGTAATAGATGAGCGTATAAACAAACAAGAAATGGAAGCAAACGAGAAATCGTCTTCCAATCCAACAAATAGTGGGAATGAAAGCAAACAAATAGTGGGAATGAAAACCGAAGAAAAGTTGGAATCATTAATACAGAGATTACCAGAGACTACAACAGAGACTACCAAAGATGCTGTTTCACAGCCTCCCAAGGAGGCCGTGAAACAGTCTTCAACGCAATCGCCACAATTGTATACATTGATTCGCGACACAGTAGACAAAGGTTATCAAGAGATTACAAAGAACCGGCTACCATGGAACGCTCGAGCGAAAGTCTATAGTAGACAGATTAAAACTATTATGTCTCTACTTGACAGCGTACCGCAAGAGCAAAGGCAATCAGTATTTACCGCGAAAGCGCGGAAACTTCGCGGGCTATGCGATTCGGACAAATGGTATCGCGAGCAGGGATACACGTTCGCGACGTTGATTTCGGCATGGGACAAGCTACGTATAGATATAGCGACAGCCGAACTTCCATGGCGTGTGAAATATGACGGCGGCGGTACAGTAATGATCGAAACAGAGAGAGAACTGACAGACACAGAGAATAACGACATACGCAACAAATATAAAGGCAAAGAAGTTAAAATATATGTTAACCGAGGGAAAAAATGATAAACATCGAAATTCCGGGGTTAAAAACACTGTTAAAAACTGGAATTGACCTTTCAAACGCCAAAGAAAGCCTTGAAAAGGTCGGAGAAATTCTCAAAAGCGATTGGCAGCATGTAACCGTCAAAGAAACAAGTCAGCGACATGCCGCATGGTTCGCGCGAAACTATGCGAGAAACATAGAGATTCTCGGGAGCGAAGAATTTTCAGTAACGATAGGCGTGAGGGATAAAAACAATTCAGGAGCGAACGCATTGGAAAACGGTAGAGAAGAATACGACATGAAGCCAGCACTTGTGAACTCAAAGCGGGCAAGAATGAGCCGGAAAGGCGAAAGGTATACGATTATCGCCTTTCGGCATGGGATGGAAAAAGTGAAATCGGCAATCCCAGAAACGCAGTTAAGACGTGCTACTATTATAACAAAGACTGGCGAAACGATAGGGAAAAACGCCGATAATCAAAGAGTGTCTCGGAACCTATATTCATATTCTTCAAATGGGATGGGAAAACGAATCGGTTCAAATCTTCCACCATTGCAAGATCACCACAAACACCACCCTTTAGAAGGACTTATGATGGCAAGACAGGAAATTGGTAAGAAAAGGCCGTCCGGGAAATACCATCACCAAGCGATAACATTCAGAATTGTCAAACTAAACTCTGACGGATGGATGTTTCCGCGAATACATGCTGAATCGAGTATGGACAAAATTGAAAAGCGAATCGGGAAATACATAGAAATAGTAATGAACGGAATAAGAGAAGACATTCAGAATTTTCAAAAACGTATTGACGAAGCAAGTTAACAAATAACAGTACGAATAATGAGCTATCTTCTTTCCTGGCCGGCTATTGACGAAATTGCCTTTACAATTAAATACCTGAAAGACGCATACGGACAAATACCGTTAGATAAACTATCCGGCAACAAAATTAAAAAGGTACCCGACATAATCGGAGCTCATCCTCTTGTGGTTGTGCGTTCCGGCGACGGCATAAATTCTTCAATTCTTCCAATTGTCGGAGTAGAATCAGTGTCAGCCAGACCAGAAGATATTGGCATTGGGGTATACCCTACCGAGTCAGCGCCGGTAACACAATCTCTTATAGATGCATGGCGGGGTGTACCGGATGAAGAAAAACTATTTTTACAAAGTGACATTGATGCAATCGAATCGGAAATGATTTTGCGGGAGCAAACGGGTGGTCATCTATATGTCAAGACACACTCATTGCTTGAAGATGTCACAATGCAGATATCGGTTTGGTCCGCAGATTATGAAGTTACAAGACTTTTAAAACGTGTGATGAGAACAATTCTCATCGAAATGTATCGGATACTTCACTCGCGAGGCGCAAAACCGGGACAATATGAAATGATGCCAAACTTGTATAACTTTGAATTCGGAGAAACCCTATTTGGTTTCGAGGTTACAATACCTATGATGTACAGAACAATAAACTATATTATTGACACCGGGGAGAATGTTATTAAAGGTGTAGAACTGGCGCGGTATAACGAACAAACGATGCAATTTCATCACGGATTAAGGTGGAAGGCAATACATATTGACGAGGAGATAACTATATGAGTGAGAAAGAAAGGCCGCAAACAGGGCATCTGCAAGCAAAAAATGCGGAACCGGCTACAAAAAAAACAATAACAGCAAGACAATTCGTCGGGACACTTTCAGATATTCCGGATAACATGAGAAATATTGTTATACACGAATTATCTGTTATAGCCGGAGACACAAGTACAAGAGATGATTACATAACAGCATACAAACAATATAAAGGGAGGGTGGTATAATGGCAAATCCGGCGTTATGGGAAGGCAGAGAATTTTTGGTTCCGGGCGGTTATTCCCGATTTAAATTACAGCCAGCTGGGTCACCGGCAGTAGATACTTCAACAATGATTATTATCGGCACATCCGAGGCCGGAACGCCGTGGAATGCGATGGGTCTAACAGACGATGAAAGAGTTATGATATTCAATAATTCTTCAGACGCGTCGAAAGCATTAAAATCCGGGGATTTATTTGAAGCCGTTAGACTCGCATTCAATCCAACTTCAGATCCAAATCTTGTTGGAGCAAGACGCGTGATCGCTATTAGATCGCAAGAAGCGACACAATCCGACATAACGTTAAAGGTAAATGATATCCCGTCAATTCTTGTTAAATCCCGCGAATATGGTAGAGTCGCGAATAGTATTGCAATAGAAGTTGACCAAGTAACGAATGCGGAATCAGTTACAGGCAGTATTATAACAGCTTATCGAGAACGTGAGACAATTCAAAGTCCGGCGATGTACGGTATCTCTGCGAAAATTATATATACCGGTTCGGAGTCGGAAATGACAATGACCGCAGAAAATGGGTTGTTAAAGTTGAACAACGGGACAACGGACATAGCGACATATACTCTTGCAGACTATAGCAGCATTCAGGTTCTTATGGAGTCTGTGGCAACCGTACCGGGAATTACAGTTGATGTGATATCAGGCGATTGGAAAGCGATAGAAATAGACGATATTCCTTCTACAAGCATTAAAGATTCCGCGAAATACATTACAGTCGCGCATGCTGAGCAATTGCGTTATTTGAATAACGTTCTTGAATACACGAACGCAACTTATATTCCGGGGACAGGAAATAGAAAGGCATTATCAGAAATGCCAAAAACATACATGCAAAACGGGACCACGAGTGCAGCTACGATAAATGATTACATCGGTGCAATTTCTCTGGCCGAAAAACATGAAGCATTCTACCAGATCGAGATTTCCGGCGATATTGGAGTGGCAATGCTGAATAGTGAATCTGTTAAATCGTCCTGTGACCATCGAAATCGTCGCGAGAGAATCGGCGGTAGTGGCGCGAAAATGTCAATGACATATCGTGAGAGGCAGGAAGCCGCGAGAGCATTGAATAATATGTTTTATAATTATTCCGCATCTCCAATAACTATTGTAAATGGAGCTGGCGAAAGAGTTATGATGGATCCAAGATTCCATATTGTAGCGTCTTTGGCAATAAATTCCGGGAATGGACCGACGACGTCATCAACAGCAAAGCCACTATCCATAATTGGGAATCCGGAGAAATATACAGTTAGCGAAAAAGAAGATTTTATTCGCTACGGATGTCAAATTGTGGACAGGTCAGAGCTTACTGGATCCTATAAAACAGTAAGGAGTGTAACGACGTATCAAGGCGTAAATCTTATCGCGTCCGAGATGTCGATGGTAGCGACCGCGTTGGCGATAGCGAAGGATTTCCGCGTTCAGCTTGAATATGCTTTTGTTGGACGAGCTGGAACGGAGTTTGTTGACGCGATTATAGAATCGAAAGCAAAGTCTCTTTTGGATGGTTATTTGGAAGCCGGATTTCTGACGCAATCAGCGAAGGAAAAGGCGTACAATAATTTAAGCATTAAATGGGAGGGCGACAAATTCTACATTTCTGTGGATGGCGTCTTGACCGCTCCAATCAATTTTATATTCAACTTGCTTAATTTTAAAGCAGTTGGTTTGTGAGGTGAGATATGGCAGATGCAATTGTACCACGTCCAGAACTTCCAGTTATTGCTGGAATGGATGCGTACGTATACCAAAGCGGTAATCTTATTGGCTGGGCTACGGATGCAGGTTTTGACGAAGATTTTATGTTGCAGCCAGTGACGACTTTGGGTTGGCACGGTCCGAGAGGTTTTAAGTCAACTGGTTACAGTGCGAATTTCCATATTAGTTCGTTTTTGTTGAATGCAAATGAAGTGGATAAAATGGATACACCTACGCGGCGTACAATTCTTACGAGCGGTCTCCTTGACTTCCATTTTATCGACAAGGTTACGGGGAAAGTCTTGTATGAAGTAAGAGGCGCGAAATGCGCAACAAATTCAGTAAACCTTGATCAGAATTTGGCCAGAAAATCGACTCGATGGGAAGCGACGGAAATTATTCCGTACGGTGCAGTATGATTGACAAGATTCTTGGTATACCGACAAAATTCTCCCACAAAACAGAGGATGGATTGTGGGAGTTTGAATTGCTGGTTCGCCCGAAGCAAAAAAACGAACGCGCGCGTGTCATGGCTTTGACAATGGGCAATTCTCCGGTGGAATCATTTTTGGCAGAAGATTATAATCGCATGTACGCGATAACAACTTTGCAGCTTGCTCTGATAAGCGGACCGCGTATATTTGTGGAAAAATATGATACAAGGTTTGAAAATATCCCGGACGACGACATTATAATGGAGCTCTACCAAGTATACATAACTAAAGAGGTTGAATTTAACGAGGCCAAAAAAAAATATAGACCTGCGAAATGAGGCAAAGAAAAGCAAATGGGTCGTTGACGCGTTTCTGGCTAAAAATTATCGAATATTACCGTCTATTTTTAACGATGCCGAAAACCTTCTACCTGAAGAGAAATCGTTTATATTTTGGCTGGATGCGTACTGGGGACAAAAGTCATCGTCAATACAGGCCATCGAGATCATACTATCTGAAGCGATGGACACAGCGAGAGAAAAGATAGAACTTCCGACCGGATTAAGAATAGCATTGTCCGACGCTTTAGAAAAAGCGGAAACAGAAAGCCAGAAAAACAGCATCCGGTCAGCGATGTTAGATGCGCCAATACGACATAGGCAAATGCAGATTGCTAAGATTCTTGACATGTTAGATGCGTACGTCTCTCCAGATGAATCCGCAAAACTAAAAGCAGAATACACTGAGAAGACGAATAGCATATTGAGGAAATCAAATGGCCAATAATAGTTTTAATGCTTCAATCAAGATAGGCGTTCAGGATGAAACACAGGCCGGATTTGAGAAAGCGTCTGGAAACGCCGAGAAATTTTTTACGAAATTAAAAGAAAAGGCTAATGGAGTTTTTTCCGGTATGACACCGATGGCGGGCACAAGCCAAAGCAGGTCAAGCCAATCCGGGAATGGCGGAATATCAGACAGCGAGTATCGCCAGCGTAAAGAAAGAAGGGAGGAGATACAAAACCGTAGAGAGAACCTCGACGTAATAACGCAGAGGGGAGCCGAGATAAATCAGCAGATACGGGGAAATACCGGTGTCGGTTCAGAACTTATATCCGGGAACCTTACTTCTGCCTATGACTTAGCACAAAAAGGCGCGTCCACTTTACGCCGGGCCTATTTGGGTTTGAAAGATATGGCTGGCATTGGCGGAGGAGATGAATCTTCCCCAATGCCCAGTAGCGCCGGTCCGTTTTCTGCAAGTGGGAGAGGCATTCAGAACCAGAAACTGCAAATCCAAAAAGCGGAAATCCACATCCAAAGTGGCAATATGCTTGGTGGCGGTCACGGTGGGTCCGGCGGTGTATTGCCGCGACCTTTTGGCGGGAAATATGGCACCAATCAAGGGAGCGGAGGTCCTCCTCCGCAAACGTCAGCCGGGCCAAACGGAGCAAATGGTAAAGAGGGATCACTCGGAATGGTCGGGTCTAAGGTAGCTCCAGCTTTGATGGGGGCAGGAGCTTTGGCTGGGGTTGTACTCGGAGCAGCGCAATCACTTGCAGACGCAAGACTTCAGTATCTTAGCTCACAGTTAGGAACTTCAACGGCGGTAGGCCTTGCATTTGCAGGCGGTACCGGTGATCCCAGAAAATCATTGCAAGGTACGGGTATGGGAGCTGCACAGAAAGGACAGGCAGCATTAACGTTGTTGCAAGGAGTTACCGGATCGTATAATGGCGGAACGGATGCAAAATCGTTAGAACGAGATCTGAATCTGTCTACTCGATTCGGTTTGGGTCAGGGCATGGGTGCCATGTATGGAGCGCAAATATTTAGTCAAATTCAAAACATTTCTGGCGCCCAAAATGTAGACAAAGTAAATAACCTTCTCGGAGATATCGTTTCGTCGGGTATGTCTTCCGGAGTAGGTAAAAAAGGCATTGGTCAATTCGTCCAGCAAGTAGTACAGTCTTCCGGCGGAGCAATTGATGCAGGTGTTAGCGCTTCCGGGGAACAGGTAATATCTGGTATGTCGATGGCATACAGCATGCTCGGAAAGGAATCTGGCGGACGCATGGGATTAACAAGCAATGTCGTGAACAAGATTCAATCGGACCTTTCCGGCGGTCTCTCTGGTGGCGGCATGCTGAACAATATTGCTCTCATGGAATTTATGGCAAAAAACCCTAAAGCATCGCCATTAGAAATTAAGTCATTCATGGAATCCGGTATAACGCCAGAAAAAATCGACATGCTTAGAGGTTCCGACATGCTCAAAGGGGATCAGGGTAGTATGCTTCTGAATTTTGCTACCAGAATGACCACAAAAGAGGCGTCGATGGTCCAAGGAGGTCTACTTCGAGGCGACAAACCAAATTTTGGCGGTGTAAATGCGTTGAGCACAAACATAAAGGACGAGTTTAAAACGGTGGAAGGAGAATCCGCAATATTCCATACAGAGAAAATGGGTACAACTGATGCATCTATAACTGCCCTGACATTGATGACCGGTTTCCAAGGAATGCTCGAATCGCTTGTCGGCAGAGCAAGCGACGCAATAAAGCTTTTAGAAAAAATCGCAGGAGGCGGGAAACGGAAATGATTGACCACCGAAAAACAAAAAGGGCGCGGAAGCATGTAATTGAAGTGACGATAAGTACGCCAGTCGGTATTACAATAGAAATAAAAGAAGAGGTAGGTGGCATAGCAGCATCGGATTATGTAAAAAGTATAATAATAACGCGGTCTATTATAACGAATGGATCAATGAGCATTTCTCTCGCGCCACCTCACCCGTCCGATAAAAGAATTGTAAACGCAATTAAAGATTCTGGCGGATTCGCGAACGAACTTTCGTGGAAATCTATAATATCAAGGGGTACGCGTTTCGATGTTGCCCTCAATGGAGAGTATAGAGGCACGTATTTTGCCTCGTCTATAAGTAAAAGTACGACAAACAATGGTAAAATTTATAATATTCAATGTATTACCATCCAAGAATGGATAGGAAGACAAACGCTATTTTTTGATTTTGGCGCGGAAATATGGGACAAGAAAGACAAGGTAAAGGCTTCGGAATTATTTAAGGAGTTTTACAGCAAAGGTCTTAAAGATGCGAATCTATCAACAAATTCTCCGCAAGATGGCATAAGGGTAACATTGCAAAGCTTTCTTTTTGATGTTTTGAAAACAGGCGGACATAAATTCTCGGACGGGAAAACAATAGATGACACAATAGAAATAACGACAAGTAAAGTCGCATATACCGGTAGAAACCTGATTATCTTTTCCGGTATTCAATCGACGGCAGATATCGGAATATGGCAACAAATAATGAAGTATCAATCCGCGCCTTATCATGAATTGTGGGTTACAACCGGCGGCAGGGAAATATCAATGTCTGACGAGGAAGGTAGCGTTATGCTTTCCGACAAAAAAGAACACATAATATTCCGGCCAACTCCATTCGATGACAAAGATGCATTGGCCACAGCGCAAATTCCGGAACCAATGGACGCCATTCTCGCAGGTGGCGAGAAAATAATTGAGCTCCATAGCGTTGAGAATAATATAAAACACATAATTGGAGATGAAGACATTATATCACTGGAAGTAAATTCTTCGGACGATTTTGCGTTTTCATATTATACAATGTCGTTTTCCGGATACGGTTCCATGGATTCATCTTCTACAGGCATTCTCGTAAATCCGATTGTAGATAAAAGGCAATTGCGTCTTATTGGCAAAAGGGTTTTTACTTCGTATATCGATTCGGTTGATATGTCTGACGCTATTGTCGGCACCGGGAAATACGATAGTCTTATTGAGGCATGGCGGAATCTTCAATTCAAAAGCTATGTCTGGTTCCGTAACAATTCGGATTTTAATAAAGGCCGGGTTACAATTCCATGGCTTCCTGGAATTTATGAAGGTGAGCATGTGACATTAGCGATGCAAAAGAATAAAGAAGATTCCGGAACTTATTATATAACAGAATACCGTATGGACATAAATGCTGAGCAAGGATCTGTGGAATATGATTTGCAATTGCAAAGAGGTTATAATAGACAACGCAAAATGACGGCAAAAGCAATCGAGAAGCCTCCTGCGTCGTCAACTGGCAGAATTAAGATTATACGCAAGAGCGAAATCGAAAATGCTAACATACCGGCATACATACCAGCGGAGGGGTTATGAGTGAAGACGTGATAATGTTTGGCAAGCGATATGAGACAGAAAAGTACGACATAGAGGCAGTTGTTGACAGCGAGGGAGTAGTAGAGATTGTGCGTTTTGATGGCGGTATCCCATACGTCGACGTCCGACTTGTGAAAGGAGGCTATGCAAGAGGTCTTTCGTTTCCCGGAGGGACTATAGATCCCAGCACAGGGTATATCCACGGCGACTTTATCCAACCAACGAAGGGGCAAAGGGTGATAGTGTCGTTTTCGATGGGACGAGACACAAACCCGTACATTTCCGCATTAATATTCCGGGCCGGATACGGACACGATGGTAAACTGTATACAGAATTCCATGCCAAACACGAATTGATCGAAGGCGATTTGTTCAGATCACATAAGTCCGGAGCATATAACAAACTTTCCGATAACAAAGTGGAAAGCGGATTGCTTGACAATGAGAGTCGACCACACCATACAATCACTGAAGACAAGATAGATTCTGGCTTCAAAGGAAAACAAATGGATTATGGCAGCATAGTTCAATCTCCGGAGGATGGCGTGAAAATCGGTTATGGCGGTCCTAACGGCCATTCTCCAGTGGCTGTAGTACAGGAAAACATGGTTTTGACCAATTTGGGTCTGCAGCCAATTTTGCCAGCAAACACGAGGACCGGGATATATGAGCAGAGGGTTAAATGTTAAATAACGGGAAAAATGCATGGGTAAATGCAATGATTGACGCTGACAAGGCTTTTGCGGCATCGTACGGAGCAAATCTCGGAGAAAATGATCCGGACGTTTTGGCGCGGTTGCAAGACAAATACGAAGCACAATTTGACGCATTAGTGTCATTATTCACAGGATACGCGGAAGTAATGCCCGGAAATTTAAATGTTTCCGCAGTTACCGGCATCGCAAACCTGTCAACGGGTGCAGTGGTTATGGTTCCTCCGGCAATGGTTTCCGGAACGGGAGTGATTCAGTAGAATGTCTCTTGTCGGTCAGGAAGTCACACTTGGCGGTTCTCTGGGCACATACCAGCCGCAAGGTCTTTATTCATTTGAATTCCATGATCGGAATAATGAGTCATCGAGAACGGAAATTTTTCTTTTGCTTCCTCCAGAATCGGTCCAATCTCAATACGGATACCGGATGACTCTTCATAAGACGTTTGGCGGCCAAACTTTTGATTTTATGGGGGTTGATTCTCCGACATTCACATTGTCTGGTTCTTTGTGGTCGTATTGGATAGACATGTTACCTGCACCTTTTGGCACAAGTCCTCTTGGCAATTTAACAGGTGTACCGGCGCCGTTAGCACAAGTGGCAAATCAGGCCGTGTCAAATATTGGAAATAATCTTGCAAAGGCGGCATCTTCTTATGCTGGAACAATTTTCCCGGTAAACACAATGACCGGACTGGAAGAGTTTTTTCGGCTGAAATATATGCTGTATGACTTCTTTATGCCTAATGCAAAGGACACTGTGCCGATATCGTTAATGCGTCTCGGTACGCCATTGCCCGGACTGGGTTGGCTGCAAAGGAAAGCAAAAAACAGCGAGAATAATTTTAATAATATTTCTTTGATTTACCACGATTACGATGACAATGTGCATTGGGAGGTTGTCCCAACTGGCGTATTATCTGTGTCCAGAGACAAATCGGATCCATTCACAGCAAGATGGAGCATGTCGTTCGCCGGAATACGAGACACAAGAACAAAACCATACTCCGTACCAATTATAGACAAGAAAGTAGATTCTCAGCAAGTAATGAGAGAAATCGCAGAAGCGTTAGCAAATGCCAATCCTATGACAATGCTTTACCAAGCGGAGAAAAATCTTGTCCGCGAAGCGGAAAACTTTAACAAGCTTTCAGTACAAACGGTGGCAAACAATTATAATGATGCTATTAGTCGATACAGACAAGGCCAAGTGTCGTCATATAGAGAAGTAATCATGCAATCGGATTTTATTATCTCTACTTCGCGAGACGCAATAATGGAAATACCCTATTTAATAGGGAAAACTCCAGATGAAGCAATAGCAGAATCAGAGTCTCAAAATCAATCCCAAAACATTCTTGACTTTGGTGTTTCGGAGGAAATGTACAGAATTTCCTTGTTTATGTTGATGGCATCGGAAATTAAATCTATCGGAGTTTTCGAGTCAAAGAAGGCATACGAAAAAGACGGGAGATCGATAAACAACCTTAAATACATGCCTTCGATCACAGAGGACATGTTCAGTCAATCGGAGAATGCCGCAAGTAATACATACAGACTTGTTGAGAACAATTGGAAGCCGTATGTTGTTAAAGAAGGCGATACTTTGTGGGGAATCGCATCCAGAGAAATGGGAGATTATACACGTTATCCGGAAATCGTGTCTTTGAATCGACTGGATGTCAGAATGTTTTCGTCTGGCGGATATACAGGCCAGATTATTAAGATTCCGTCCGACAACAAAAACGTATATACGAATGATCGAAACATGGTGTATACTTGGGAGTCTTCTATAATAGAAGAGTCTTTGGGTAGAGACATTTTGAAAACTTCCGAAAATGATATTCAGCTCGACAATTCCGGAGACATTGCTTTGTCTGGGAATATAGATGGTTTTACGGGTAACATTGTGGATATATTGCAATACGGACAAGGGTCTCTTATTCTTTATCCGGAATGGGGAAATCCTGTTACAATTGGTGATATAACGATAGACCAAACATTGAAAGTCATACAAGCAAAGATAATAGAGGCAATAAAGAGAGATCCAAGAGTAGATAGAGTAGAAATAACATCATACCGGCAAGAGGGAGATAAATTGTACAATAACATAACTGTCTATACGATAACAGGGGAATCGGTACAAGTATGAGCGAGATAATATACACACCCAAGAATTTTATGCAGATATATAGAGCGATGGAATCATATATAATTGCGTCAAACACAGGCTTATCAAATTTTAATATTGGTTCTCGAATAAGAGTAATATTGGAGGCCATTGCTCTTGTTTCTGGCCAGACCAATTATGAATTTTATGATGGTCTTTTGTCTGCAATCCCAATTTCCTTATACGAAGGTCTACAATTTCGGAGGAAGGGAGCGTCCGTTTCGTCCGGGTACATATCAGCAGGAACGAAAGACGAGCAAGCGCAAGATACTCTATTTCCTTTGATTTCCATAAATTATAATAACGTTGTTTACCGGACAAAATACCAATTTGTCATTAAGCAGGGTGAAAAGGTTGTTGGCAAAGTTGTGCCGTTCCCGGTGTCATCTATAATTTATGAATCGGATTGGGATGCATCAACTAATTCCCCAAGTATTCCCGAGGCCAGCGCGGCCAATAAAGGCCATTATTATAAAGTGTCCGTTTCTGGTAGTACGGAAATTAATGGAGAAAACCAGTGGCAAGTAGGAGATTGGCTTATGTCTTCCGGTAACAAGTGGTACAAGCTTGTTGATACGTTAGACATTCCCGCATCTTCTACGACTGGCGGAGCAAACACAAATCTATCTTTGAATGATATACGGACGCAAGATGGCTACGGTTCTTTTGCTGAAAATTACGGTTTGGATTTTGCGTACAATACCACGACGTTTAGTGGCGGGACCGATGAAGAAACAGATGAGGAAAGGAGATTGCGTTTCATTGATTATATAGACGGTTTAACACGTTCAACGCCGTATGGAATAGCGTCGGAGCTTTTGAAATTGAACGAGGTAAAAAGTGTCTACATAAAAGAATATTACCCGCTTAGGGGATGGGTTACTATCTATTATGACAATGGGACGGCTACATATGATGCGGAAATTGAAAAAAAGATGGGGAAGGTCCTTGATGGCGATAGCGCGGACATATTTAATTACCCAGGTGCGAGAGCAGCCGGGATAAAAATCCAATTCTTGCCGCCAATATTAAAGCAAATCGATCTGCAAATGCATTACAGAATCAATGCATTCACACAATACAGGCCGCAAGACATTGTAGATGCCGCCGATTCAGCAGTTCAGTCATATATCAATAACCTGAAACTTGGTAGTGATATGATTCTTACTGAGATTATAGCGGCCGCGCAAAACGCGCATATTGATATCTACGATGTTTCAATCCAAGCAATTTGGGTAAATGGAGACCTGCAACCCTACCAGAATGTTTCTGTGATTTTAAATGAGATATGCAAAAACAATTCAATATTGTCATCGTATGTGCTGATAAGAGACGAATGATATGGTCGAAGTACTCAGAGAATTGCAAGAATATATACCGATAATAAATTCGGGAGGAGATGTCTTCCATGCTCTTATTGGAGCGGACAGGCCGGAAATTCCTCCTGCGGGGATATATGCACAAATAAACGACATAAATTCAGGCGCGATAACGAACGTACTGGAATATGAAAGAAGAACTGGCAGGTATATTGTAACACAGCTGTTTTTATCGGAGGCCACGGGGACGTTTTTGAATTATATGGGAGGCGTATGGTTCCGCACTCCGCGTATTCCAGATTTGTCGGACGAAGAATATAGGCAATACATAATCGATAAGACTGTCGCTTCTAAGGAATCCGCGGCATCAATTAAGGAATTGCTGGCCAAATATTCAGAACAAGAAGTTATAATTTATGAGTCCGGGTTAGCAAAGTATTTAATGACTGTAGGATTTTCGTATATTGGTTTTACAAAGTCTACACATGATTCCGTTACAGGCAAGATAATAACTCCTTCCGTTCTCGGAGCAGGCGAACTTTCCGGGAAGCACGATTTTTATTTCAAAGTCAAAATCCAGCCAAAAAGGCAATCATACGAGAAAATAATATTGGAAATTCTTAAAATAGGCCACGTAGCCGGTGTCGCATATGAAGTAGAATATTATTATCCACCGGCGTGGTGGGATTAAATTTCTTTACAAAGCATAATAGTATTTCAGGCATACACGCGGTCGTGGGAGGAGAAAGGAATTGAAAATAACACATGAAGAAGTACAATTAAGAATGAGACAAATCTATGCTGCCATAGAATACGTGGCAAAAAACGAGATGAAACGCAATGTACCCAGAATGCTTATCATTTCGATAGTATTACTGATGGGGGTATTGTTGTGTATTTCTTTGATTTATGCCTGACTACAAAGCGATGGCAGACACTCTTATCGAGAAAGCATCGGGACATGAGCAATGGAATCCATAAACGCAAAAGATAAATATTATGCTTGCAGATATATCAATAATTTATGTTATCGTACGCTTACGATTCTATGCTCCTTGAAAACACTTTCCGCTCTCTATGTTTTGGAAACATAGAGAGCTTTTTTTCTTGACTTTCTCAAATGCTCGGACAAAATCAACTATAATGAACAAGAAACGACATGCTTTACACGTATTTCTTCTTTCTTTTACTCCGTTCAGACAGTCATACAGCAACGGGGTAAAAATTATAAAATTCAGTTTTGCGAACTTTTTTATCCAGACATTTTCAATTCTTCTTCTTTTGGGAATATATTACAAATGGTTTAAGTTGAAGAATATTGAGAGTACGGAAATTCTCGGGATAGCTGGTTATATCCTTGGTTCTGGAATGCTTCTTAATAACGCAAAGAAAGAAGAAAATACATTCAATGTTCCTGCACGGGGTGCAGAAGAAGAAGGGTAAACGATGAAAAAAATACAGGCAGTTAAATTCGCAACAAACGAGATTGTCACAGAGCAATCTTTGAACGAAATAGGGAAGTTGAATCTTGACAACATTGATAGTCTCATGCATGCTTTGCATGAGGGTTCTACTCATTCTGATAGTCTTATCATACAAGATATAGAAGTCACACCGGCCTCGGGCAGGACATTAAATCTTGGTAAAAAATCTGTCTACATGTACAGAATAGACGACGATAATTCAATTATTGGTGTGTATGTAGGTGTTAGACCACTGAGACGAGGTGTTTGGGACGCGTATTCAAATGAGCCGGCAATCCCACCGGCCGATGCGTTGAATAAAGGGCATTGGTACGAAGTTTACATTCCGGGTTCGACGGAAATTGACGGTGAAAATTCATGGGCGGTCGGTGATTGGCTTATCTCCGACGGGACAGTTTGGCGAAAGAATTTCTTCCTTAATGAGACATTGGAAATACCAGAATCCCCAGACCACCCGCGAGTAGATATAATTGAAGTTGAGATAAAGAGAGAAGAAGACTTAGAAGAAGTGAAAGACGTGGTAATGCTGAACGAAGTTTCGGAAACGTCTTATTTGTCTGCGGTATCGAAACGATATGCGCACAATGTGTATTTTTATTACACAACCGGCGTTTCTGGTTCCGGTGTTGCTCCCAATGCCACACCTGGCAGAATGGTTGTCCGGGAAGTTATTGTTCCGGCAGATTTTACTGAATCCAGCCAAGTGACAATTATCCCGCAAGCTATCGTTAAGGAAGAAACGGAATGGAGCGTAAACCATAGCACAAGTTGGCCGATCGGAGATGCCAAACAGGACCTATCGAACGTTATACCACAGGCCGGACGAGATGCATTGGACGTATACAGCAAGATGGAGGTAGACGCGCTCAATACCGCGTATTATCCTGCCGGTCAGGCAATAGGAAAGGGGACAGCAGTAGCGCTTTATTCATCAATTCTTCGGCCAAGAACATCGCTTCTGTCTGGCACAATCACACCACGCAGCGAGAGTGTATTCAACGCAGCAGCAACAGATTACATTTCCGTTTCGCGATTAACGGACACTCGCGCGGTTGTTGCGTACCAAGACGTTGGCAATTCCTATTACGGCACAGCAATCGTTCTGGACATAGCGATTGATGGCACAATCACACCACGCAGCGAGTTAGTATTCAACGCAGCTGAAACGATGAGGGTTTCCCTCACGCGATTAACTGACACCCGCGCGGTTGTGGCGTACCAAGACGTTG
>DYKD01000157.1 GCA_020722765.1 Brevinema andersonii | reverse complement strand
AGGGGCCATTACCCGACGAGAGATGGTCTTCCTCGTCGTTAAACAAAAGACCTAGACTAATATTACACAAAGGAGGATACTATGTGTAAATATCTGGTCGAAGATGAGGTTCTGGAGATCTGTTGTCAGGTCTCCGGATCTCATGGCATTCTCAGAAGGAAAGCCATTGAATGTGATTGTGACCCAGAACAAGTAGGTCATGATTACTTCATGGCTTTCCAGACTGCAGTGTTGCTCCTGCATGCTGAGAAGTACGTAGAGCAACGAGAAGAGGAATTACAAGAGTGGGAAGGTGACGTCCCATCTTAATGTCCTCTTCTAACATACATAGGCGGTGTCCCTTATCCACAAAGTGGAATTAGGGTGTCTTAATCTATAGGAGGTTTATTATGAACAATATAAAAGATTGGAGAGTGATTAAATCATTCTCATTTGAAGTTCTCTCAGAGATAAAATGAGAATCAGGTAACCTTTCCAGTTGGGACAGCGGAATCAGTCACGTTGGTCCAAATGAATGATGAAGACATTCCATTCTGAGCCTGGTGGTTTTCTAAAGGCACCACTTAACCTATCCATTATCTTTAGGAGGATACTATGGTTAACAGTCTACGTACAATTATGGACTTCATCAGAAGTGCCATATCTACAACATGGAACAGTAAGAGGAAAAGCTTTCTTCTTAATGTTTCCTATATAATCGATGCTGATCCAGTGTTTGATGAAGATAAGAATCTCATCAATGTAACTGGCGTAAGAGTAAGGAAGACAACATTGGCTTTCGAAAAGAATACCAATTTAGTCTCCAGGACATTCAAGACAGGTACATGGGTAGCATTAGGTGAACACCTTACGGTACTCCTGAAAGGGATATCAAAGGAAGGCCGCAATAACGCAACACATGTAATAGCGGATCTGTTGAAGCTATTTGAGACAAAGTATGATCTCAAACTAGTAGGCAACAGATATCTTGATCAGTTCTCTTATGTTGACGGTATAAAGAGAGCTACTCTGTTGTTCGCAAAAGAAGGGCCAGCATCGATTGCAGCTGAACTATCTATGCACCTATTCGGACAGGAATGTTCGATCAAGGACAATGATAGTGTCAAGTTCATGAATTACACATGGGCTGGACTACAGACACGTTTCTGTAGGATGATGTGTAATTTCCGTTATTCACCTATCCATAAGGGTGGAACTGATGGAGCTGGGTTCACTACACTCAGCTATATCATGAGTATCTCTGCTGATCTTGCAAAAGAGATACAGGAATCTGGTACACATCTGATCAAGCAACAAGGATTTACCATGGTGGATGGTTATATCTGCCCTGTTAAAGGTACTTGGGTTATTGCCTATTCCAGGAAGGAATGGGACACTTTGGATACAGGTGTTGCATATGATGATGCTTTATCATCAGTTGTAGTATCTGAGAATGAAGTCAAGCTTGTACCATCCACGGTTGAACTTGGCAAAACATATCCAGGTACATTCGGGATCATCTCGTTGTCAGGAGAAACAACGCTTAACCGTCCATTCTGGAAGAGCAATGCTCAGTTGTTGGCTAGGACTGATTGGTCTGATGCTAGCATCGGTATTGATCTTGCCAAGAATCTCACAACAAAGAAATTGTCTGCATTGAAGACAAAGGAAGGATATCTAGGAGCTATTCTTCATCTGTCAGCAGGAGATGTTCAGGATTCCACATGGAACGCAACCAGAATATCTGCAAGTACGATTGCTGGTCAGTTGACAGCTGGTTTGCCATTCTCTGCATTTGAAACAGTGAACAATGAGAATATTGCAATGAGAGAACTCAAAAGAGCTCTCAAGGGCATCATTGGTTCATTGTCTAGGATCAAGATACCTGGTTCCTATTTCTATCCGATCGTTGATAGCAGACTAGTTTCTGATTGGGAAGTGGGTATCGGTACAGATCATGCTGCAGAACTATCACGCAGATGGAAAACAAAAACAAAGATTACAAATGACACATTACTTATGGTACAAAGATCACCTCATATCGGTTCTGGTTACCTATGGGTTAAGGTAAAGCTCATAGACAATCTTGGCTGGTTTGATGGTATCGTGATATCTCCCAAGTGTGCCAGCTTCCTGGGTGCAGATTGTGATGGAGATAGGGTCTCTTTGTCTTTACCCATGTTAGGTAAAACAATGAACCCAGCTCAGTTCCCAGATGTAAAACATGCAGCTGTATTCATGAAGAAGATTAAGATACCAGCTACTGGTAATACAGTGTTGGATAGACTCATTGCTGCCACTATTGGCAGACAGATTGGTATGGTTGATTGGCTTATGACCAAACTCCATGAAGATAGTGGTTCATTAACTGATGAAGTACTTGCTTTTGGTGCACATATCAGTCAGGAAGTAATATCATCTTCCAAGCATATTGGAGAAGATATTATCGATCTGGAAAGCATATCTGATGCGGTTAATCCTGTGACAACATTTGAACAGGGGGGCAAGAAAGTATCTTTCCGTAAGACAATCTCATTCTTCTATCGCTTTGTCACGTGCAAACTGAAGAGCGAGAACAATGAAACTTATGAGAGTTTCCGTGACCGGAAAGGTAATATTCCTTGTTTACCAAAAGCTTATGCTAGTACACCATTGAAGGGTATTTATGATGCTCTTATGGAAACTGGTGTATCCCCATTCTGGAACACATATGATATGTCTGCAGACAAAAAGGAATGGGATAGGATGTTGGATTCTGCCAAATCGATAGCTAAGGGTATCAAACCTGCTGCTCTCAAGTTATTCGGTTGGGAAGATCTTGATGTCAGGAATTATGCCTGGCATTATATCAAGAATATTGCCAAGAGAACACCTGGTCTTGAGGAAGCTAGGACACTCTTAAGCAACCATCAGGCACAAGAAGCACGTGAGAGTCTTCGCAAACTGTTCGACAGAAAGAAAGAAGAACTTGGAGACAAATATCCTGGTTATCTGGTCCACTTCTGGGCTAGGGTATGGTCTAGTGGGTTCGCTTTCCGTTCTCTTATGATGACACTAACAATGGCGGAATGCGCCATCGTCGTAAGAGCAATCAAGACATGGACATCTGACAAGGGTATTGATTGGACTGATCTTGCGAACTGGTCCAGAAAACATCAGATTGAAACAGCTGATGCATCTATAGAATCTGAGGATGATTCAGCTGGTCTCTTCTTTGGAGGAGAAGAGTAGTTTCAGGGAGTGCAGGTTTGCCCATGCCTGGTTCAAATCCAGGGCTCCTATATATCAAAGCTAAAGGAGGTAACTATGGCTCTGATACATTATATCCAGGGCGGGGATAAGACCCCGT
>DYKD01000156.1 GCA_020722765.1 Brevinema andersonii | reverse complement strand
ACCTGATCAGGACCAGGCGCAAGATCGGCTATATGCTTGATCTAAAGCGAGAGGAAGTATCCATCTTTTTTTCTTGACAATGGGCAGTGGCATACTGGTACGGTGCATTATTCCTTTGATTGTACCTGCATATTTCTGGTTGAAATGCGCAATTTTGGGAGGGTGATTTTCCCGGCGATCGGGGGCAAGGACAACTTCCTGTAATCGACAAAAAGTCAAATCCGACGACAATACTAACCTTCAAGTCGTAATTATTGATGCTGTTTCCGCGATATTATGGTAGGGATGAAACGTAATGGGCATGCTTTACGGCACTGTGACGCATGGCTTGACGTCCTTTTGCCATGAAACTCGAACCAACGGAAACAAAGGAAGATTTTATCTTAAGCATGCGTACCGTATTTCTACACCACCTCGGTTCAGATAAGCAGACTACTAAATGTTAGGCAACTGTGCGGGACGTGAAATGATTGATATTCCTTCTAATTATGTTCGTTTCGTAAAATTACACCTTAGAGATTATGGCATTTTCTCGGGATCAAATGAACTTAATTTTGACCGTCATCGGACCTTGATTATTGGCATGGGTGGCACGGGGAAAACAACTATCGTGAACGTTCTTGCGGCACTCGGTCCAGCAAAAGGAGTCAAGGCAAACGTTGATGCAGAGAACCACGAAATGTCCGTGGGGGTTGTGACAAAAGGCAATCGGAAGCTCGTTAACGAATATGGCAGCCTTATTTTCCTACCCAAAGAGATAGAACTATCTATGTTGAGCCAAGAAGTGCCGTTGGCAGGTATTCTGAATGATAAGCAACGAAAAACGGTCAGAGATGAATCACGAGAAATCTTGCAAACTGTGCTATGTCGAAATACTAGAAAGATAGAGTTACATAAAGATCTTAACCCTTGGACTATGACCGCTGGCGAACGAGTCTGTTTTGGCTATGCTTATGTATTTGCGCTTCGTAAAGTACTGAACCTTGACCTCCCGGTTGTGCTGGACTCGCCCTACGGTAGGCTTGACTCGGAGAAAAGACATGCGGTTTGTTCATTTTTAAAGGAGCAATCCTGCCAACAGATATTACTTGGTAGTGAATTGGAGTTTGACGAAGAGGACAAGCCACACTATGTATTAGATTATCAAAAATGTTATTCGAGTGAAGATCGAGAGCGACTCGTTCAGATCATTGTTACGTCAGATGCACAGGTCCGCGACCAAATAATTAGATCTGTGAGCCAACAAGATCGACTGACAGACGTCGAGCTACAAATCGCTAACAATGAAATAAATTCAGCGCGATATAGAGGAAATTCTTGAACACAAAGTTTTGTACTATGAACGAAAAGAGGGAAGAATAACATGCATCAACGTTCCGCAGGATACAAGAGGGTTGATAAGATCTGTCGAGCTGCCATGACATGTCGACAGTGCTTTCGCGGCCGCCGGAAGCCTGGTGAAATTTTGCCATTGAATCCCGCTTTAATCGACCTTCCACAGCCAGGATGGATCGGCCCCAATTATTGGACGGCCTCAAAAAAAACGCTTTTGCTCTTATTGAACCCAGGGGCTGGCAAAAGCGAGTCAAAACGCGAAAGCAACGAGTTTTTCAAGAAAATCCTTTATGAATATAGAGAAGGCAAGGTGGGACTCATTGAGCTTTTGAGTTATGAAAAAAAACATATGGAGGGATGGGGAACCCCAAAGAGAAGATTTTTGGATTTCTATCTTGACGGTTTGAATTTAGATTTTGACGAGATAGCATTTGCAAACATCGCGTGGTGTGCTGATGAAGAAAATAAACATCCCAAGGAAATGCTTCACCTTTGTTTTCAAAAACATACAAGTTCTCTAATCACAGCTATCGTCCCTGATGTTATTCTTCTCTCCGGAAGCGGTACACATAGCTTTCTGGCACAAGTTCGGTCTATAGCTCCCAAGGCCGAAGTCATTACTATGATGCATTATGCCCATCGGGAAGGGAAGGAAAAAGAGAAGCGGGAGTTGGATGACATACGAGCGAAGTTACACAAAAATAAGATAAAATCTGCGGAGAAAGATATGAAATGTATAGTGATCACGAATAAGGAGCGGGCTAAAAAGGAAAGAGAATCTGACGCTTTTTCTGGCGAGACATTTTAGATGAGGAATTTTAAGTATTTACCAGGGAAGAGCAAGGACGATTGGCAATCCCTAAAGAGGGCGAGCTGAAACCAAAAATATGACTCTATTTAAAATTGGGGAAGAAAGTAATCGAAGTGATCATTTCAAACGCAAATCCTCAGATTAGCTCATTCACAATTCACCAACCTTAATGCTTCAGTAGAGGTGATTGAGAGGTATGTAAATGTTGACGGATTGTGCGATGTACGGGGAGAAATGTACAGTTGGGTGTCAGTGGCAACCTGATATTGTCCTAAAACTGGCGGTTTAAAAATGTACCGCTCTGTACATAAGCCTGTAGTATCGGAAGAAACCGCTGCATTTCGAATAAAGTCGTTTTGCTGCTGATTTTATCCTTGGGTATTAACTCAGGAGTAGAGTAATGACCGCACATCGTAAAATGCCGAAGTTCAGACTCATCGAGATCAGCGCTTTTGACGCGAGGCGTGGCTATAAGCGATGCACACTTCCGGGGGTAGGCTATACACCACCCGCTGACCCCCTATCCCCGTATCGACCTATCCCAGTTACCGCCGATTTCTGGAGGAATCGAACTGGGGGGCTCGTTGTTCGATTCTCTAGCAACCAACCTTATGTTTTTCATTTTGAGGCATTGCTCGCCAACGGCAAGCCAGTTCCTGAGGAAGACATTGAGGAATTTGGTGATTATATTAAACAGATACTTTACGACTGGGGCGGGGCAGATGATCCTCCAGACCCGGAGTTTAGTTTCTAAACCTGATACCCATTTGAGTTGCCGGGGTTTTCTCCCCAACCCACACAGGTGGGCGTGGGTTCTTCGGACACAGTTTTATCAGCCCTGTTTTGCCAGACCAGCTCTGGTTATGAAGATAGCAATATAGGCGACTCAACATTAGGTGTACCGGATCACCGATAAATCAGGCTCACGGTGATACCGGTGTTGCCGCCGCTGAGCCGGAGTGTACTCTCTTCCTATCCGTAATTGTCAATTATGTTGATTACCTATTGCCGAATATTAGTAGGTGCAGTCTTGAATGATTAGAGAAAAAGAAGGTCTGTCGCTTTTAGGAAGTAGAATGTGAAATAGTTGGCGAGAATTTTTTTCGCCTCCAACGCCGCCTTCGTCTTGAATGCTGGTGCGTGATTCCTTTTTGGTCTTTTGCTCATAGCCGCTCCTCCTGAACCTTCAG
>DYKD01000155.1 GCA_020722765.1 Brevinema andersonii | reverse complement strand
TGTATGGATGATTTCTAGGGTTTTATATTCCCCACAAAAGTTCTTACTGATTCCTAAAAACATGGACATAATGCCTATGCCTATGTCCAGACACCCTCCGTGAAGGGCTTCTTGGATTATTTGGTAAAGCCGATTTGGGTCAATACCGTCTAGAAAATTATTGATGGATATTTCTTAAGATTCATAAGATTGGCAGCAATTGACTTTTCACTCGTCTTATGGTGTAGCCTTTAAACATGCGGTTCTCCTTTATCTATCTTCTTGTGATGCGCGTGAATGAAAAGATTATCACAAAAAAACCGATTAAAATCGGAGCGATAAAATATTTCACCTTTTTTGCCTGACTTCATATGATAAAAACACCTTAAGGTTTTTCCACCTTGTAACTACGCCAATAGGTATCTTTTAAATATTGAATATTTTTTTTATAGTATAGATTGTTGTATTTTTTTGCAGAGGACCAGGCGCTATAGATGTTTCCCGCATAAAAGAACGCTGTTGCAAGTGAAAAACCGATGGCGATTTCCTTGTGTTCATAATATCTCCAAAGAAGATAGGAAGCGCTTCCCAATGCGCTTATGGTTAAAAAGGCGACAACTCCGTCACCCGGCCGCTTGTCATACACCTGTCCTGCACCAGGAATGACAGTGGAAAGGATTCCTGCAAAAACAGGAGAAAGCGGTTTGAACCTGGAAATATCGTCCACCGAATTGTTCAGATATTCGATTTCAGAAGCAAGGACATGCGTGGGATATTTTTTCAGAAACGTATCATAGAGGGAGAGCGTTGTCTGGAAATCACGTTGCATCAATTTTGACCATGCCATGCCAGAGAGACTGTATGCCTGAAGATTTGGATCTGTACATCCTTCCTCTACTGTCTGGTAAAGAAAGAATGAATAATCGTTGTTTTCTGTAAGAAAAAAACTGTCACCTGCCAGAAGCCTTGCTTTCCAGGAAAGGTCTTTTGCATTGGTCAGTTTCAAGAAAGATAATTGCGCTTCTGTGTACTGTCTTGCGTTGAAATAGGAGAGTGCAATATAAAAATCCGCTTTGGCAATGTCCTTAGATGCTAGATTGAAATATTTGAAACGTTCGAATTCTCCTATGGCCCGGAAATATTCCCCTTTATCAAATAGCCATGATGCAAATTGATATTGTTTGGTTGATGAGGCATCCTGCGCATGAAGAAAGGAAGTTGACAGGAGGAATAAAAGAATGGTTCTTCTAAACATGTTTCTTGGATGTCACAAGCCGGCCTTTGTCGAAAAACTCGCCCAGCCGTCTGAATTTCCTGTAACGCTGACGCGTAAGCACTCCTGCAGGTAAGCGTGAAAGCTTTTTAAGGTTCGAAAGGATATACGCTTTTACGTTTTTCGCTGTTGTTTCCTGATCGATATGCGCTCCGCCAACAGGTTCTGGTATGATGGCATCAATCACACCCATGGCAAGGAGCTTGTCTGATGTGATTTTCAAAGCTTCTGCAGCTTCATGCGATTTTGTGGAATCGTTCCAGAGGATGGCAGCGCATCCTTCTGGTGATATGACGGAATATATGGAATGTTCCAGCATCATGACAACGTCAGATACTGCTATACCAAGCGCTCCCCCTGACCCCCCTTCACCGATCACTATGGTAATGATGGGGGTTCTAAGGGATGACATCCGTTTTAAGTTATAAGCGATCGCTTCAGCCTGTCCACGCTCTTCACCACCAAGCCCCGGATAAGCACCTTGGGTGTCTATAAACGTTATGACAGGGAGTTTGAACTTTTCTGCCATCTCCATCAGTCTGAGCGCTTTTCTGTATCCTTCGGGATTGGCCTGTCCGAAATTTCGTTTGATGTTCTCTTTTACGTCGCGACCACGCTGGTGTCCTATGACCATGACACGCTTTCCTTCTAATGTCGCAAATCCGCCCACGATCGCCATGTCATCCGAGAACCGCCTGTCCCCGTGAAGTTCTATGAAATCCGTAAAAACCAGGTTGATATAGTCAAGCATAAAAGGTCTTTGGGGATGGCGGGCAACCTGCATCTTTTCCCATGGTTTCAAATCTGAATATATCTTTGCCCGCAGTTCGGAAATCTTTTCTTCCAGAAGAGCCGTCTCTTTTTCAATGTCGATCTTACCTGTTTTTTTGGTTGATTTACGCAAGTCTTCGATTTTCTGTTTCAGGTCATAAATCGGTTTCTCAAATTCGAGAATATGTTCTTCCACTATTTGTTACCTCAATAGAAAAGATTTTGATACTCTATGTTGATAGATCGGCTCAGCAGTTTTTCAGAAAAAAGATACCTGAAGTTGAGGGAGACGCTCAGCACGTCGCCAGCAACATATTTGAGCGCCACATTCGCCAAGAGCTTGTCATTTTCCTTGATGCCAATGCTGAAATTTTCTAATTCAGCATTGATACGCACTTCATTGTTCAGTCCAAGATTGATGCCCGCATAAAGAGTGAAATCAGATATGTCTTTTTCCATTTTTACAGGTAGGAGAGGATATCTTGCTCCGAAGGAAAAAAAGGAATCTGAAAACAGGGTTACAGGAAGGCTGAATGCGGAATAAAGTCCATATATGATTTCTTTGCGTTTAGGAGTACCGTTCGCATTGGTTTCCATGACGGTTTTACCGTATTCACCTTCTATGAAGTTGTCATATCCTATGGCCCAGCCAAGTTTGCTCTCTTCATGTTTGAAGATGTTGATTTTTGCAAGGACTCCGGGAATGTTCCACTGCGGAGAACCGTCACCAATAGCTCCACCCACATCTTCTGAAATGCCAAGCGTGAGACGGTCTGCAAGACCTATTGCCACTTTGAATTTGATGCCACCAGCTTCATAGGAAGAGAAATAGACATCGTAATAACCACGCATGAGGGTTTCTGGTGTGTGAGTGTCAATCAAAGTCATTTGATTGAAAGCAGAAGCGCTGGATACAGTAAAAACAAGGCTTAAAACAGCCAAAATGACCGTTTTTCTCATGATGACTCCTTCTGACGATGCCCCCGAATATAGTAAAAACGGGCGAATGCGTCAAATTAATGAAATTTCCGTGTCTTCCTTCTATAATCGACTATTTTTAAGGAAGTCTTAATGCTATAATCGGGAGCCAAAACCATTAGTTTATTAATGAAGAATAATATTGTAAATATCAAAGTAGAAATGTCCAACAGAATAATCAATGTTCACCCCACTCAGATTGTGTGGAAGTATTGATATCTTCATGATAAATCTCTTTTCCTTTAATATCTTTGAATGCATCTGACAAAGACTTTTTTTCTTGACCTTGTCCCAAACTTAGTGTAAAATGACCTTGAAGTCAAATAAAAAAAATA
>DYKD01000055.1 GCA_020722765.1 Brevinema andersonii | reverse complement strand
AAAAACTCCTATTACCCTTGACTTTTGCATGTTTTTGTATTATTTTTTCTTAAAGGTTCTCTATGTATTGATAAAAATTTTGCAGGTTGCTTTTCTGAAATAAAGATGTTGGTTTTGATAGTAAAGGTTGCGTTAGGATAGCCTGCCAAACAGCGTGTATCCTGCGACAAAATATGAAAAATAAGTTTTTGGAGGAGTATCCCTTATGAAAAAATTTCTTAAATTTGTTTTGCCAATGTCTATCCTCATGCTTCTTTTCACAGCAACATGCGCTAGAAAGGCGTTTGATAACCCGTTCAACCCTGAAAAAAACAGTCTGATCGATTCCAGTACAATGGACAGGATTCTCTCAGGGACTGCTTCACGTTCTGACATCCTCGGTTTGATAACCGCATATGAGGCGAATCAACCCAAGAAAGTGCAGAAGACAGATGACTCCATAATAACAATTCCCCAGACAGGTCGCCTGCTTGTTACGCTACGTGACAACGACGCTGGTTGGAAAAGCGAAGTCTATATGCGGATTGGAAACGAAACATCTATGATCATTGCTGATACGCGCCAAGGACCTCTCAATGTGACAACTGAATATGCCTATGAAGCGGGGACTGAAGTCACTTTTTATCTTCTTACATATACGTCAAAAGGAATCGTTCTCACAAACCGTGCTGACAGCAAGCAGTGTATAATCACTTATGATGAGACAGTTCCTAAATGGGTGCTCAGTTTTGAAGATGTACAGGAATCTGTAGGAACACCTGATTGGGATTACAATGATTGCGTGCTTGAAATCCAGATGGCTCCTGCCCTGTTTCAGGATCTTTCAGCATATCTCAATATCAATGTAGATTATCTTGACCATCATGGCTATAACGAGGATGGATATGTGATCTATTACATAGGTGAGACCATGAAGTATCTGGTCAATATCAATGCCCTTTCCAATCATTCCCTTTTTCAGGACAGGAAATATGCGGTTTATGCGATTCATGAGTATTTTGCAGATGAGACATGTGACCGTTGGTGGTATCCTTCACCTCCACGTCCCGCAAACGAGCCACAACTGATTTCTGTCAAAAAAGGTGATCCGCTCCCTGGTGACAGTACTCAGTCCTGGAAAGATATTTCAATCTCTCTTGCATCTCCAGTTGTCCTGAATGGTTCTTTCACATCGACCTTGGCAACCTGCGCAGGCAATGACCAGACGCATGTTCTTATCGTGAGTGAGAACGAATCGGGTCAGGTTGAAATGATGATTTACGATAACCCCGAAGCAGGTGTTTTCGATCCGCCTGCGAGGTGAGGGGCGAGTCCCAGCTTTTTTCACCCTTCAACAATAGCGGCAAGCTCATCAAACTTGCCTATCTCATAATCAGCTTTCACTTTTTCTGATCGGGTTCCCATCCCGAAAGAGCAGAACACTGTTTTTATTCCTGCATTGTGACCTGCTTCAATATCAGTGTGATTGTCTCCCACCATGAGTGTTGTGGAAGGGTCAAGCTTGTATTTTCCCAAGAGGTAATGGATTGCTTCAGGATGCGGTTTGATGTTCTTGAACTGGTACTGTCCTATCATCTCTGTGAAACAATGGCTGATACCAAAATGATCCAGTATGGGCCTGATGAAGTCCTGTGGTTTGTTGCTGAATATGAAAAGCAGTTTCCCTGCAGTGTGAAACTGTTCAAGGGTCTCTTTTACATTCTCAAAGAGATAAGTGTGCTTGACTGTGTTTTCTGAATAATGTTTCTGGAATATCGGTTTTGCAACAGCTATCAGTTTCTTGTCGTCTGTCTCGAATGCCCTGCCAAGGAAAATGTCAAGTCCATCACCTATGTATGAAGCGAGTGTTTTTTGTTTTTTTTCTTTGTAACCTAGAGAGGAGAGTGCATGGTTCATCGCTGCCGCAAGGTCTTTGGATGAATCAATCAGTGTGCCGTCTAAATCAAAGATAAGCGCTTTTATCATTTTTGTTGTAGGTTGTCCTTAATTCTTTCAGTCTTTTCATAATGGGGAGTTTCTGGCGTTTCATCTTAAGGACAGCTGTCCCTAGGATGGTTTCAGATGTGTCGGTTTCTCGATATTCCATGACAACAAGATAGGCTTTTTTTTCATTCTGTCAAGTTTATGAAGAGTCTTAACGATTATGTCAATTTGACTTTTAGGCTGTTTTCGAGTAGTTTTCTTCTGCACTAGAAAATGATGGCAAGGATGAAAAAGCGATGTCTAAACTCAAGATGGCAGTGATTGGGACAGGTAGCATGGGCAGGCACCATGTTAACCTTCTCCATAACCTTCCGGGAGTTGAACTGGTTGGTGTGGTCGATAAGAACGCTGAAACTCTTATGAATATTTGCAATAAATACGAACTCAAGGGCTTTGATGACTATGACAAGGTCATCAATAAAGTAGATGCTGCAGTCATTGCGGTTCCAACGATCCATCATTATAATGTGGCAAAGGATTTTTTGGACAAGGGCAAGCATGTTCTCGTTGAAAAACCATTGACAGTAGGTGTAGAGCAAGGGCAGGATCTTATCCGACTTGCTAATGCCAAAAAGCTGATAGTCCAGGTGGGGCATGTTGAACGGTTCAATGCTGCTGTCCAACAGTTAAGAAAGATCGTCAAGAATCCCTATCTGATAGAATCAAGGCGTACAGGTCCTATGAATAAACGCATCGCTGATGTGGGTGTTGTCCTTGATCTCATGATTCATGATATAGACATAATCCTGAACATTGTCAATGACAAGGTAAAGGAACTGCATGCTGTTGGCAAGAAGATCTATTCCGGTCATGAGGATGTGGCCACAGCGCAGATCCTGTTTGAAGGCGGATGCGTGGCTGTCATTTCAGCAAGCCGTGTGACTCAGAACAAGGACAGGAGCATGAGGATTTCCCAGAAGGATTCTTTTGTGGCTCTTAATTATGGTGACCAGGACTTGGAAATCCACAGGCAGGCCTCCTCTGCCTATCTCCTTACTCCGGATGAGATTAAGTATTCCCAGGAATCGTTTGTTGAAAAACTCCATATACAGAAAGATAATCCCTTAAAAATGGAATTGCAGCACTTCATCAACTGCATACAAGGCAAGGAAAAACCGCTTGTTTCAAATGAGAATGATATCCTTGCTTTGGATGTGACCAACCAGATATTGGCAAAGGTGCGCAAGTCTTTTGACGTCTGATATGGGAATTGTCCGGACTGCGGATCAGTCTGCTACTGTCCAACTTGGTGAACGTTTCGGAACGCTTCTGGTTCCCAATGATGTGGTTCTTCTATCGGGTTCCCCTGGTGCTGGAAAGACCTGGTTTACCAAAGGGATTGCGAAAGCCTTGGGTGTCAAGGATCTTGTTAACAGTCCCAGTTTCAGTCTCATCAATGAATATTCAGGAAAGTTGAAGCTATATCATTTTGACCTTTATAGGCTTGGTACATGTGCTGAAGTCGCTTCGCTTGGATGTGAAGAATATTTTTCTTCAGGTGGCGTCTGTGTGTTTGAATGGCCCGAACGTTGTCCGGGATTTTTCCCAAAAGATTGCATGGCTATAAGGATTGATATTGTGGATGAGAGTATCCGCGATTTTCATTTTCCGGAATTGGACAGGCAGGGAGACCGATTATATGTTTGAAAACAGGAAGACTCTCATCATCAGCACGTCCTTTGATGTTCGTATGGTTGCCATTGCGGATGCTGAAGGCGTGTTGGACGAAACAGAAGGTGTGGGATGCAATGATCATCTTGAAGGTCTTATGCCACATGTACAGAATCTTCTTGATCGAAACTGTCTGACTGTTGATGATGTTGGTCAGATTATGGTTGATGTGGGACCAGGATCATTCACAGGGTTGAGGATCGGTGTCGCTTCTGCACGAGGTCTCTCACAAGCTTTGGGTGTGCCTCTCCTTCCCATGACAAGTCTGGAAGCGCTTGCCCGTTCGTGCGGGACTCATGGAATTGTCATTCCTATGAAAGAAGCTAAACGCGAACGGATTTATACGGCTGTGTATGATGTTTCCAGGGAATTCGAACTCTTGTTCGGTCAGGAAGATATTCTTTTTTCAGGACTTGTCCAACAGTTGGAAAAGCTTATTGTAGGGTCGTCCTATCAGCCTCTCTGTTTCATTGGCGATGCGGTAGATCAATACAAGGAACAGCTGCTTTCCCAACCGTTTATTCCAGATACTAGCTTGTTCGTGCAGGTCTCTTCAGTCCCCGCTGTTGGTTTCTGGGAAGGAAGGGAGAAGGTGATTCCAGTCACTTATGACAAACTGGTTCCAACCTATTTAAGAAAAAGTGATGCTGAAATGATGCGGGAGCAACATGGATAATGTAGGATTGATCAAGATTTTTATTGACAGGACAACAGAACAGATCAGACGGTCTCAGGAATCCGGACCAACTAACATAAGGGAAGAGTTTGCCTTTCTTAACGTCAGGACATCCCTGAACTATCACCTTCGTGCAGGCAATATTGATAACCTGCCTGCGTTATACAAGGAACAGGTAGAGTCTGTTGTAGCTAATTTTGGCAGGAAACAGGCTTCCCTGTTTTATAACATGGTTGATTTTCATGTGACTGAAAATCTTTTCCTTTGGGCAATTTCTCTTTTTGATTATGCGAAATATTCAGAAAACTGGAACCTCATCAAGGATGTTTATGAGGTTCTCAAACAGGTTCTTGATTTTTATTCAGGTACTGAATCCCTCTATATCAGACCTGGCAGGAAAGGCACGATCCTCTGCAGGATGAAAGATGAGTTCCCCTTTGTCAAGGAAAACTCTCTCATCTGCTCTTCCCATCTGAATATCCTTTGGCTTCGCTTCCTTGATAACATGAAATTTCTTGCAGAAAAATTTCTTGACATCAAGACTGACAGCAGGGTAGGTGATCTGTTAGGGGTCCTGGAATCAGCTTTTTATCCCATGTTTTGGGATGAAGGACAAGGGAATATCAGGTTCGCTGCAGAGGAGAACGGGATTTCCGATAATGGGACAAGCCTGTCTCTCTACCTTTTCAGGTTGAGGCTGGAAAATCTCCTTTATAAACAGCGAAAGAAAGCCCTTATCACACTCATGGAACGCGAGTATTATTCTGATAAAGGAATGATTCTTTCTTATAAAGCTAGGGATGTCCTGATGCCTGAACTTCTGCCAGTTTTTTGGAGCTCAATCCTCCGTTTCAATGATTATTCCAGGAAATCACAAGAAAAAGTCTTGGGTTTGATGGAGAAACATGTCTCATCCATCCATATTGAAACTTACGAGATAAGCAACTGGAAATACAATTATTTTATGCTCGAATTTTTATGTACTGAAAAGTTGACTTTTCCTGAATCCATACTTAAATTATAGGGAATAGTTAATAAGGAGTTGCTATGGAAAGTGAGATTGGTGTTTTAGCTGCGTTTGTGGCTGGTTTGCTTTCATTCTTGTCGCCTTGTGTTTTGCCATTGGTTCCAGCCTATATTTCCTATATTAGTGGTATTTCGTTGGAAGAACTGAAAAACAGCTCAGGTCTGACAAAAGAGTCGCGTTCCAAGATATTGTGGAATTCAGTTCTTTTTGTTTTGGGCTTTTCAACAGTGTTCATTCTTCTTGGTGCGACTGCAACCGCAGTAGGCTCTTTCCTCCGTGATAACATGTTTCTAATAATGAAAATCGCAGGTGTGGTCATTTTTATTGTGGGTGTGCATACTACAGGTCTTGTGAAAATACCATTCCTTTATTACGAGAAACGGTTCCATGTCCAGACCAAAGCTGTATCGTTCTTGTCAGTCTTTCTCATGGGTGCTGCTTTTGCATTTGGTTGGACACCTTGCGTTGGTCCTTTGCTTGCAGGTATTTTGGGCATAGCCAGTGTGCAGGATACTCTGTGGAAGGGCATCATGCTTTTGGCGGTTTATTCGTTCGGGATGGGGCTTCCATTCATTCTTACTGCATTGGCGGTCAACAGGTTCTTTGAAGCGCTTTTGAAGATCAAGAAATATTTCCGTGTGATTGAGATTGTCAGCGGTTTTCTGTTGATGGCTATCGGTATTCTCATATTTTTCGGTTCTTTAGGTTTTATTTCGGGATGGCTAGTCCAGGTTTTTCCAGTGCTTAGTAATCTGATAAAATAAGTTCGGAGGTTGTTCATGAAAAACAAGAAATCACTTGTTTCTTTGGCAGTTGTGGTTCTGATGCTCTCGTTCATTACTTTGGCTTGTGCCGCTGATAAGGGAAAAGCAAAAGCGCAGACGCTCCCTGTTTTCCCTGATTTTGTAGTTCAGACTTTGGATGGCAAGGATGTCTCTTTGTATGATTTGTATAAGGACAAGGGAAAAGTTGTCGTACTTGATCTTTTTGCAACATGGTGTCCGCCTTGCAAGATGGAGATCCCTTGGTTTGTTGAACTCCAGGAACAGTACAAGGACAAGTTGGTTTTTGTAGGGATTTCTTTTGACCAGAATGGTCCTTCTGTTGTTGTTCCTTTTGCGAAAACGATGAAAATCAATTATGATCTTCTGATGGGCACATCCGAACTTGCCAGGGCTGTCAACCTTTCAGGTATCCCTAGGACGTTTGTTCTTACATCTGATTTCAGGATTGTGAAGGATGTCATCGGCGTCCACATGAAAAATGAGTTTGAGGAGTTTATTCTCAAAGCCCAAGCGAATGCACCTGTTGTTGCAAAACCAAATAAGAAGAAAAAATAAGCAAGTGGGAAGGTCATCTCCTTTTTTGGGATGCCCTTGAAAGCCTGTCCAATAGCGCTCTGCCCATGCCTTTGGGTTTTGGTTTCTCTGCATAAATGACGCTTGCTTCAGTCTTGTCAAGTGTGTAAAGGTGATGGAAAAGGTTTTTAGCGGCCTTGTACAAGTCACCTTCCTTTGAAAGTTCAAGAAATGGTATTTGTTTTGGGATGTCCATTTGCAAAGGAGATAATGAAAGGAAAGCATCAGCCTCGAACTTTTTTATAGCATGTTTTAATCTTTTGATAAACTCTGCTTTTGGCAGTAGGATGAGCGGTTTTAACGGAGCATAATGGCTCTTCATCATCCCTGGAGCTGATGGCTTTCCTGCTTCTTTCTGGTGTCGCACAGTTCCTTCGTATTTTTCGATCTTCTCAGAAGTGATCCCGCCTGGACGCAGTATGACAGGTGGATTTTTCGTGATATCAAGAATCGTGGATTCAAGGCCTACTTCGCATGATCCCCCATCCAAAATCATGCCTGCTTTTTCCCCAAGCTGTTCTTCAACATGATGTGCAGTGACAGGACTGAGGTATCCAAAAGGATTTGCACTCGGTGCTGCAATGGGAACTCCCGCTTCAGAAATAAGCTGCAACGCAACAGGATGTGCAGGCATGCGGATGGCCATTGTCTCCAGTCCTGCAGTGACAAGTTTAGGAATGCATGCAGGCCTTCTTACGATAAGGGTGAGGGGACCTGGCCAGAACCGTTTTGCTAACCTTTTTGCCTTGTCATTCAGGAGGATACCTGTCTTGGCTAACATGTCCAAGTCTGAAAAATGGACTATGAGGGGATCAAAAAGAGGACGCTTTTTTGCCTTAAAAATCTTTCGTACAGCGTTTTTATCAAACGCATTTGCACCAAGGCCATAGACGGTTTCAGTGGGGAAAGCGACAAGTTTTCCTGTGCTGATCAGGTGAGCCGCTTTTCGTATATTTGCAGGAGAAGGTTTGTATATCATCCCATTGTTCTGTTTTTCATTTGATGAAGGTTTTCATCTCTAAAAGGATCTCTTTCAGTGCGGGAGAGTCAAACCACTTTCGGCCTGTGAGTTCGTTGCAGAATGAGAGGTAGAGTGATGAAATCAGTTCTGCCAGCCTAGGAGGAAGCGGTTCAGGTTCCTTTGTGACAAGTTTTCTCCATCCAATTTTATCTTTGTTCTTCGCGGTCTCGACATTGTTATACCATTCGCTTTTCCTATACCAGATGCGTGCCACTTCCTTGCTTACAGGAATTCCCTCATAAGTGAACCTGCATTCGTCAGGTGTGCCTAGCACATCCACGACGATCATGTTGAAATTCTCATCAATACCGAATTCGAATTTCCCATCTTCATTCACAAGATTCAGTCTCGTGACTTTTTCTGTGATCATCCTGTCTATGAAAAGAAGTTGTTCCTTGAGTTTTTTCATTTGGCTGTCATCCAGTCCTGAAATTGTCTGGGCTTCCTGCCAGTGAATGTATCTGTCAGTGGCTTCTAGTTTTGTGGATACGTCAAAAAGGGGAGGATCAAGTTTCATTCCAGGTGTGGGCATCTCTTTCAATCCAAGATCCTCCAGTTTTAAATTGCCATTCTTCAGCCGTTTGAAGACACTGGCTCCTTCAGGAAGGGAATTTCTGTATATGATTTCAAGAGGAATCAGGTAATTTTTCATTCCTTTATGATATGCTGAATAATCGTACGAGTGATCCTTGATGACAGGTTTGACAACATTGAGAAGCCGGACTTGCATCTGGTTGGAAGGTTTCTTGAGGTCAGAAAGTTTCTTGGCTTTGCCGTCTTCCATCAATCCAAGGTAATGTGTGCCGATTCCTTTTTTTTCCAGTTCCTCACATAGGTGTGCACCTATGATGCAGAGGGCTGTTCCTTTTTGGTTAATCCTGTCAGGCATTTCACCCCAGTCAAATACTGAATAGCGGTCAGAAAATGAGAAGAGCCCGATGCCGGATTTTTCAGCTGTTGCTGACTGCAGGACTTTAAGGTCTTTGACGCTACCCATTGGTTACCTCCCTGTCATCTTTTTCCAATTCTTCCCGTTTCTTTGCCTGGTACTGTTCTATTTTTTTGAAAAGTCCTGTATCTGTAAGTGCAAGGATTTTTACTGCAGCAAGAGCCGCATTTTCAGGTTCAAGAACTGTCAATGGGCATACTCCTGAAGGCATGCGGAGGCTTGACCAGATGTCTGCTCCCGCAAACGCTTCACTATAGGGGGGGCAAGCGATGACGGGTCTTGCTGTCTGGGCGTCTGAAAATCCGGAGAGTGCATTTGAACGTCCTGCAATGGTAATGAATACTGTATTCTCTTTTTCTTCTTTTTTAATGATGTCAAGGGCTTTGAGTGGGATTTTATGTGCAGAAGCGATGCGCAAGGAATATGTCACACTGAACTCTTTTAAAGTCTTGCTGATTTTTTCAGCTTGGGGGAGATCCGCTTTGGATCCCATGAGGATGACGACCTTGTTCATGGAGAGCTCCTATCAGGATTTTTATTGAGCGGATAATATACATAAAAGCAAGGGGAAAATCAAAAAGTTCGGTTGGAGAGGGAGGTTCTTTTTTTTATTTTTTTGCGAAGAAATAAGCGACATCCAAAGGATTGACAGGAATTCCATATTTTCTCACTTCAAAATGGAGGTGAGGTCCTGTTGATCTTCCTGTATTTCCTGATTTGGCAATGGTTTGTCCTGCTTTTACGAATTGTCCGGTCAGCACCAATGGTTTGGAAAGATGTCCATACAGTGTCGTATATCCGGCCCTGTGGCGGAGAATGACAGCGATTCCATAGCCACCCCTGTTTCCAGCGAATAAAACCTGGCCGTCAGCAGCAGCCTTTATTGGTGTTCCCACGGAGCAGGCGAAATCCACACCAGTATGGTACTGCCTTTTTTGTGTGAAAGGGTCTTTTCTCCATCCAAAACCGCTTCGTATTTTTCCGTTTGCAGGCTTGAAAAAATTCATCCCCATGATGCCTATCCGTTCGTCACTGCTCAGTTTCGCGCCAGGGATGAAAATATCCTTGTTTTCAAGGACATCATTCGTGCAGGAAAGTGAAAGGTCGTTCACATCTAAAAGGTCTTCCATGGAAACCTTGAATTTTTCAGAAACAGTGAAAATGGTCTCCCCTGGTTTTATCGTGTATAGGACTCCATCCTGGTTTGGAAGATAGAGCTCTTGTCCAGGCCTGATCATGTGTACGCTTTTCATCTTGTTGGCAGTGACGACAGTATCAAAGGCGAGGTGGTTTTTTTTAGCGATCTGCCAGAGGCTCTCTTTTTCTTTGATCGTGTAGAGCTGTGTTTTGTAAAGGGGAGGACCTCCTATGCCGAGTTGCTGTTTCATTGTTTTTTTTAACAAGGGAAGGACTTCAACAGTGAGATAGGTGCCTGCCATAAGGATGATGCAGATAAGCAAAATAGGGGGGATTTTTTTTTGTAATCTTGCTTTAAGTGTAGGAAGGTTGTTTCCCTGCGATTTCAGGATCAGGAATTTTGTCTTCAGCATGAAGATTTCATTTTTCAATTTCAACAGGAACAAGGGCATCTTAAAAACCTCCTTATCAGGATGATCGACAAGGGCTTTCCTGGAATCAATGCGTCAGTGCATAAGTGATGATGTTGACTCCCATTTTCATCGCAGCAAGACGCATTTCCAGTGGATCGTTGTGAACCCATTCCTCTTCCCATCCGTCTCCGATGTCAGAATCAAATACAAAAAAGACAACTGTTCTTCCTTCATGGGAAAGACCAAACCCTTTTGGCGTTCCTCCGTCATGCTGATGGACCTTCGGCAGTCCTTCAGGAAAAGAATAATGACAGTTGTATATGGGATGTGAAAGGGGGAGTTCCTTGAACTGTTGGTCAGGGAAAACTTTTTTCATTTCTCTGCGTATGTAAGGGTCAATCCCGTAATCGTCATTGACCAGAAGGAATCCGCCATTCTGCAGGTAGATCCTGAGGCGTTCCACTTCCTTGTCTGTAAAAAAAATATTCCCATGACCGTTTATATAGAGGAAAGGATAAAGGTAAAGGTCATCATCAAGGAGGGAGACCACTTTCTCTTTAGGGGAAATATTGATTCCTGTGTTTTTCTGGATGAAAAGGCAGAGGTTTCTTACACCTTGGATTCCATCATACCAGTCTCCACCCCCGCCATATTTCAGAATGGCAAAGGTGAAATGACTCTGGTCTTCATAATCATATCCTGTTGCTGTCTGTGAAGGAAGGAAGAGGAAAGCTGCCAGCAGCAGGAAAAGTGGCAGTCTTCTATTCTTTCCCATTTCTCTGTAGTACGGCCCTTGCTTTCAGGATTTGCACAGCTTGGTTAAGCTGGTTGTCTGATTCCAGGTCATAGAGGGGTTGCTTGTTGGACTGTTCCATCTTAATCCTTGTCTTGATCACGATATCACGTAATTCGATATTGATCTTTTTCAGGTCTTTCTGCAATTTTGCAAATTGTTCTTCATTATAGTTTGTGGGATGCTCTTTTGCAAAAGCCTTGAGTATGTTTGTTTTTGAAAGTCTGCTGATGCCTTCAATTTCTGATTGTGTCAGAAGGATGTTTTCTACAGCGATATCTGGTGTCAGTCCTTTCTTGTCGATCATCTGGCCTGCAGGAGTGTAATACCTTGCAATGGTCATCCTCAGCCCGTATCCGCCATCAAGGTTCAGGACCGTCTGGACAGATCCTTTTCCAAATGTCTGTGTACCGAGCAGGAGACCGCGTTTGGTATCCTGCATGGCACCTGCGAAAATTTCAGATGCTGATGCGCTTCCCTTGTTGACCAGTACAATCATGGGGATGCTGTCGTCAACAAAGGTTCCGCGTGTAGCTGCATAAACCTGGTTGTTGTAGGGAATCCGTCCTCGGGTGGAGACAATGACTGTGTTATCTAAAAACATATCGCATAGTTTGATGGCAACATCCAACAATCCGCCAGGATTGTTCCGTAAGTCAATGATCATGGAGCTGTAATTGGAAGCCTTCATTTGTGTCAATTCTTTTGCCAGCTGTTCAGCCGTGTTCTGGGAAAAAGACGTGATTCGGAGATACGCTACGTTCGTTGCTATCATTCCCGTCTTGACACTTTTTACATTTATGACTTCACGTATGATGGTGACATCAAAAGTGTTTTTTTCGCCGTCCCGTTCAATCGTGATAGTGATTGGAGTCTTGGGGACGCCTCTCATCTTTTCAACTGCCTTGTCGAGTGGTAATCCAATTGAGTTCGTTCCGTTGATCTTGACGATTCTGTCTTCTGCTCTCAACCCAACACGTTCTGCAGGAGTGTCTTCCATTGGGGAGATGACTGTCAGCTTGTCATCTCTGACACCAACAACAATTCCAAGTCCGCCATATTGTCCTTGTGTTTCTGTCTTGAGGTCAGTGAAGTTCTGTGGTTTGAGAAGTGCGGAGTGGGGATCTTTGATCCCTTTCAGCATGCCGTCTATGGCATTATGGATGAGCTCGTCTGCTTTCTGTTCATCAACATATTCATTTAGGATTTTCATATAGATGTTCTGGAAAAGCAGGAGGTTCTGGTTTGGATCTGAAGAGGATGGGATCTGGGCCTTTATGATACCAGGAGAGTGTGTAAAGATGAGTGTTGTAACAAGGATGAGAGCGAGACTGATCCATAGGATACGTTCGTTAAGTTTGAGTTTCATTATGACCTCTCGTCGTTTTTCATTTAAATTAACGCATTTTTAACAGTTTGTCAAAAGAAGAAGATATGAGGATATTGGCGCTTGCGTAGGGACGGATGATCATTTTCATATATGGCCGCCATGGGAGTACATATTCTTAAATTATGAGTATATCCTTGACTTAAATTCGAGGATACTACTTTTCTTTCTTTATCAATATATGCCATATGTTTATAATTCCAGCTAAGCAAAACATCAATTTGATAAAAGGTAGCAATAGCTATATGAAATAAATACATCAAAAACTTTTGTCTTAATTTCCTAATATCTCCCGATATAAATACTTGATTGCATGCAAAAATGCCATTCAGGCTCGATATGGATGCAGAAGATTCAGCAAGAAAAATGCAAAAACTTGACTGAAGGTATCCACTTTAGTATCTTGTTGTCAGGCGAAGCAAAGAAGTCCAAGTGGATACCTTGAACGGAATACGCATAATCAGTATAAATGGAGGATTAGTGGAGTATTACGCACATACGAAAGATGATTTAACTGAAAAACACTGGCAAACATTAAAAGATCATTTGACTGGTACAGCTGAAAAATCAAGATCATTTACTTCAAAATATACAAATGCTTTTTATCTAGCTGGATTAATCCATGATTTTGGAAAATACCAAAAAGATTTTCAGGAATATCTGAAAAAGGGGGAGAGAAAAGGGAGTGTGCCACATGCATCGTGGGGTTCTAAATATGCACAGTCCTTAGGTATGGATGAAGTGTCATTTGCGGTTGATGGACATCACAAGGGGTTGCCTGATCTTGGGACTTGGCAGTCGGATATAAAAGATTTTACAGATGAAAAACTATCTATATATCGGGAAGTCCAAAAAAAATTTGAAAATGAAATGGGGACTCTTAATAATGAAAAGATCGGAGAAAAAATTCTGTTCACAGATAGGAAAGAGCGAGAGCTGTTTATTCGTTACTTGTTCAGTGCATTAGTAGATGCTGATGGGCTTGATACAGAGGAGTTTGTTGATGAAAACAAGGCAAAAAAAAGACAGAGCAGGAACTTGGATTATGAAAAGTTTATTGCAAAACTTGATGAACATATAGGGAAAATGACAAAAAACGGGGATTTGAACATGTTGAGAAATAAGGTTCGTGAATTTGCAGTCTCAAAAGCGAATCTTCCACCAGCATTCTATTCCATGAATCTGCCAACAGGATTAGGGAAAACTCTTTCGTCAGTGTCCTGGGCTCTTCAACATGCTAAACACAATTCTCTCAAACGAATCATTATCGTTCTTCCTTATATCAGCATTATCGATCAAACTGCCAAAATTTTAAAAGACATATTTGGTGAGGAATGGATTCTGGAACATCATTCTTCTTATAACGAGTCAAAAGATGAGGATAACGAATATGATACTGGTATTCACGAAATATCTAAAAGACTTGCCACTGAAAACTGGGATTTTCCGATTATTGTTACCACAACAGTCCAGTTTTTTGAGTCTCTTTTTTCCAATAAGCGTTCCAAATGCAGGAAAATCCATAATATTGCTGAATCCGTAGTTATCTTTGATGAGATTCAGTCATTAAGCAAAGAATTGGTTGAGCCCACTCTAACAATGTTGATGAATATGAATAAGGTCATGATGACTTCTTTTCTATTTTGCACAGCAACACAACCAGCCTTTGAAAGAAGGGAAAATTTCAACGGATTGCCGGAAATAATACCGCTTGTTGAAAATGTTGATGAGCTATTCAGAAAAACCCGTCGTGTGACATATTTCCCAGTCAACCAATTTCACGAAATGACTCCTATCGGACTGTTAAATCAGGTTTGCTTACAGGAAAAGTCTGTGCTTTGTATCTTTAATACGAAAAAATCAGCTTTGAATTTTTTTAAGTCTTTGGGGGACTCAGAAACTTGGGATAAAAAATATCATCTTTCCACATCCATGTGTCCTCATCATAGGAAACAGGTGATTGAGGATATCAGAACGGATCTTGCAAGTAATAGAAAGATCATTGTCATATCTACACAGTTGATTGAGGCTGGAGTTGATTTTGACTTCCCATGTGTGTTCCGAGAATATGCGCCTATGGAATCGATCATCCAATCAGCAGGACGTTGCAACAGGGAGGGGAAGATGCCGGATTTCGGAAAGGTTTTCATCTTTAAGTTGTGTGATTCAGGAATGCCGAACAAGCAATATAGGAGTCTGGCACAACTTGCGCTTGACATGATCATGCGAAATCCAGATGGATTGCATTCTTATGATTTTTTCCCGACGTATTATGGAAAGGCTTTGAGACTTTTTGTTGACTCAGACAAATATAGAATTAATGAAGCACGTATTGGCTTGAATTTTGAAACAGTTTCTGGATGTTATCATCTTATTGATAAGGCTACAGAAGGGGTTTTTATCTCACAGTATAACCAGGAAAGCAAGGATTTATATGAGAAAATTCAATACAAACTAAGGAATCATATTCCTCTTGCCAGAGATGATTTCAGAAAGATACAGCAATTTTCTGTTCAGGTCTATGGACATTTTTTGATGAAGAATACGGATTTATATCTGACAGAATCAGAAAACTTGATAATCTGGCATGGAAAATATAACATGGATACGGGAATTTCTGATGACCCGATAACAGTGGAAGAGATGATAGTGTAGGAGGACAGTTATGATTGACCAGGAAGTCGTTCGTTTAAAGGTAGAAGGTGAATTCGCCTGTTTTACCAGACCGGACCTAAAAGTGGAGAGGATGACATATCCTTGCATGACTCCATCTGCAGCAAGAGGTATACTCGATTCAATCTTATGGAAACCTGAATTTCAATGGTATGTCCGTAGGATTTTCGTGTTGAATCCAGTCAAGTTTTTTTCAGTGAAAAGAAATGAGATTAACTCCAAACAAGGCAGGAATGAGATTGTTATCGAAGAAAAACGTGCTCAACGAAATAGCATTGTTTTGAGGGATGTGGCATACATTATCGAGGCTTCGGTCTATCAAAAGGATGTCGATACCAGAAATCCACCCAAAAAATATGTCGAAATGTTCAAACGACGTGTCAGTAAAGGGCAGTGCTTCAGACGACCGTATCTGGGAACCAGGGAGTTTGCAGCAGAATTTTCAGCACCTGATGGAAACGAAAAAATAAATTCCGCAACGTTTCCTATTGGAAGCATGCTTTTTGATATTTTTTATGATGCAACGGGGAAGCCGTCACCTCTCTTCTTCTATGATGTTGCCGTCGTTGATGGAGTATTAAATTGTGAAGTTCCTGAGAATATGAAAATGATGGGATCGAGCCATGTCCAGCCTGTTCAAAACTCTCATAACTCATCTGTTCTCTATGATTTCAAGGAGCAGGAGGAATCAATATGATAAGGGAGCTAAGCGACCTTGGAAAAAGATTGCGAGAAGTCAGTTCTGAGGGAAAAATCATACATAATGCATTGAAAGATGAACCTGTTTCAATTGATTTGATAATTCTAAGTGATGGATCTTTTGTCCGATTTGATGTTATTGAAAAGATATATCGTCCTGCAGAGGCTATTACTGCTAAAAAAGGGAAAGCTCGTTTATTATTGGATAAGGCTGAAGAAGTTTTAGGATATGCGGGTAATTCTAAAAAACATGGACTTTTTATGGGGAAATTAGAGGAATACAAAGAATTAAAGGAGTTGGAACCTGTTTTTTTGTTTTATGGGTCAAATAAAAAAAATGGTATAGAAAAAGCCCTGTTGACCTTTGAAAATCAGGTTGGAGAAAAAGAAAGAAATGGGAATATCGCATTTAGGTTAGAAGGGGAAGATATAAGATTGCATGAAAACAAAAGGGTCATTGATGCTATAATCACCAAATTTGATCGATCCCAGAAGGATGTTTTGAAAAATACAACCATATTATGTTCGATTTGCGGGAAGCCAGATTATCCTATATTGGACATGCCCCATGGAATGATTAAAAGAGTTCCTGATGGACAATCATCTGGATGCGCTTTGGTTTCATATAATGAAAAGGCTTTCGAATCATACCAGCTTGCTGGAAATATGAATTCTTCAATCTGTGTTAATTGTGCAAGAACTTATGTGGAAGGACTCAATTGGCTTCTGGCCAACGGCAATCCAATAGAAGATGGCAAAAAAAAATATTTCAAATATACGAATCGAATCAATTTCGGATCAGATACAGCCATGGTTTTCTGGACCAGGGAAAATAAAAACCCCAAAGAAATTAGCCTTCTTGAAGAACCAAACCCAGGAGAAATTGTAGAGCTTGTCAATACTATAAGATCTGGCGAAAAAAAAAGAGTAAATCCTGATTCAGACATTTTTTATTCCTGTACTCTTTCCGGTGTTGCAGCCAGAATCGCTATAAGGGACTGGATTTTACAGGGTTTAGAAGACTTGAAAGAATCAATAGCTCTTTGGTTCCAAGATATTGCTATTACAATTTTTGACTTTGACACCCAAAAGGAGCAGCCCTATTTTCCAGGACTCTATGACCTTATGCATGCCCCCCAAAACGAGAAAGATAAAAATGATGTGACATCATCCAGGGTAGGAACACTGTTGTGGAAGGCGGCAATTCGAAGAGAATCACTGCCAATCTGGATTCTTAACGCCGTTTTAAAACGGATAAGGGTTGATATGAGAGGAGTTACTCCTGAACGGGTCTCACTAATAAGATTAATAATCAATAGACATAAAGGAGGTCAGATAATGAAAGAATCACTTGATGAACGGAATTTGTCGGTTGCTTACAATTGCGGCAGGATTTTTTCAGTGCTTGAAGGAATCCAAAGGGCCGCTCTTGGAAAGAACCTTAATGCGGGAATTAGGGAAAGGTTTTTCTCTTCCGCCTCTATGAACCCCTCTTCAGCTTTCGGAAGGCTTATGAAAATGTCCCAAAATCATCTTTCAAAAATCAAAGGAGAAAAGCCAGGATTGGCTGTCATCCTTGATAAAGAATTACAACAGTTGTTTGAGAAAGTTTCCAGTTTTCCAGTAATTTTTACACTTGAAGAACAAGGTCAGTTTGCCATAGGCTACTACCACCAAAAACAGGAGACATTCAAAAAAGCCTCGGAAACAAAAGAATTAAAAGATATTTTAGAAGATAAAGAAGAAATCAATCAAAAAGGAGAAGAATCATGAGTGAAAAGAATGAACCCATTAAAAACCGTTACGACTTTGTATTTCTTTATGATGTAAAGGATGGAAACCCCAACGGTGATCCAGATCAGGCAAACTTGCCACGTGTTGATGCGGAGAATCAGGAAGGATTGGTGACGGATGTCTGCATTAAAAGAAAAGTCAGAAATTATGTCCAAGTAAAACATGATTTTAAGGAACCATATAATATTTTTATTCGTCAAGGTAATGTATTAGGTAGTGATATTGCAAAGGTTAAAGTGGCTAATGAAGAAAACGAAGATAAGCAAAAAGTAATTAAAGATAGACAAGATAAGCTTTGTCAGAGATATTTTGACATCCGGTTGTTTGGTGCGGTTTTGGCCGTTGGTGATAAACCATCAGGGACAATACGTGGACCAGTACAATTTACTTTTTCTAGATCAGCAGATAGGATTTATCAAGCGGAGCATTCCATCACTCGTTGTGCGGTTACTACTGACAAAGAAGCAGAGTCACAAAAAAAAAGAGAGCACGCATCAACATTTGGACGTAAAGCGACTGTTCCTTATGCTCTTTATCGAATGCATGGTTTTATTTCCGCTGTGGATGCAGTGAAAACAGGATTTTCAGAGGATGATCTCAATCTCCTTTGGGAATCATTGTTGAATGCTTTTGAGCATGATCGAGCTGCTGCGCGTGGCGAGATGAATCCAAGAAAACTGATCATTTTTAAACATGCGAATCATCTTGGTAGTGCTAGGTCGGGAGAATTATTTGAAAGAGTTGTCATTGAAAAGAAAACTGATTTGCCAAGACAATGGTCGGATTACGATGTTAAAGTCAATAAAGATGGGTTGCCACAAGGAATTGAATTGATAGAAAAACTGTAATTAGTAAGGAGTTTGGCAAATGGATAACAACATCGCCCTTTTCAAAGGATCCAAAATCCGCCGAACCCTGCACCAAAATGAATGGTGGTTTGCCATCAATGACATAATCCAAGTATTGACAGACTCTTCAGATCCAGCTCAATATTTCAAACGTATGAAAGAAAGGGATTCTGAATTGGACAATCTTATTTCTAAAGGAGGGTACAATTTGTACCACCCCTTATGCTGGAAATTCCAACATCCGGCGGAAAACAGAAAATATATTGCTGGAATACTGAAGGTATCTTCAGACTTATCCAATCCATCCCCTCTCCAAAAGCTGAACCATTCAAGCGTTGGTTGGCAAAAGTCGGATATGAGCGAATGCAAGAAATTGAGAATCCTGAATTAGCCACAAAAAGAACTCGTACCCTTTATAAACTTAAGGGTTATAGCGATGACCGGATTGAAAAACGATTAAGTGGTATTGCCATCCGGGAAGAATTGACAGATGAATGGAAGAAACGTGGTGCCCAAAAGAATAAAGACTATATAAAAAGTTTAAAAAACTGAAACGAGAAAATCTACGAGACCATATGAATGATCTGGAACTGATTTTTACCATGCTGGGAGAACGGTCTACTACCGAAATTCATTGATCCGAAGATTCCAAGGGAGTCCCAAAGCTGCAAAAAGATGCTGAAGCAGGTGGTAAAATTGCTGGTACTGCCAGGAAAGCTCTTGAAAAAAAACTCAAAAAGTCTATTGTTACCTCTGAAAACTATTTAAAGGAACCTGAGTCAAAAAAAATAATCAGATAAAAGGGTAATAAGAGAAAAGGATGAATGGTGGAAAAAGAAAATCATGTCATCATGATTTCAGCCATACAACATTACGATTTTTGCAAACGCCAATGTGCTTTGATACATATTGAACAGCAATGGTCTGAGAATTATTTCACTGCTGCTGGACTCGTCTTGCATGAAAATGTCCATGAACAGGGCTCGGAATCACGGAATGGAAAGAGGATTGAAAGAGATGTCGTTCTTTTTTCTTCAAAACTCGGTCTTTCTGGCAGGGCTGACCTTGTAGAGTTCTGGAAAGATGCTGAAGGGAAACTGGTAGTTTTTCCAGTAGAATATAAGAGAGGAAAACCCAAAATTAGTGATTGCGATCTGGTTCAGCTCTGTTGCCAAGTTCTTTGTCTCGAAGAATTGACTGGAACAGTGATTCAGAATGCTGCCATATTTTATGGTAAGATTTGGCATAGGTATGATGTCAAAATAGACTCCGCTTTGAGAGAAAAGACCATCCAGATGGTTTCAGAGCTCAGGGATTTTTTGGAAACAGGACTCACCCCCTTGCCTGAATATTCTAAAAAGTGTGAAACCTGTTCCCTCTATGATCTCTGCCTGCCAAAAGATTTTGATAAGAACTTTTCAATTCTCAGGTATCTCAAAAAAGGAATAAGGTTAGATGAAAAAACTTCTTAACACTCTCTTTGTTACAACACCAGAATCTTATCTTCATAAAGAAGGAGAAACTGTTGTTATTAAGGTAGAAAATGAACAGAAAGCACAGTTTCCATTGCACGCTTTAAACAGCATCATCTGCTTTGGACAAGTATCTATGAGTCCTTTTCTTATGGCAACTTGTGCAGAAAAAAGCATTGCCGTCACTTTTTGTACAGAAACTGGACGCTTTTTAGCTTCTGTTCATGGAAAAATCCATGGGAACGTAATTCTGCGTAGAGAACAATACAGGAAAGCGGACGATGATATTGCTTGTGCCAATCTGACGAGATCTTTTCTTGTTGGGAAAATCGCAAATTCACGGAATGTGATAAACCGTGCCTTGAGAGACCATGCGGATAAACTGGATTCTGTCTCTCTGAATGTTGTTTCAGAAAAAGCTTCTGTGGCGCTTGACCAACTTATGAAATCCGGATCCGTTGATAGCATGAGAGGGCTTGAAGGAGAGATGGCGAATGCCTATTTTGATGTCTTTGACCATCTCATAATTTCCCAGAAAGATGCCTTCAAGTTCGATGGCAGGAACAGGCGTCCTCCACGTGATAATGTGAATTGTCTTCTCTCTTTTATTTATACAATGCTTGCGCATGATACTAGGTCCGCATTGGAATCTGTTGGACTGGATCCATATGTTGGTTTTCTACATAAGGACCGTTCAGGCCGACCTGGCTTGGCATTGGATTTGATGGAGGAGTTTAGGGCAATGCTTGGGGATAGGCTTGTATTAAGTCTCATTAACAGAGATCAGGTTTCCCCAAAAGGTTTCAAGCATTCTGAATCTGGAGCTGTCATCATGGATGATGAGACGAGAAAAGAGGTTATTGCGGCTTATCAGAAACGAAAACAAGATGAAGTATTTCATCCTTTTTTCAAGGAGAATGTGAAGATCGGCTTGCTGTTCTATACCCAGGCTTTGCTTTTGGCTAGGCATTTACGTGGAGATTTGGACGGTTATCCTGTCTTTTTTTGGAAGTGAGGTAGTATATGATGGTTTTGGTCAGTTATGATGTCAAGACTTCTGAACCAGGTGGAGAACGTCGTTTGCGAAGAATTTCTAAGTTATGTTTAAATTATGGACAGCGTGTTCAATATTCAGTTTTTGAATGTCTTGTAGATCCTGGTCAGTGGGTGAAGTTGAAAAATGATCTTATCAATGAGATGGATTCTGAGTTTGACAGCTTGCGTTTTTATTTTTTAGGAGCGAACTGGACTAATAGGGTGGAACATGTTGGTGCAAAACCGGTTAGTAATCTGGAAGAAGATGTACTCTTAATTTAAGTTTGCGAATCTGTAGCACACATGAAAAGGTGGTAAGGTTCGCAGTATTGTTATTTTACATCATAAATAAAAATATTGAAATGTTTTTAGATGAAAAAATGGATAGCTAAATAAAAGTGAAGACTTTCGCAAAAGGACTTGAGAAAAGAGTGGAAATAACCTTAAGAAGATGGTATATTAATAATAATTGATATACGGTCGCGCCCCGCGTGGGCGCGTGGATTGAAACTCTTCTTGTTTTATCTGTTTTTGGTGATTTAAGGTCGCGCCCCGCGTGGGCGCGTGGATTGAAACAGGCAACCACGGAAATTCCTGTGTTGGAACATTGGTCGCGCCCCGCGTGGGCGCGTGGATTGAAACACACCAGCACATCATACTATCTCCTGTT
>DYKD01000154.1 GCA_020722765.1 Brevinema andersonii | reverse complement strand
CACTTCCTGCAGGTGCTGTACATGCAGGTCATAACCACGAAATAGTGCCTCACTGGATTAAAATATCATCCGCAATTATTCTGACAGTTTTAATTGTTAATGCCCTGTTCACCAATTATATTAAATCAAACAAAATGAAACACAAATTAAATATGGCGAACAGGAAATCGTATATTAAGTCGGTAACGCTCTATATAGAGGGCATGACATGCAATCATTGCCGTCAGACAGTTGAAAGTGCCGTGAAAACTGTCAGGGGTGTCAATGAAGCTATTGCCGATCCCGGCACCGGAATTGTCGAAATAAAAGGTAATGATTTTGACATCGGAGAAATAGAAAGAAATATAGAAAAATCGGGTTACAAAGTAGTTAAAAAACTTTAAACCCTTTACCGGGATATCAGAAACATTTATGGCTGATTTCCTAATTTCATAGAAATATTTAACTTTGCGACTGTTTTTGAAAATTAATCCATTTTAAATTCAAATAAATAAAGTAATATGTCAGAAAAAAAGAGAGTTTACACGTTTGGTAATAAAAAAGCTGAAGGTAATGCGGAAATGAAAAACCTTCTTGGAGGCAAGGGAGCCAACCTGGCAGAGATGTGTCTTCTGGGTCTTCCTGTACCTGCCGGTTTTACCATTACCACTGAAGTTTGTACCGAGTACTATGCAAATAATTGTACTTTGAGTAATGAGTTGATGAACGATGTATGGAAAGCGATGAAAAAGACAGAAGAAATAATGGGTATGAAATATGGTGATCCGAATAACCCGCTTCTTGTTTCCTGTCGTTCAGGTGCCCGCAAATCAATGCCCGGAATGATGGACACGGTGCTTAATATTGGGCTCTGTTCCTCGACAATCCCAGGTTTAATAAAAAAGACCAACAATCCGAGATTTGTCTGGGATTCATACAGGCGTTTGATTATGATGTATGCCGATGTGGTAATGGAGAAAGCTGAGGGTATAGAACCTGTTGAAGGCAAAGGTATACGCAAGCAGCTTGATGAGATGCTGGATGAATACAAAGAAAAGAAGGGTTATAAATCAGATACTGATCTCACAGCCGATGATCTGAAAATTCTTGCTGATGAATTCAAGAAGAAGATCAAGGAAGTACTTGGCAAACCTTTCCCTGATGATGCCAGAGAGCAATTGGTTGGAGGCATCATGGCTGTTTTTAAGAGCTGGAATGGAAAGAAGGCTGTTTCGTACCGCCGTATTGAAGGAATTCCTGATGAATGGGGTACAGCAGTGAATGTTCAGGCAATGGTATTCGGCAACATGGGTAATACATCAGCTACCGGTGTAGCATTCACAAGGAACCCTGCAACGGGAGAAAATCAGTTTTATGGTGAGTGGCTTATAAATGCACAGGGTGAGGATGTGGTTGCCGGGATCAGAACACCAAATCCTCTTAATGACGCCACCAAAAATGAACAGAACAAGCATCTGCCAAGCATGGAGCAGGCTATGCCTGAGACATATAAAGAGCTATGCGAGATAAGGGACATACTTGAAAAGAATTACCGCGACATGCTCGATATTGAGTTTACCATTCAGGAAGGGAAACTTTACATGCTTCAGTGCCGTGTTGGAAAGCGCACCGGAACGGCTGCTCTCAATATGGCAATGGACATGCTACATGAAAGACTTATTGATGAGAAAACAGCGGTTCTCAGAATAGATCCTGCACAGCTTGACGAACTTCTTCATCCTATATGTGATCCCGAGGTTGAGAAGAAAGTCACGCCGATTGTAAAAGGTTTGCCAGCAGGGCCAGGAGCAGCAGTTGGTAAGGTCGTTTTCACTGCCAATGATGCTGTGAGCTGGGCACGCAGGGGTGAAAAGGTAATACTCCTTCGTGAGGAAACCAACCCTGAAGATGTTGAGGGAATGCGTGCTGCTGCTGGTATTCTTACAGCTCGTGGAGGTATGACCTCTCATGCCGCTCTTGTTGCACGCGGCTGGGGTAAATGCTGTGTTGTTGGTGCAGGTGCACTTGTTGTTGATGAAGAAAACAAAAAGGCCAGAATAAACGGTTCAAATATTGTTATCAATGAGGGCGATATACTTACCCTGAACGGAACCAGAGGAAATGTTTACACAGGAGCACTCAAACTTATGGATGCTTCCGAAAATCCAAGATTCAAGGAATTTATGTCGATTGTTGATAAATACCGTAAGCTTGGGGTACGCACAAATGCTGATACGCCTGAGGATGCAAAAATAGCACGGGATTTTGGAGCAGAAGGTATTGGTCTATTCCGTACCGAACATATGTTCTACGGAAAAGGTTCAGAAGAACCTCTATTCCTTCTCCGCAAGATGATACTCAGCACAACAGAAGAAGAACGCCGTCAGGCTCTCAAGGAACTTTTTCCCTTTGTAAAGAAAGATGTCAAAGCAACTCTCGTTGCGATGGACGGACTGCCAGTCACCTTCCGTTTGCTCGATCCACCGCTGCACGAGTTTGTACCACAAAGCCCGGATAAACAGGCCGAACTGGCAAAAGCTCTCGGAATCAAACCCGAAGATGTTGCAAAACGTGGAGAAACTCTTCATGAATCGAACCCTATGATGGGACATAGAGGTGTAAGGCTGGGAATTACCTATCCTGAAATTTCCGAAATGCAGATAAAAGCAATTTTTGAGGCAACTGCTGAACTGATTAAAGAAGGCCTTAAACCTCGTCCGGAAATAATGGTACCAGTTACATGCGACGTATCGGAACTTGATCTTACAAAAAAAATTACCGATAGGGTTTACAAAGAAGTATGCAGTAATTACGGCCTTGAAAAAATCGATTATGCATACGGAACAATGATTGAAATACCGAGAGCCTGCCTTCTTTCCGATAGAATGGCCAGGACGGCTGAGTTTTTCTCGTTTGGAACAAACGATCTTACTCAAATGACATTCGGATTCAGCCGCGATGATACTGGAGCTTTTCTTCACGATTATATCGACAAAAAACTCCTTCCTGCCGATCCTTTCCAGACGATAGACCAGGAAGGTGTTGGACAACTTATTAAAATGTCAGTTGATAAGGGACGTGCAACAAGACCCAATCTCAAAATCGGGATATGTGGAGAACAGGGCGGAGACCCGGCATCAGTAGAGTTCTGCTATAAAACAGGTCTTACCTATGTAAGCTGTTCTCCCTTCAGAGTACCTATAGCACGCCTTGCCGCCGCTCAAGCATCAATTAAATTCCCAAGATAATCCTGAGTGAAAATCAAGACAACTCAAAGTCCCGGGATTTAATTCCCCGGGACTTTGTTATTATAATGATTTCTTTTTACTTCCTGATTGTTAAGAAAATATATTCAGAAAAGGAAAATATATAAATTTGTTTAATTTTATCATGATATAATCTTTTA
>DYKD01000054.1 GCA_020722765.1 Brevinema andersonii | reverse complement strand
TTAACCATTTTGTTCATCATATCCGCAATACACCTCGTAGCTTCGCTGTTGTCGAACCTGAAGAAGTTAATACTTGGCTCTACTCTTGTCCCCTACCCCAACATCGACATCATTTCACCTGTGCCGTGACCAACAGCTTCCTTTCAGGCAGAAGCCTTATTCTTATATATGCTCTTTACAATCATCAATGTCCCGTATTTTAACATAAAAGAGGATAAACATGTAAAAGATAGACGACACTCTGCTCACAGAACTCAGACCCTCTGAAGCATCGCCTATCCTCGCCAACGATTAAGCATTGTGAAAAACATGTATGACCTGATCCAGCTGGATATCAAACATCGGAATGAATTCACTGGTGAAAAGCTTGAAGAAAAGGGATTTTTTCACTGATGAAAAAAATAAAGGAAGCAAGATTTTTTTCAACTAAAGCCAGCTTAATGACATTTATAATGATTATTAAAGCAAGTTGTTAATATTTTTTCAAGAAATTAGTGTTTTTTTAAGTTTTGTTGTATATATTTAGTAGTATCTGATTTAAGCTGTAGATATGCCTATAGTATTTAGGCAAACGATTGCATGTTTGATTTTCTTAGAATTGCCGATACACATTGACAAGGAGTGTTTGATGAATAGAGGCCTATACATTTTTTTAGGTTTGCTTGCATTTATACAATTTTCCTATGGACAAACTGGTCCCTTCTATGTAGATGATACTTCAGGTAATGATATCAATGACGGTTCTTTTGCAACACCCTTCCGTACCATCCAGAAAGCAGTATCAAGGATCGCTTCTGGAGTAAGTGTCACATCTGCCACTTGTTTTGTTTTTCCAGGCACTTACAATGAATCTGTATTCATCCTTTCCAATAAAAATGCCAAGAAGATGATGGTCATCCAGAATCTCTCGAACACTAAACCAGTACTCCAGAATGTTGCCACTTCCAACAATGCTTTCACGGTTTATGGATGTAGTAATATAATGATAAGTGGCTTCGACATACGTGGTTATGTTTGGGGCGCTGTGCGAATCGGATTGAATGTGACAACAATTGTCAGCAATGCAATCATTCGGAATAATACCATCTATTCCCAAGGAATGCGGGGAATCCAGCTTGACTATGCCTACAAATGTAGCATTAACAGTAATACTTTCTTTGGTAAGGGGGCGACTGATATAGCCATCCATTTTAATGCGTATGCACATCAGTCTATTGCAGATGGGAACTGGATTTCCCGGTTTGAACAGCATGGTATTGATATCCAGACGGAATCCCACTCGAATGATATCAGATATAATGTAATTCTCAGCAATAGCCAGTCCGGAATAAAGGTTGATAATTTAACAAAAGGTCATCTTATCTACAGGAATCGGATTGCCCATGTTTGGCAGAATGGTCTGAATATTATTAGTGGTGGCGATGGTATAATGGTCTATCATAACTCATTTTACTCAAATGCAAAAAGTCCAGGATTTTCCCAGATTCTTATGGCTGCAGGAACTGTAAGGTTGCATAATAATATCATAGCGAACTCTTCACAATGGGGTGTTTTTGTATCAGGGGGCACGATATTGGCTTCCTATAATGCGACTACAAATAACAATGCTGGAAATTACTCTGGAGTTACACTAGGAAATGGAACAATCCTCACTCGGCCAAGATATAATATAAACCCATCACCTTTAAGCTCATTTCTCTCCCTTTCAAATAATTCCACAAGCATTGATGCGGGAACAAATCTTGCCTATCCTGCTGGATACTTTTATCTCGGCACAGCACCGGATTTAGGATGGAAAGAGTCAGGAGAAATCGTTGTTGTCACTCCACGGATCTCCTACTTCAATCCATTGCAGGGTTATAAGGGAACGGATCTGAGAATTACAGGAACAAATTTCGGGACAACGCAGGATACACGGACTGTACTTATTAATGGAATCTCCCAGACTGTACTCTCTTGGAGCAACAGAGTCATACACGTCACGGCAATGACAGAAGGGTCTGTTAAAATTTATAGTAATAATGGTATGACACTGATAAGTGTTGCCCGTTCATTGACTAACAAGATAATGCAACCACGCATTTCAGCAGTCGCCTCAAGTGGTGCTAACCCTTCTTATGCAATAGACGGAGATGCAGGGTCGAGATGGGAATCTGCCACAGCTGATCCGCAATGGCTTGTGGTGGATATGGGGGCTACAAAAAGTATAAACCGTGTTGATACTTTCTGGGAAACAGCACATGCAGAGAAGTGGGTCATACAGATATCCAACACACCCACAGGACTTTGGTCCACTGTAGCTTCAAATTCAAATACAGCAGTGGGCGGTTCTTGGACAAAAACAAACAGGTTTGACACTGTTGCAACACGACATTTAAGGATGTATGGTTATTCAAGAGCGACTACTTGGGGATATTCCATTTGGGAGATAAGACCTTATTTTGAATCTACCAATTTCATGCTGCAGAGAAGATCATCTGGATTGGCCAATTTTAATCCTGTCTCAGGTTGCAGTGGACAGAATGTACTGATTACTAATGGTGTTTTTGGCCCAGCCCAAGGGAATAAGACTGTTACAATCGGTGGTGTGGAAGCGACTGTTACAGCTTGGGGTAATAATGGTGTTCACATTATAGCTAACAATTCAGGACCGATTCAGATTTGGACGAATAGCGGAAATGAGCTTATCTGGAATACAAGATCCCTTTCAAACACTCATTATGTTCCTGTTTCTGCTTGGGCGAATCAGTCCAATAGTGCTGCGGAGGGACCGTCATTGGTTATTGATCAGGATCTAGGAACAGATTGGGTAGGTACGCGCGTCTATCCAGAAATCCTTGGTATCAATCTTGGTTCTGCCCAGATGGTGGACAGGGTGGATTTCTATTTTGAAGCAGCATGCCCAGGTAAATATTATCTGCAAGTTTCAAATGTCGGGTACTCAGGCTGGCTTACAGTAACAAGTAATACGAACTACATAACTGGGGTCGGATACTCTTTCTATCAGACCAACAGATTTAATCCTGTACTCGCGCAGTATATCCGGATGTATGCTCTTAATCCTGCCACGGCGTGGAATGATCGGGTATTTGAATTTATACCAAGATATGAAGCTACGAATTATAGCATGACCAGTTCCACAGTAGTTATAGATGGTTTTTCCCCATCACCTGCCAGGATGTTGAATCTTATCACCATTACAGGATCAGGTTTTGGAGCTGCTCAAGGTTCGGGATTCGTGAAATTCGCCAATAATGTTGTCGCTTCTGTCTATAGTAACTGGTCTGATAATAAAATCCGTGTTGTTTTGCCCAATGGGGCTGTTACAGGGAAAATCGGAGTCACCAATGGATGTGGATATGGTATTATGAGCGTATCCGACTTGGTTGTGCAAAGTAACATATATTACGTTGATAAGAATAATCTATCTGGTCCATGGGACGGGCTTTCATGGACAACAGCTTACCAACACATCAGTAATGCACGTGTACGAATGGAAAACAATCCTGGAGTAAAAATATATATTGCCGCAGGCAGGTATTATGAGGTTTTCAATCTAATATCGTCTCATTCAGGGACATTCGGTAACACGAACCTTATAACGGCTTATACAAACGGGGTTGTGATTGATGGTCAATTTGGTGCTGCCAATGATGGAAACGGAATTCTTCTTACAGGTACAAAATTCATCAAGCTTCAAAAATTGGGAATTCAAAATATCACCTGGGATGGCATAAATTTTGCAGACAGTGCATCCAATGCTGTGAACCGTTGTTATGTGGCCTTTTGTCATGCTTCTGGAATCTCTTTTCATCACTCCCGCAATGATGTCTTACTCAATTCAACTGCTTGGAGTAATGCTTCAGGTGCAGGAGGAGGTGTTTATCTTGACGGATTTTCTACAAATGTCATTATAAAGAATTGTATTATTCAAAGTAATGAGGGAACAGGTATAGCTACTACGACTGCCAATGCTGCCATCCTTACATACAATAATGTGGCAAGGAATTATCCGGCTAACTATGCTACAACTCTTCCAGGAATGGGAACAATTACAAATGATTCGATCTTCTTGTCACTTGATAAAACTTCAGCAGATTTTTTGAAACTTTCCGCTTCGAGTCCTTGCATTGATGCGGGTGATCCTTCCATGGATTCAGACCCTACCCGTCTTGGTACACATATTGATATGGGAGCTTTCGAGTATGTACCACAAATCAATATTTATGTGAGTAAGAACAATCCTACAGGACCGTGGGATGGGAAGAGTTGGGCAACTTCGTATACTCAGATTTCAGGTGCGGCCATGACAGATTTTGAGAATTCAACAGGAATCACAATGCTCATCGGTGCAGGAACATATAAGGAGCAGGTTGATATCTATAGGGCAGCCAGTGGAACACATGGATTGACAAATAAGATGGTGGGATATACTAATGGGGTCATCATTGACGGAGAGAATACAAGAGGTTACGGAATCCAATTTGGGCCTGATGGTCAGATTGTCCACCATATAAAGATTGAAAATATACGTGTTACACGGGCAAATACACATGGTGTGAGAGTAATGTGGTCACAATCAAATGTTTTCTCAAGATTGCTTGTGGATAGGAATAGGAACGGGAACAGGTGGGGCATGTTTCTGGGAGCATCACGTTCCAATACGATAGTTAACTGTACTTTTACAAGCAATGGTGCACGCGGTCTTGTTATCTCTGCGGATGCATTTAATACCCATATACGCAACAGTATTTTTTACAGAAATGAAGGAGGAATAGAGTCAGGTGCGGGAATTGCAACGAGGATAACCTATTGTGATAGTGTGTCCAATATCTATGATGGCAATTTTGTAGGAGGTGTCATTCCTGGAGCAGGTATGATAACAAACTCCCCTCTTTTTGTGTCTGTTAATCCTTCTTCTGCAAATTTTACGCGGTTGGGCATAGGAAGTCCATGTATTGATACTGGCGATCCTACTGATCCTGTTCCTGCTGGTGGTGGAACACGGGTTGATATGGGAGCTTTTGAATCTGTTGCTAACAATCCAGGTCCCTATTATGTTGATGATGATTCAGGAAACGATGCCAATTTCGGAACTTTTGCAGCGCCATTCAAGACACTCCAGGCAGCAGCAGACAAGATGATGCAGGGAAATCCGTATTGTACCAATCCAACAGCCTATATTTTCCCAGGAATTTATACTCAAGCTGTTCGGATCAGTGGTTATATGCATAAACCGAAGTCAATGCTTTTTACATCCCTTTCAAATACGATGGCCATACTTCATGGAGGGGATGGACTCCATACGAACGCATTTAAAATTAGGTCCATGACTAATCTTATTATTGAGAATATGGTTTTTAAGAAGTACACTCTTGGCTTGGGAAGGGGCATAACATCCTCGGGTGGTGCTACCACGACTTGTAATAATCTGGTGATCAGAGGAAACGCTTTCTATAGCAATTCAGGGGATGGGATTCATCTGGAATATACGCGTTTTTCTCTTGTTTCAAATAATCAACTGAGGGATGGCGGTTATGGTGTTTTTCTGAGAAATTCAGCATCAAAAAATACTGTTCGTGATAATATTGTCAGGCAGGCAACTTATGGAATCGGTGTTGAAAACAGTCATAGCAACATCATAAGTTATAACCTTATCTTGAGTAACACAGCGAAAGGTTTTTATATATTTACCACCCCTACAGGAAACCTTTTTTATCGCAATCAGGTTGCCTTAAACCAGCAACAGGCTTTCTATATAGGAGGCGCTGGAATCAATTATCTGCATCATAATTCCCTCTTTTCAAATTCGATCAATACCGGTTATTATGCACAGATAGCTTTGTTTGATGGGACTTTATATTTGAACAACAATATCATTGCCAATAGCCGTGTGGCAGGAGTGCTGGCTCGAAGTGGGACTGCGATAGCATCCTATAATAATGTATATGCCAACGAGAGTATGAACTATTCCAATGTCATCATAGGAAATGGTTCCATTTCGAACGTCCCCAAATGGGAACTCTCGATGTCAGTGATTTCCAATTACCTCACTCTCTCGAACGGTTCTCCTTGTATTGATGTTGGAACAAACCTGGGTTATGCTTTTTTCTCAACAGCGCCTGATCTTGGTTGGAAAGAGACGGGATTTGTGGGGAACAAGCCAGATCTTAGGATTTCAAAATCCATAGAATCGATATCAAATGCCTTGGCTTCAGGTGAGCCCATTCCTGGTTCAAAAGTTTCTTATCATCTAACCTATTCCAATATTGGAACTGGACCTGCTGATAATGTCATGATTTTTGAAAAGCCCTCATCCTATCTTTTGTATCTTACTAATGATATGTCCTTGGTTACTGGTTGGACAGTTCAGTTTACAACCAATTCTAATCCTTCTCAGGACTGGGCATCGACTGATTATACCAATGCTATACCATCGGCAGGAAAGGCTGCTGTCAAATGGTTCCGATGGAAAAAATCGTCCGTAAGCGCCACAGAGACAGGAACTATAATTTTTAAAGTGATAATAAAATAGTTCTCACTGAATCTTTCAAACTCTCTTTTTCTTTTGGGGCGAACTGCCCTTACTATTTGAAAATGATCGAATGTCCTTTATAAAAAGCTATACGTAAATAATGGGTAAACTTTGCTTAATAAAACAATGTGTTGACGTAATTTGGATATAGTTTCCATGGCGACCTTCTGCTTGGATGAAAACAAATGACCGAATAAATTAATTTTAACAGAAGGTAGCCAGGAAGGTAATGTGAAACTCGAATCTTGGGCACATGGTGAAAGATATGGGCATGATATTATCGGTGATTTGCATAACTTATGAACAGGACAGAAGACCTGATTAAAGTAGAATTGAAAGTTTCTGGAAAAAGCTTGTTTTTGGAGCTTTTAGCACATTCGATAGCAACAATTAATCTATAGAAGAAAAAACTCATTCCTTTCATATTTTTTCAAAAAACACTTGACATTAGGATGCAATAGTGGTATATTTGTGCAAGCGATTGCACAGAGGTGTAAATCAGTATATGTTTTTGGATTTAACGATTAAACATTGTATGTTTTCGTTACCATCCAAGGAGTTTTTTATGAGTGGTTTTTTTCAGAAAAGAAAACAGGCGATTTTCAATCTGATATTTATTTTGTCTCTTTTTTCTTCAGTATCTCTCATCTTTGCTGGATCTTGGGCACTCAATACCATTACCCCTGACGGTGCTGATACAACTCCTCCTCCTCTTGCTGTAAAATATTATACAAATGTTACAGGTCCTTTTCCCTCAAATGATTGGTGGCCATCACTCTTGGTTTATGCTTTTGGTGAAGGTGGAAACAGGTTGATATCCTTGCCTATAGAATACCAATATGTGAAGGAAGCGAATAATCGGTTTGGTCTTGGTCTCTATTATTTTGATAGTTGGGGAACAGGCTATGTTGATAATATTCAGTACGGCCATGGAACAGATTTATTCCTCAGATCAACAAATATGAAAACAACCAACGGCCTTTTTCAGAAAGTATCTGGTTGGGGCGATTGGAATGTACGCAGTGTCTTTGGAAAGGACAATCAGAAACATGTTGAAGTGACAATGACAAAAGGTTCACCTTTTCTTTATGCGAATTTCAAGGATAATAAATCTCCTTTCATCTATTTTAATTCAACAACTTTTGCTTTTTTTGATGACAATTATAACTTGATGCTTACCAATGCTGGATCTTCCTTTACAGGAGATCATGTTGGTGTTCGTTTGAAAAACGGAAAGATTTATGGCCTCTTCGCTCCTCCCGGGACAGTTTTTTCAAATATTAATAGTAAGGAGATGCAGATAAAACTTGGTGGGACAAACAGATATCTCTCCATGGCTATTATGCCCGCTGTTCAAGATTTAGCTTTGTATTATTCCCATGCTTATGCTTTCATCACAAACACGGAAGTAACTTGGCAGTATGATGCTCTCGGACAAAATGTAGAGACTACTTATAACTACTATGTCAATCTCAAGCGACCTGGATTTTCTTCAGACCCACTTGTAGTCCTTCTACCCCATCAATGGAAATATTATAGTGGGGCCTATACTGGACATGAATATTACTCCCCAAGAGGAAAGCTAAAAGCGATAACAGCTGCATCATATAGAACTGTCATGCCTTACAATGGAATTTTAAGGGATTTTCCTATAGCCAATTCTAATTTCTCTCCCACCTATTCTCAAGCGACACAGCTGAGATATCTCTCTAGATTTTCAAATACAATGGGAACAAACCCTCCTTTTGTAGGTGATACTTATTGGCAGGGGAAAACCATCATCAATATGGCACAAGCTATCATGATTGCAGACAAATTGGGAGCACCAGGACTCCGTTTTAAGCACCAATTCATGACGAACCTCCGTCGTGTTCTTTCAGACTGGTTCACTTATACACCAGGTGAGACGCGTTATTATTTCACATATTGGGATGCCAATACCGCCAGGTCAAATGCTTGGGGTTCATTGATTGGATACAAAACTTCCTATGGCTCTGAGAATCTGACAGATCATCATTATCATTATGGATATTTCATTTATGCAGCTTCAGTCATGGCAACATTCGATACTAATTTTCGTAACCAGCATGCAAACATCATTGAGATGATAATAAGGGATGTGAATAGTCCTGATAGGACAGATCCGCTTTTCCCCAAGCTACGATCTTTTGATCCGTATGAAGGGCATTGTTGGGCTGGGGGCAAGAGCGATGGTTGGGCAGGTAATAATCAGGAATCGACATCAGAATCTATGAACGCATGGACTGGCATTTATCTTTGGGGACTTGCCACAGGTCAGAATAAATATAGGGATTTAGGAATTTATGGATACACAACAGAACGAAATGCGGAGATGCAATATTGGTATGATGAGGATAAGATAAATTGGAATGCACCTGGATATACCAGGAATTCTGTCGGTATTTTATGGGGGGCTGGTCAGTCGTTTGCGACTTTTTTTGGGACAAATCCAGAATATGTTTATGGAATTCATTGGCTTCCTGTTCATCCTGGATTGATGTATCTGGGTTATAATCAGCCCTTAGCACGCAGTTTATATGAAGGAATGTGTGATGTCATAACCACTCATAATACTAATGGAAATACAAATGAACAGGGATGGTATAATATTATTTGGGCTTTCCAGGCGCTTTTTGATCCACAAGCAGCTTTAGCCAAGTGGAACCAGCCAATGGTGGGAAATTCAGAGTCTGATTACATATACAATTATATTCATAATTTGAATGCGATGGGTGCTCCAGTAACTGATGTTCGTGCTATCAATTGGTCTTCTTATCAGGTTTTCAGAAGGAATGGAACCAATACTTATGTAGCATATAATCCCACTTCAGCTACGCAAGTTGTACGGTTTGCGGGTGATGCCACTGGGGCGTTGGGAGGTTTAAAAGTCCCACCTGGAAAAGTTATTGCATCAAGATTGTTGCCTGAACCGATGACGGATTCCATTTCCAATTTTCAGGTAAATCATGATGGTTTGGCGAATATTTTTATACCAGAGAAAGTTGTCATAAAAGCAAAAAGTATTTATGGGACAATTATGCCTTCCTACAATGGTCTAGTCACTTTGTTAGTAACTGGTGCAGGACCAGTTTCTTGGACAACAAATGGGTGCAGTACCAAAGGTGTCTTGACAACACTAGGATTGAATAAGGCCACTTATCAATTCAGTGCTGCAGATAGAGGCATAGTCACGCTCAAGATTACAGATTCTACTGTAGAATCATTGAAAATACGTGTGCGTACAACTACGCGCAAAACGAATGTCCCTGTTTACCCCCAATTTCTAAATTTTAGGCCAACATCCGCATTAAGTTATTTCAAAGTGGAACATGATGGTTTAGCTGAAATAACCAGACCGGATAGAATCATTGTAAAAGCAATGGATGCTAATAATGAACTTATTAAGTCATGGACAGGTTTAGTCTCTCTGTATGTTGCTCCTGGAACTAACAGTGCTATCTCATGGTATCAAAACTCTTCAGGAAATCTGGGTGTTTTGCAGAACTATAGTCGTGGGCGAGCGACATACACCTTTGTAGAAGCAGATGCTGGTGTTGTAACATTGATGATAGGCAGTACAAAAAAAGGCAAGGTCGATCCTGAAGCGAAAAGTTTGTCTGGTATAGCTGACAATGATGCTAACCCTATACTCTTGACATTCAAGGATATCGGTTGGAACATTTTTGTTGACAAGAAGAATACATTGGGACCTTGGGATGGAAAATATTGGACATCTGCCTATAAGACAATCCAAGATGCTGTTGGTGATTATAGTGATGGTGCGGAGAATAATATCATCATTGGGGCAGGTGTATATAATGAATATGTCAAGATTGATAATGTCTCCGGAACCAAGGAAAAACCACTTAGCATCAAGGGTTATACTAATGGAGTTGTTATCACTAGTCATGGCAAGACAGGCGTAACACTTGGTACTAATACGGGGAATATTCCCAACATGTTGATGCTTGGTACTTGCAGGTATACTACTATTGAAAATATCACATTTACCGGCGCGTCCAATGCTGGGCTATTTCTCTGGTATGGATTTGCTGATAGCGTTTTGCGTAAATTGACATTTTTCAAAAATGGGGGGGCAGGACTGTCTTCTATTGCTTGGAATAATCGGAACCTCATCGAAAACTGTATTGCTATCAGTAATGGTGGCTCTGGGATTCTTTTTGATGGTGGGGCTTTCGCCAACTATATTCGCAATTGCGTTGTAGCTTACAACGCTGGTGGTGGGATAAACACAGACGCATCAAATAGGATAGATTATAATAATGTTTATGGGCAGGGAGCACCTTATCAGAGAGATGCAAGCATTTATAAAGGTCCTTATAATATTTCTGAAGATGCCCAGTTTATTTCTCAGACTGTGGGAGATCCTGATTTCATGAAGATTCCAAAGACAAGTCCTTGTATTGATAAAGGCGATCCTGCTAATGATGTTGATGTAGGTGTTTATGGTTTACATATAGATATGGGTGCTTTCGAATATAATCCTTACCCTCTTTATATCAAGTTGAATAATCCTAATGGGGGAGAGACTTATAGTGCTACTATGAATTATAATGTGTGGTGGTCTAATAATGGGAACTCTTCAAAAGTAAAACTGGAGCTTTATAGAGGACCCTTGCTTTCAATGGTAATCGCAACAAATATCTCAACAGGCTTGATTCAGGGTAGCTATAATTGGGCTGTCCCTAATACGATTCCCTATGCTACTAATTATCGGATATTGATCACAGATGAGAGCAATACATGGTTGATGGGGAGAAGCGCATCCTATTTTACCATAACAAATGATAAATTTTACTGGGTCGATTATCCCAATACAAAAATGAAGTATCTGTCTGGAACAACCATAACAAACAGATGGCGTTCAACAAATGTGTCTAAACTTTCCAGACTCGATATTTATAAGGGTGATCTGATCTATTATTCAACAATAATTGAACAGACTACCAATGATGGTTCGCATGTATGGACCATTCCGATAACCTTCGGTTATGCAACAAACTATAGGTTGCGCGTTTCTGATTATTCAAACAGACTTATCTATGATCAAAGTGATCTTTCTTTTACTATAACAAATTCTATAACTGTAGGAAGCAATCTAATCTATGTTGATAAATTACAAAGGAAAGGCCCATGGAATGGACACAGTTGGGATACGGCTTACACAAACATACAGGCAGGGCTCTCCAACTTAAGAGGTGGAAACGATCGAAGAGTTCTTGTAAGACCAGCAGTCTATAGGGAGAGAGTTCGTTTTGATGAGACATTCTACTCTGGAAACTCAAATGTTTTCAACTATCTTATCGGAGTGACGAATGGAGTTATCATTGATGCTGGAGGTATATATGATTATCCATTGTATATTTCAGGGTCTGATTTCATAAAAGTATCCAACATAACTTTATTAAATGGAACTAGTCACGGTGTCTATTTCTTTGTAACCGAAGGGAATAGGTTGGAACGTATTGTTGCTGCTAAAAATGGTGGTTCGGGAGCTATGTTTCAAGGAGCCCAGGACAATATTTTGATCAACTGCACATTTTGGAGTAACGGTGCTTCAGGTGTTTATAATGCTGTAGCCTTAGACCAGACAAATTATTTTACTAACTGTATAATGCAACAGAATAATGGTAATGGAATCAATGGGGGGGCACAGCATCTTTTGGATTATAATAATGTTTGGGGTAACGGTGCGGATAATTATAGTGCTGATATCATTCAAGGAATAAACGACATCTCCCAGGATTCACTGTTCGATGTTACCTCAAGGTATAGCCCTGCTTTCCTAACCCTAAGGCAGGATAGTCCCTGTAGGGATATTGGAAAACCGACAACGCCCGTTCCTCCCTTAGGTGGTGTGCGTGTTGATATAGGTGCCAAAGAAGGTGGTCCTCTTATTTGTCCAATCGTTTCTATAAATAATTTTACTCCTACCTGTGTGGGCTCATTAGCAGATTTAGGAAGTCAGGGAGATGTTGTAACGATTAATGGTTCAGGATTTAAGGATAGCAGAGGGACTGGGTCTGTCTATTTTGGAACTTTGAAAGCCTCCAACTATATTGCATGGAGTAATACAGGTATTGCTGTGCGTGTACCTAAGAGTTTTGCAAACAGTAGGATCATGGTAAGTAATAGCTGTGGATTAAGCGCTATTTCTTCCTCAACTTTGAAGCTTGCACAACCAGTAATAACAGGTTTTTATCCAGCCAGTGGTAATCCTGGTGCGACAATGACAATTTATGGCTATGGATTTGGAAATATCCAAGGAATTGGACAGGTCCTTTTTAAAAACACTCCAGCCTTGGTCAGTTCTTGGTCCACTAATCAGATAAGCGTTATTGTTCCTACGATTTCTGGTACAAATAGAATCATTGTTGAAAACCAATTTGGACGCTCTGCTGCGTCATCTCCCTATCCAGCTACCAATTATGCGGATGATGGGGCTCTCTCATGGGCATCGTCTGGAACTCCAAGCCTAGCATTCAATGAAGGAGATGGTTCACGGTGGGAGTCCGATTTCTCTGATCCACAATGGATCGCCATTGATCTGGGAGCTGTTAAATATATCAATGCTGTCTCTTTTTACTGGCAGAATGCTAAATCAAGCAGACACTTGATACAGTTTTCAACGAATACGAATATGGGTTGGACCTTATGGAAGTCTAATATAAACACTTTGGAAGGGGATTATAGTGTTACAAATCGAGGAGTAACAAAACCAGCCCGCTATATTAGGATGTATGGTTATGACAGGGTTGGAGTCTGGGGTCATTCTATCTGGGAAATGAATATGTTCAGAAGTTATGCAAGTACCATCAACAGTAATTTTATTGTTCTGACAAACTCTTCATTACCACCTCACATTGAAAATCTTACTGCCTTCTATACAAACAACGGTTCAGGAAAAGTCATTATAAGATATTCAGGACGTGATCCTTATAGTCATGCTTGTACATACACTTCTGCGCAGTATTCAACAAATGGAACAACTTGGAACAATATGACTTCCAATAGAAGTGATGTGAGACATTCTCCACAACCTCTTGCCTTTAAAGTTATGGGAACTAATTTCGGTTTTGTTTGGAACAGCACTAACGATTTAGGTAGGACAGCTAATCCAACAGTCTGGGTGCGTCTCCGTGTCAACAACGGTTTGTCAAACAGTACGATGAAAACTTCAGCACCATTTTTCATAGATTCCGCAAGACCGTCAATTCCCACACTTGTCTCTCCTGCTTCGGGAGTCTATCTCACTTCTTCGCAACCCTTCTATTGGAACAAGTCGGTTGATCCTGTTGGGGGTGTTTCCAATTATAGGGTAGTTCTTTCGAGTAATAATTTTGTTTCAACTCAGAGAAGTTACACTACTGTTTCAGGACTTATCACCAATTGGAATATCTTCCCTGCATTAGGAGTAGGCCCATGGAAATGGAAAGTTAGAGCAATAGACATGAACAAGAATATAGGATTTTGGAGCGTAGTTTCATCAAATACAATAGATGTTACCGCTTCATCTATTCCCCAGCTTGTCAGTCCCTATTCAAATGATACAGTGGGATCAACAACAATACAATTGAAGTGGATCCGCCCTGTTGATGATGAGAGTGGCATTACGGGCTATTTAGTTGAAATTGATAATATCGGTTTCACTTTTGGCTCTATCATTAAGACTACAAATGTGATAGGTCAGAATGTTACGAACATTAGCATCAATGCTGGTGCTGGGGGGCAGAAGTTCTGGCGAGTGCGAGCAATAAATGGAGCAGGCTATTTGAGTTCCTACCAAGCATGGAGTTTCAATCTGGACCTCTCGTCACCTGCGGCCCCAAGACTCATCAGCCTAATTTCGAATGCTACCATATCGAATAGAACTCCTTCATTCACATGGAGAAGAGCTGCTTCTTCGGATGTAACAAATTATAGGATTGACATATCGAGTAATTTCTCTTTTGTTAATCGCAGATCCAATTGGACTCTCACAACGAATTACACTTCTCCTGCTCCATTGACAGAAGGGTTCTGGTATTGGCGAGTGCTTTCAAAAGATAAGACGGGCAATATCAGTTCATTTACAAGTGTCTGGAATTTCCGGATTGATAGGACAGGACCAGTACGGCCATCACTAATCAGGCCTGTCAGTGGAAAATGGACAAATGATAATGTCAGATTCTTCTGGAACAAGGTGACAAATGTAACCGGAATTTCATCTTATGAAATCCATGTTTCAAGTAACACAGCTTTCCTGCCGTTGAATACACAGAAAATTACAAACAGTACGAACTTCATCAGACCTCTCATTCTGGGTGATGCTAATTGGTACTGGAGAGTGCGCGCTTATGATGGTTTAGGAAACGTTGGAGCTTGGAGTATGACAAATATGGTGAGGATTGATCGAACTCCTCCTTCCATCAACCTTTCAACTCCAGCAAACGGTACTTTTACAGCTAACCTTACAAACGATTTTACTTGGATAGGCAGTGATGGAGGTGCGAATTCCAGTGGAGTATCGAATTGTCTTTTCTTACTCGATATTGACAATAATCCATCAACATTTGAAGTGAGCAAGCTGACCAATTTAGCCACATTGAGATATGTTTTCCTATCAACGAGTACTAATCATTGGAAGGTGCGTGTGAAGGACAGGGCTGGCAATACAAATTGGAGTGCCCTCTATACTTTGTATATTGTTAGCACCAACAATCTGCCTCCCCCTGTTTTCATAAGCGGCATTACTGTTGATGACGGTCAGCATCTCGTTTCTCTGTCTGATACATCCGGTTATTCAGGCTTGCTTGCTGATAATACGGGATTGAAACTTTCGTTTGCCCTATCAGGTACAGTGAGTAGCGGCAGTGTTGTTAAGATCATTTATGCATGGAATGCAGAACCTACTGTAGGTGTGAATGAAATTTCTGTTGTTTGGAATGGAACTTCTTGGGATTGTGAGATTCCGTCTTCTATCACGTTGGGGCACCAATCTGACACATTCTATTTTCAGGTTATTGTGGATATCTATAGAATCAGGAATTTCGATGTTTCAGCAATTAATAGAAGTTGGGGGTTCAAAGTCCGAACACTGGAAGCACAAGCAGGAGAAGTGACGCTTCTTAATAATTCGATACAGAAAGGAAATGGCCAGAGGACTACAGCTATCATCAAGTTGGATTCGCCCAAACGACTTTCCATAAAAGTCTTCTCTATTAATGGCGATAAAGTCATTGATATAGTTGATGCAGATTATCCAGCAGGGACAGTGACTGTTTCTTGGGATGGGAAGAATGTTAATGGGAATGATGTTGGTGACGGGCTCTACTTCCTCAATATCCGTATCGGTGATAAGACAATCCTCAAAAAGATTGTGGTTAAATGAGGTAAAAGATGAAAAAAGTAATTTCAATTACGTTAGTGCTACTTATAATGACCACAATGGTGTCAATCGCCAGTGTGGAGACAACTTCTGCAGACTTTCTCAAGATAACCACAGGAAGCAGGAATGCAGCTATGGGTGAGGCTGGTGCCATGATTAATACTGATATTGAGTCTGTGGCTTTAAATGCAGGTGCTGTTGGAGTTTTGGAAAATCCACAGTTCATGCTTGAACACGCTGAATGGTTTGGCAATGTTCGTTATGAATCTTTTTCTGCATCAATACCTTTATCCAAAGACCCTTCACAAAGTAGAGGAGTTGTCTTTGGACAGATTCAATATCTTTATGTTTCTGCCTTCCCCATCTTTGATGATTGGGGACTCGAAATCAATTCAGCTGCCACTTTCCAAGGAATGAAGGCGAGTGTGGGTTATGCTCTTAGATTTATACAAAGCCCTTATGTTTCGCTCAGTGCTGGAGGGAACCTCTCTTTCATTAGGAAATCAATTGTCGATTCATCTGCATGGACACCTTCTCTTGATGCCGGATTTTTTTCAATAATCCGGCATGGAGTTGATTCAATCACCCCATTTCTTGGAGATTTTTTCAATTTTTCACTAGCTTTTTATAATGTAGACCCAATGTTCAAAAAAGGAACAGATACACTTCCCATGTCTATAAAAGCAGGATTTGGTTTTCATCTTTTCCGTGTTGTAGGAATTGGTTTTGATACTCCTGTTTTTCTGGATGGATCCGCTTTCCGTGCTGATGTAGGAGCGGAATACTGGTTTAGGGATTTGATAGCTCTTCGTGTTGGATCCAAGATTGGTTCGGGTGTCATCAGTCCCCTCACAATGGGTTTAGGTTTGAAACAGAAAGTGGGATTCAATAATCTGCAATTAGATTATGCATTGATTCCTTATGGAGAAGGATTGGGTATGACCCACAGGATGAGCCTCAAGTTTGAACTGGCACCAGAAGAGACGCCTGCGCTTAGATTGCAAAGAGCTGAACTTTTATATTATCAAGGTGTAGCCGCTTTTATTAAAGGAGATTTTCCAAAAGCAGAAAAGTTCTTAAGGGAAGCTCTTAAAAAGCGCCCCGAATACCCTGACGCACAGAAACGAATAGATGAACTTAGAAAAATACGGAGTTTGGAAGAGAAATATAAATAAGGAATATGACTCAGTTGAAACAGTCTTATTCTATATCTATATTGGATGTGGAGGATGCTGTGATGATTGAAAGTAGTGTGAACGGATTTGACCCTCATTCATGGTCTTTTGGTAACATTGCATTGCGAAAAGGATTTTAATAAGTCAGATTCAATAAAAAAGTAGAAGTGAAAGGATAATGTCAAAAAATTTGACAAATCAGGCATTAATACTTATTATTGCTCCGTTAAATGCAGATAATAGAATGGAGAGGTCGCCTAGTGGCTTAGGGCACTTGCTTGGAAAGCAAGCGTACCGTAACAGGTACCGAGGGTTCAAATCCCTCTCTCTCCGAATCAACCAGGAACTGTCGGGCGTGTCCCGGACTGAACCCCGCCAGGCCCGGAAGGGAGCAACGGAAGGTTCGAGTCTCGTGCCGGCACCATTCCTGGTTTTATAATTTCATACTTTTAGGAACCCCATGTCATACCTCGTTCTGGCCCGTAAATACAGGCCACAGACATTTAAAGACCTTATTGGGCAGGAACATGTCACACAGACACTTCGCAACGCCATCATTACAAAACATATAGCTCATTCCTATATTTTTTCAGGTGCGCGTGGTTGTGGCAAGACAAGCGCAGCAAGAATTTTTTCAAAAGCAGTGAACTGCGAACGTATTGAAACCATGAATGGGGAACCCTGCAATGAATGTACATCATGCAAAGAAATTACAGCAGGAAACGCGTTGGACGTGATTGAGATTGACGGCGCATCAAACCGCGGTATAGATGAAATCCGGAACCTCCGCGAAAATGTCAAGTACACTCCTGCAAAAACCAGATACAAGATCTATATCATTGATGAAGTGCACATGCTTTCAAAAGATGCTTTCAATGCTCTGCTTAAGACATTGGAAGAGCCACCTGAGCACATCATCTTCATATTTGCCACAACTGAACCGCACAGTCTTCCTACCACAATCCTTTCCCGTTGCCAACGATATGACTTCCATAGGATTCCTGTACAGACAATCACATCACATCTCAAGATGATTCTTGACAAGGAACATGTGACTTACGAGGATGAAGCCATCATCGAGATTGCAAAAAACGCAGGAGGCAGTTTCAGGGATTCCCAAACTCTTCTTGATCAGCTCATCGCTTTTTCAGCAGGGAAAATCCTCATTGATGATGTCCGACAAATACTAGGACTTGTAAAAAGCGAGATTTACGCGCGATTTCTTGACTGCGTGATTGAAGACAAGAAATCAGAAGGCATTGAGATAATCCACATGATCAACAACGAGGGGCATGACTTGATCAGTTTTTTCAACGGGCTTGTGGAATTCCTACGTAATATCATGGTTCTTCAGGTAACAGACCCATCCAAAGCATCCTTCCTTGTTGATGTTGCAGACAAGGATCTGGAAACACTGAAAAAATACGCATCAAAAATGGAACAATCCACGGTTCTATCGTTGATGAACCTGGTCATTGAATCCATGAAAGAGTTGAAATATTCAAACACTCCCCTTGCCTATGCTGAAGTGATTTTTTTCAAGATGCCCGACATAAACAAAGGGATAAACCTGAACAATCTGTATAATCAGATTCTAAAAATCAAACAGTCATTAACCACCCAACCTCAGGGCACACCTCGCGCACAGCAAGTCCAGCCTCCTCCGCAGGCAAACGCACAGTTGCAACCAGACATGAGCCAGGCAAAAAACATGTTCAATACTTATCTTGCAAATCCATCGCCATCAGGCGATGAAAAAAAAAAAGATGAACCCTTAACACTGGAAATCATCCGGGGGCGCTGGCGGGAATTCACAGATTCTCCTGCTGCAAAAAAAATCCAAGCTGTAAGAAGTTTTGCGCTTTGCTGTGATTTCGCATCCTTTGAAAACGGCATCCTGTTCATAACCATCTCAAGCCATATAGCTTATTCAGAACTGCAAAAACCTGAAACCATGGCTGCCCTACAAAAAGAATTGAGCATTTTTTTCAAGACTCCTATAACCTTGAATTTCACATTCAAAGAGAACAAAATCCCTATACAAAATCATACTGATAACAATACTGCAGAGAATCCTTCAAATCCGGCTTCTACCACGGATTATGAACCTCTTATTCGAAGTGCTATAAAAATCTTTGGTGGCGATAGGCTCAAGTAGAGAATCCCATGGAAAGGGCAGGGCTGAAACGTCATGGGAAGGAAGTCTATAAAAAAATCAACATTACACACAGCAAAGAAAGGCTGGATGAAATCTACAACAGGTCTGTCAATACGATACGCAACCTGATCCAGAAAAAAAAATATGAATGACCTCGACCATCTCCGTAAACTGCAAAAGGAGAAAGATGCGAAGAGAGGACGGAAACCTGCACCTTTAGGTGGCAGTATGAATAAGGCCATCTCTGAAATCATGGCATACCTTGGTCCATCAGCAAAATACGAGATAGACAAAGGTCTCATCATACAAAAAACCTGTCACACGGACAAACATCTTCACAAGACATCTTTCACATCAGCCCTCTCAGTGCTTGGGAAAATAAAAGATTCGAACCAATATACATCTGAAGACCTTCTTTTTTTCGATATAGAAACATCTGGAACATCAGGCAGCTCTGGGATCATTGTTTTCATGTTCGGATGTGGGTATTTTGAAGACGGTGTTTTCTTTGTTGAACAGGTCTTCATGCCCAATCCATCACGTACACTGGAGATGATGAAATATTTACGTGACCTATTCAGAAAAAAAAGGTTGCTTCTGTCTTTTAACGGGAAAGCATTTGATCTCAATATCATCAAGGACAAGATGGCCATGATGAGGCTTGAAGAGATGCCTGATTTCGATCATAGGCAGCATTTTGACCTTTTATTTACCGGGAGAAGGCTTTTTAAAAAAATCATTTCTTCCTGTTCCTTATCCTCCATTGAAAAGAACATTCTGGAAATCCAACGCACAGAGGACGATATTCCAGGATTCCTGATCCCTCTCGCTTACAGCCAGTTTCTTCATGAACATCTTACAGGAGATATAAAAAAAATATTCTACCACAACAAGATGGACATCATCTCATTACTTGACCTGATCAACCATTTTGCATCGATCATGGAAGCTCCTACATCGCAGAAACATGTGAAGGATGACCTTGAATTGGCCAAATTGCTGAGAAAACAAAAACCTGAAGAGAGTGAAAAAATCTATAGGTTCATCACAAGTGAAAAATATCCGGATGACATCAAGAATCTTGCCTGGATCAGGCTTTCCCTGCTGTTAAAATCGACTGAAAGACGTGAAGAGGCAGTCAAGATATGGGAAGAACTTGTAAGAACAGGAAAGGGGGGAACCCTCCCCTATTTTGAACTGGCAAAATACCATGAACATGTGAGCAAAGACCTGAAATCAGCGGAAGCAACCACTCTTAAACTCCTGGAGATGTCTGAACAGAAAGAACAACTCGGTATGGATCAGACATACAAGCATGATCCGGTTGAGACCCAAAAGCGTCTTGAAAGGATCAGGAAGAAGATGAACAGACGTTTTTATTAATTTTGACTTTCACTTCATTTTCTGTTAGTATTATTCCAATCGGTCGTTGGAGAGATGCCAGAGTGGTCGAATGGGGCGGTCTCGAAAACCGTTGAGCCTGCAAGGGTTCCGGGGGTTCGAATCCCTCTCTCTCCGCCATTGTTGACGATCAGGCGAACCCTGTTCTATACCGGTATCGGTATGGGACAGGTTTTTTTCATTTTCAGGGGGTATCATGCAGGCAATCTCATCGGCTGGTTCGGTGACATACATCCGCAGGATCACGTGGTCTTCAAATACGTCAATGGCCTTTATCATGGCTTTAAGCAGGTTGATCTGGGCTTCGACCGGGGCTTTGTCGAGATGTGCCATAGCAAAGCGCAGGTTCGAGTATAGATATTCGCTTGAGTTAACCGACATGCTGGCGGCCCTGTGGCGGGCATCGGTCTTGGAGATTTTATCTTCCAGTACCGCGATTTCCTTTTCGTATCCTTCCATTTTGGCTGTGTAGGTGGACCCTTTTGGGATCGCCTTTTCAAGGGCAAGGTTCAGCAGTTTTTCGGCTGATTCCTTGACCTTTGCCAGCTTCTTTTCCAGCCCCCGTATTTCCTTATTGTAAACTTCCAGTTTGGTTGTACTGTCCTTGATCGCATTTCCCATTGCCTGCACTATTATTTCCTGATCCTTTGACGCCCGCCTGAAAAAATCAATCACAGCCTCATCAAATGCCGAAGCCGATATCCGCTTGGTGTCGCATCCCAGTTTTTGTCTTGCCCGGCTGCACTCGTAATAATAAAAGGTCTTGCCTGTATGGCTGTGCGCAATGGTGGAAACGAGCGCGCTCCCGCATTTACCGCAGAAGGCAATGCCTTTGAGCCGGCAGGCGTAGTCTCTAATGATTTTCACAAACCGGTGTCCGGGCAGATTTGCCGAGATCATGCGGTTTGCTTTTTCCCAGAGAAGGTCATCGATTATTGCAGGGTGGTTACCTTTATGGGTTTCACCGGAATAAGAAATTATTCCTTTGTAGAAAGGATTTTTGATGATTTTGGCGACCGTCTGTTTGCGCCAGATCATGTTCCATGAGGTAGGCACTTTGTTTTGGATCAGTGTATTTCCGATTTCGCTTAAGGTCTTATTATCCGCAGCCAGTTCAAAGATCAGTTTAATGTATGGCGCGATAGCCGGGTCGATTTCGATCTTGTGCGGCTGCCTGCCGTTCGGAAGCGGCTCGCCGTCTTTGACTTGCATGTATCCGAAGGGCGGCTTTCCGGCCACCCACTTGCCCTGTCTTGCCAGGGCGATTGCCGATGCTTTTACGCGTTCGCCTGTTAGTTCACGCTCGAAAGCAGAGAGCAGCCCGATGATGCCGCTTACAACCACTACCGCCATCAGGTGCTCTCGTTC
>DYKD01000053.1 GCA_020722765.1 Brevinema andersonii | reverse complement strand
GCATTCGATTGTTCAGTATTGAATGGTTGGGGGATAATAATCAGCTCTGAAAAACAATGGGAAAGCCCTGTCATTTCAAAAAGTTTTCTTAGGAGAAATATAGAAATTTTTAGTATTTGATTTGTTTGGCAACTGGACTTTGTTTTATGGTATATTTTATCGTAAAATTCAAGCAGGTGCTTTATGTTAAAAACAATAGAAGCTGTTGTTGAAGCGGATTCACATATAAGAGTCCTTGAACGGGTAGACTTGATTCAGGGTCAGAGGGTTCTTGTTACACTCTTGGACGATCTCCAGATCAATAAAGAATCCATTGATTCAACCATGCTAAGCGAAAAAGCCCTTGCTGTTGACTGGGATAGAGAAGATGAGGAAAAGGTGTGGTCAAACCTACAATAGGATCTGTGGTATTAGTCAGATTTCCTTTCTCGGATTGATCTGGTCAAAAGTTGCGTCCTTCAATTGTAATGGGGTATTCTGGAAAGGCAGATTGGATTCTATGCCAAATTACAAGCAAATCAAAATGTCTTGTTATTTGAGAGAGAAGTTGGTGTTGTCAAGACCTCTTATAGAAAAAAGATCATAGACAAGATAATAGAGATTTTTAACAGGAATTTTTCTGACAGATCATGACATGATGACCGACCCCCATGTGTTTTACCTGCAGAGTTCACAAAAACAAATGCCTTGGCAGCAGATGTGCTAAATACAGAAATAAGGATGGAATGAGATCTACTATTTCTTCCTGGCTACAATAGCTATGCGTCTTCTCAAAAAAGGGATGAACCTGAGAAAAATGGTTTCCATCAGGTTCAGGACAGGTATGTGGGAAGGCGCATATCCTGCTTTGATAATTTCGAAATTCCTTTCCAGAAGATCTTTAACCATGGGTCCTTTGCGCTTGTAATCCACATGCGTCATATCACGTTTGAAGATGATATTTCTTCTTTTCAATATCTCAATGAAGTGTCCAGGATTCGGAGTCCAGATGACAAGCCTCCCGCCTTTTTTAAGTACGCGCTTGCACTCATCGAGCGTTTTCTTATAGACATCCGGGTAAAGGTGTTCAAAAAGGTCTGCAGTGACAATCACATCAAACGTATTCGCTTTCTGTTTTGTTTGATCTGCTGAGGCATAAACAAATTTTATATTTTTGTAAGGGCTTGTGGCAAGCAAACGGTTAGCCTCTTTAATCCCTTGTTTACTATAATCAACACCAACGACGCTTCCACAATGGGGTGCAAGCATGTAGGAGATATTACCTAATGCACAACCAAGATCGAGCACTTTCTCATGCATTTGGAGTTTGGCCAACTCTAGAATTTTCTTGACCCTATATGCTTGGAGTCGTCCTTTAAGAACATCTTGATATGTTTGATATTGGGAGGATGAGACAAAATAACCATCTTTTTGATCATAATACTTCTTGATTTCTAATTGTAGTTTGCTGTCTGTTGTTATTTTTTTCATGGAAACAATATATATTTTCACGGATGAAAAGGCAAATTTACAAGTGATATTTCTTATATTTGACAAATGCCCTTCTTCACTCTATTTTAAGGACATAAAGCGAGGATAATTGATCATGGACAAATCCTTTTGGAACGGAAAAAACGTATTCATAACAGGTGCTACAGGTCTTCTCGGTTCCTGGATGACAAAATATCTGGTTGAAGCAGGATCAAATGTGACAATACTTGTCCGTGACCTTGTTCCCCGTTCCAAATTGCATCAGGATGGATCATTAAATTCTGTCAATGTCGTACATGGATGCCTGGAAGATTACAGCCTTATCCTCAGGTCTTTGAATGAATATGAGATTGACACGGTCTTCCACCTTGGCGCACAGACCATAGTGCCAGTAGCAAATCAGAACCCAATATCGACTTTCGAAGCGAACATCAAAGGGACTTGGAATGTCATGGAAGCCTGCAGGGTCCTTGGATCAGTAAAAAGGATTGTTGTTGCATCCAGTGACAAGGCTTATGGAACACAGAAAACGCTTCCCTACAATGAGAACATGTCATTGCAGGGAGAGCATCCATACGATGTATCAAAAAGCTGCGCTGATCTCATTGCCCAGATGTACCACAAGACATACAACCTTCCAGTCTGTGTGACGAGATGCGGGAATTTTTATGGCGGAGGAGACCTCAATTTCAACAGGTTGATTCCAGGGACAATCCGGTCAGTGTTGAGGAACGAGGCTCCCATCATCAGGAGCGACGGAACTTACATCAGGGATTATTTCTATATTGAAGACGGTGTGGAAGCGTACCTTCTTCTTGCAGAAAAGATGAACGCACTGAAGCTGGAAGGCGAGGCTTTCAACTTTTCCAATGAACTGCAACTTTCTGTTGTTGATATGGTGGGAAAAGTGCTGAAAGCGATGGGGTCAAAACTGAGGCCAGTCATCCAGAATGGCGGAAAAAACGAGATTCCCCACCAGTACCTTTCAGCAAGGAAAGCAAAGGAGATGCTGGGTTGGAAACCGAAGTATTCACTGGAAGAAAGTTTGCTAAGGACAATAGCTTGGTATGATGTCTTTTTGAATGGTATGAAACATGGCTGAAACTAAACAGGCAAAGGGTAAGGGTTTTGGGCTGGTATATTTTCTTCTGATTGTCTTAGGTTTTTCCCTCTATTATAATCAGTGGGTTACTCTTGAAAAATTATCCAACGCTGTGAATCCCATAGCGCAGTTTGGGACATTCAGTCAGTTTTTTGGTTTTCTAAATCAATACGGTTCGCGTATTTTTTCATCCAGTGATGCCTTCTTTACATATTTGATCATAGCTATTTGCATCATTCTGATTTTTATGGAAGTCAGAAAAAAAACTTTTACAGACTTATCAGAAACCTTACCCAGGATGGATAGACATCTCATTCTTTATCTCTTCATAATAGCCTTATTCTGCATGCGTTATTATTTTGCCATCGGAAAAGACATGTATAATGGAGATGCCGCTTATTTTTTCTATCTGGTGAGCCGTTTGACTGAAAGTTTTAAAAGCGGTGTCTTTTTCCCTTATTGGACAAATATTCATGGTGGGGGAGCCCCCATCAACCAGTTTTATGGGCCTCTGCACTCCTATGTTGCTGCGTTGTTTAACATGCTTTCAGGGAATATTCATTTCAGCGTAAAACTTTCTCTTTTTCTTTTTCATCTTATGTCTGCCATTGGGGTCTATTTGTTTATTCGTGAATTGTTCAGCTCGAAAAAAGCCGGCTTCATGGCAGGCATAGCCACAATATTGATGTATTATCATCCCCATCTGATAATTTTTCCAGGCAGGTATGGCGAGGGGGCCATATGGGCTTTCTATCCTTTCTTGTTTTATTTCTTTGAAAGATATATTGCTTCTCTAAAGAAGATAAACATTGTCTTGCTTGCCCTAACAGTAGGAGCACTCATCCTTTCCAGTATCGGTATGAGTTATTATTTTTTCCTTTTTTGGGGGATCTACGCGGCAACCCGATTGTTGGTGTTGGAGAAACATTGGAAAGACAAGTTTATAATTTTCGCCATGGTTGCCCTGGGTGTCATAGGAGGGTTCTTCTTAAGTTCCTATTATCTTTATTCCCAGATTTTTGAAACTCAATGGTCCATAGCTGATTTGTTTAGCAAGGGGAAAACAGCTGCCATTGAACCGCATCTTATTCCTCCCATCTTTGTTTGGAATAATTTCCAGGTGATTCTTTTTGACGTGCCCCGAGTATGGCAATCAGCCTATTTTGGTGTGACACTCCTTCTTCTTGCTTTCGTGGGAATTGTTGAATCCGTGCGAAAAAGGGAAAAGAGAGCTATTCCGCTAGTTGTCATGGCTGCGCTTATCATCATTCTATTTATCAGTTACGGACGTGTTCAGTGGTTGAATAAAATCCCTTATCTTCAGACCTATTCACAATCCCGCCTGCTCAACATCATGGCTTTTGCTACGATTTTCCTATCTGGTGTCGGTGCATTAGCGTTGCTGTCTTGGTTTAAAAAACGAGGATTGTTCATGCTCATACTGATTTTTATTTTTATTGACCTGTTTCCGACAACATTCCATGACACTTGGGCAGCCCAGTATGCAGGATCAGCTTCTGGCTTTTTCAGTCAGCTTAAATCACAGTATGGGTTTAAAAAAAACAAACTAGCCGATTTCCGTGTCGAACTCTTAGGGAAAAACAGTCGTATCGTTCAGAATAACTGGAGAGCCTATGACGCTTTTATGGCAGAAACAGGTGTTCCACTTATTAAGGAATCAATGTGGGATTCCAAGCAGTGGAATCTTTTTGCAAACGGTTTAGATAATCTTGCATATTATTTAGATCCCAGGTTAAGTATAGATGTCCTTCTGAATCATTGCTATATCTATAATTGCAAGTATGTCATTTCATCGTTTGCTCTGCCACAACAGGTTTTTAAATCGTATGTAGTCTCTTCAGATGTAGTAATGGCAGAGCTCCCTTTTCATTCCCCTGTTTTATTTACAACAAAACTTGAAAAAATGGATTATACGACAAATCTTTATGCATCGTATCTGACAAGTCTGAAAATTGATCCTGTGAAAAGAACCGTCAATCATATGTGGTTAAATAGAGGGAATAGTGCCATTTTGCCAGATTTGAAGAGGACCAATGAACTTATCTCTCATCTGGTTTATAATCATAAAGTTGTGATGAAGTTGAAAGTGATTGATGAGTCTTTTGCTATCTTTTCCTATTCTGCCTATCCTACAACACGCCTGTTTGTCAACGGGAAAAGGACTGAATTCATGGAAACTGTGCAAGGTTCGATTTGTATCCGGTTGCCACCAGGGGAATTTGACATAGTCCTAAAAAGCTCTCGAACAAGAACAGCGTTTCTCTCTTTGATCTTAGCATGTATTTTATCTGTCCTGATCATAGTATATCTGGTTTTTGAATATAGAAAAAAAAGTAAAGAAAGGAAAGCCTTATGAAAGCAGTCATCTTATGTGGTGGAAAAGGAGAACGTCTCCGTGAAGAAACTGAATTCAAACCGAAACCATTGATTGAAATTGGGAATATGCCTATTCTTTGGCACATAATGAAAATCTATTCATCATACGGCATCAAGAATTTCATTCTGTTGCTTGGATATAAAGGATATCTTATAAAAGATTTTTTTCTGAATTTTGAATATATGTCAAACGATTTTACCCTGAATTTGAGACATAAGAACAACCAGATTTCATTCCATAACCATGAGAACCTGGAAGATTGGAACATTACTTTTCTTGATACTGGTAGTGAATCAAATACCGGGGCTCGTTTGGCACGTGCTAAAGACTTCCTTCAGGATGATGATTTTTTTTTAACGTATGGTGATGGGTTGTCTAATGTGAATATAGATTCGCTTTATGATTTCCATAAAAAAAAAGGAAAAACACTCACATTAACAGGTATCAACCCTTCCTCCCAATATGGAATCATTGAAATACAAGATGGAATTGCAAAATCATTCAAGGAAAAACCTCGCTTAGATGGAATTATTAACGGTGGTTTTTTTGTATGTAACAAGAAGATATTCTCATATGTAGATCAAGATGAAAAATGTGTTTTTGAGGAAGACCCCATGAGAAATCTTGCAAAAAACAATGAATTGGCTGTCTATTTACATGATGGTTTTTGGGCGGCTATGGACACCTACAAACAGGTACAACAGCTGAATAAGCTTTGGTATGCTTCTGTTAATCCGCCTTGGAAAAATTGGAAATGAGGGTTTGGTAAATATGCTAAAAAAATTAAAAGCTGCCATTTTAAAGGATGTTGCGAAATATAGCAAGGCAGCACATGAAAAGCTTCCGTTTAAACCAGGGGATAAGGTTCATTATGCAGGAAGAGTGTTCGATCACAAGGAGGTCGTAGCGCTCATTGACTCATCTTTGGATTTTTGGTTGACTCTCGGTGAAAAAGGAAGGGCTTTTGAAAAAGAATTTTCAAACTATCTTGGAAGTAAATTCACCGTAGTAGTAAATTCAGGGTCATCTGCAAATCTCTTAGCCGTTTCCGCTCTTTGTGCTCCTAGTCTGACCAATCATCTTAAGGCAGGGGACGAAGTCATTACGACGGCCATGACTTTTCCTACAACCTTAGCTCCGATAATTCAGAATGGATTGAAACCGGTTTTTGTAGATATAGATCCAACCACTTATAACATTGATGTATCTTTGATAGAAAAAGCGATAACCAAAAAGACCAAAGCGATCATGATTGCCCATACTTTGGGAAATCCCTGTCAAATGGATGAAATAATCCGTTTAAAAAAGAAATATAATCTTTTCCTGATTGAGGATACTTGTGATGCACTTGATTCAAGATATAATGGCAAACTGGTTGGAACTTTCGGTGATATTTCCACATTCAGTTTTTATGCTGCACATCATATAACTATGGGTGAGGGTGGTGCTGTTGTTACAAATAACCCGGCATTAAACCGAATCATCCTTTCTCTTCGTGATTGGGGCCGAGATTGCTGGTGTCAAACAGGAGAAAAAAACAGTTCTGGTGCTTGTCATAAACGCTTTGACTGGTCTTTCCCTGGACTTCCAAAAGGATATGATCATAAGTATGTCTATTCAAATATCGGATATAATCTGAAACCATTGGATTTGCAATGCGCCATAGGCTTGGTGCAACTAAAACGCCTCCCTGGGTTTTCTAAAAAGAGAAAGATTAACTTCGAACGTATGATGGCTATTTTCAGGGATTTTGAGGATTCATTTGTTTTGCCTAAAAAAGAGACTCTTGCTGATCCCTCTTGGTTTGCTTTCCCCTTGACAGTACGGGATGAAGCCCCGTTTACAAAGAAGGATTTTCTGACCTTTTTAGAAATGAAAAATATCGAGACAAGATCCATTTTTGCTGGAAACATCCTGAAACATCCCGGATATCGGAATATCGACTGTCGTATTAGCGGTAACTTGAAAAATACGGATAAAGTCCTTTTTCATTCCTTTTTTTTGGGTGTTTATCCAGGAATGGATCTGACAAGATTCAGATATGTGCATGATATGGTAAGGTTGTTTTTCAAAACCAAGGGAATCAAACCTTCAATCAGTTAGAAGTTAATCCTCTCCTTTTCAACAACGAGAGGTCTTTTTTTTATCTGTGTATATATAGCTCCGATATATTCTCCTATAATCCCAATGAAAAAAAGTTGGACAGCACTGAAAAAGAACAGCCCAATCACCAAGGGGGCTATTCCTACAGTGAAACTTTCCCAATAAATAATCTTATATATGAAATATCCGATGGCTGTGAGCAGACTTAAGAATGAGACGCAGAACCCTATGAAACTTGCCATTCTGAGCGGGATCTTTGAATGGTTCACAAAACCTAGCATGGCAATATCCCATAATGTATATAAGTTGTTTTTGGTTTTACCTTTCTTTCTGGCTGGTTGAATGTAGGGGATCTCATAATATTTGTATCCGATTTCTGTAATAAGCCCTCTAAAATAAGGGTAAGGCTCATCAAGGGTTTTAAGCACTTCTATGAATTTTCTATCATATAAGCCAAACCCTGTGAAATTCTTAATCTGGTTTATCTCAGAAAACCTCTCAATCAGGTTATAATATGTTTTTCTTATCATGAACATGATTTGACTCTCACGGCTTTGGTTTTTTATACCTACGACTATTTTGAATCCTTCTTCCCATTTATGTATGAAATCACCGATCATTTCGGGAGGATCTTGCAGGTCTGACACCAAAAGAATAACGGCGTCACCCTCTGCTTGTAGTAATCCATAATAGGGGGAGCGTATATGTCCGAAATTCCTGGCATTGACTATGATTTTTATCTTTTTGTCTTCCGCTGCGTGTTTCTTGAGTATATCGAGAGTGGTATCTGTGGATGAATTATCTATGAAAATATGTTCATAACTATATGCTGGAAGTTTTGAAAAGACGCTTCTCACACGTTGAATCAATTCTTCTATGTTTTTCTCCTCATTATAACAGGGGGTGACAATGCTTATTTTCTTCATGATGATTCTCCTGGGTTATTTGTCGACAAGCAAAAGATCCTTAGGGATCGTTGAAAGTCTTGATTGATACCATTCTATGAGACTGTTAATGTTTGTTTCATGGTTTGAAAAGTTGAACCCTTTGATGGTTCCTAAAAGCCTGGAATTATTCCCAGAGTATTCTGTTCCCAGTCCTGCCTGCTTTACATTAATGGCATTAGGAATGTTTGAGAGCCTGATGATTGTTTGTGCACATTCAAAAAGAGAAACAGGATTCCCTGTACAGATATTGAACTGGTCTTTTAATACCGGATTGTCAATGAACCACCGGGTGATTCTAACAAGATCATCAATAAAAACATAATCATAAAACGCATCTTGCCGTAACGTGATCGGGATTTTATACAAGGTTTTACAGATAGCATTGGAGATGAAACGTACTTCCCAATCCTCATATTTCCCATAAACTGCAAAAATACGGAAATCGATTACATTTTTCCGCGATAAGATATCTTTGCTTATGAGGAACTTCGCGAATCCATAATCGTCTTTTGGAATGTGAAGACCGAATTGCTCCTCTTTCATTTTAGGAATCCAATGTTCCCTGCCATAAATGGCACCTGATCCAAAATGGATCATTTTTCCAAAACAGTTCTCGCAGTGGATCAGATTATGATACATTCTCAGGTCATTATGTAATCCGCAAGTTGGATCACGTTTGATGTTACGCGAAGAATTCCAGACTGCTGTATGCAGGATGACATCAAAACTGTTTTTTTTCAGATAGCTTTGGACGGATCCGAAGTCTAGCAGGTCGAGTTCATCATGGGGAGGCGCCTTGATCTCATAGCTTGATGATAGCTGTTCCTTGATATTTTTCCCGATGAAACCACTTCCACCGGTTATCAATATTTTCATTTTAGGCCTTTTTAGAATAGGGAGGGATGATCATATATTTGGAAAATTCTACCGGATCCAATTCTGGGGAAATTTCCTCAATCGGCTTTTTGATTTCCAGTTTGGGAACAACAGTGGTTGTCTGTTTGAGAACAATTTCAACAATGCCCCTTTTAAAACCAACCATTTGTTTTGCGAAGCCTTGTGTGTCTTTGAAATCATCTTCCGTAAAGGAACAATAAGGAAGTGAATAGGCTGACGCAAGTTCAGAAATTTGAGGGACCTGATAGCCACCATTAAAATCAGTACCTGCTCGTTGTCCCTTGAAATAAAGGTCTTGGAATTGAACGATCATGCCTAAGGCAAAATTGTTTAAGACGATAATTCGAATAGGGAGTTCCCATTGCGAAACAAGCTGTAGTGCCTGTGTTGAGATGTGAAATCCACCATCGCCTACAATACAAGTTATTTGCCTTTTGTTTTGTGTAGCAAAAGCGATTCCCACAGCCACGGGCAAAGCATAACCCATCGGTGCTAATCCACCGCTTGTATAAAATATCTGGTTTTTTCTGATCTGAAGCATCTGGGCTGAGAACATTTGGTTTTGCCCTATATCAACAGTATACACCTCATTTTCTGTGCTTATCTCATTCAATGCTTGCATCAATCGATAAGGAGCATGATTGATTTGGGCTTTTTCCACCTCTTTCTCCTGAGAAAATGCAGATTTCAAAGAATTTACATAGGATAACCATTCGATAGTTGACTTCTTTTCAAATGAGTTTTTCAAAAAATCGAGGAAATCTTTCGCATCATTATGGCAAGTAATGCGGTTATGAAGGCGATGTTGTTTCAATTCATTTTTGTCTATATCTACGTGAATGATTTTTCCGTTTCTGACAAATGACTTAAGGGCTGTACCCGTTTGGCGTGTATCCAGTCGTGTACCAATGGCCAGCAGCAGATCCGTATTAGCAAGCGCCATATTGGCACATCGGTTCCCATAGCTGCCAATCATGCCAAGGAATAATGGATGATCCTCAGGAAAAGATCCTTTTCCCATCAAGGATACGACAATAGGAATGTTTGTTTTTTCACTAAAGGCGAGCAACTCATCGCACGCACCCGCTTTTACAACACCGCCACCTGCTAATATCAATGGCCTTTTGGCTTGCTTTAGGAGTTTGATGGCCTGCGAGCTGAAAAAGGTTTTTTGCTTTCGGATGCCATGATGATAGCTGCGTATTTTCAATGGATCGATATCAGCTCTTTGAATGTTCATGGGAATATCCAACAAAACCGGGCCTGGACGCCCTTCGGTTGCCTGATGAAAGGCTTTTTCTAAAACATACCGGATTTTTTCAGGGTCTGTTAACATCTCGGCATATTTGGTAATGGGGCGAACAATTTCCAGAATATTTGTTTCCTGAAATCCTTGCTGACGAATAGGTTTGTTGTATTTATATTCGAAAGTATTCACTTGTCCAGTGATAAAAAGCGCAGGAATGGAATCAAACCAGGCATCTGCGATTCCAGTAATGAGATTTGTAGCCCCAGGCCCGCTTGTAGCGATGGCAACACCCACTTCTCCTGAAACTCTTGAATATCCCTCAGCTGCAAAAGCCGCTGTCTGTTCATGATATGTTGGTATAAACCTGATATTCTTATTTGTATGTAAAGAATCAACAAGATGTGTTATGGCTCCTCCAATATAGCCAAAAACTATCTTTGATTTTTTTTCAACTAAAAATTGTACAATATAATCGGAGACTTTCATTCCACATACCTCTTCAGCCCATTCTCCCCTTCCATCCTTTTCACAAGCTTCTTGATCTTCTGCTCTGAACCCTTGTCGCATATCAGTATGGCATCTTCTGTGTTCACTACAATCACATCCTTCATGCCTACAAGCGTAACAAGTTTCTCTTTTGAATAATTGAGCACTTCGCAGTTTGACGAGTCCATTGCCAAAGACGTACCTGTCAATACGTTTCCTTCCGCATCCATTCCTTTCAGCCTTTCAAGTGCTGTCCAGTTTCCAATGTCATCCCATTCAAAAGACGCTTTCATGCAGAGTACGTTGTCTGCCTTTTCCATGATCCCATAATCAACAGATATCTTTTCAAATTTCTCAAATATAGGGGTTGTCTTTTCTACAAAAGCCACATCCCCAATGTAATCAGCAGCTTCCACAAGACCTGCATGATGTGCTGGAAGATGACGTTCCAATTCGTTAAGGAGCACTGAAGGTTTCCAGACGAATATCCCAGCATTCCAGAAATAGTCCGGTTTCGAACAGAACTCCATCGCTTGCTTGATATCTGGTTTTTCCAGAAACTGGCGGACTTCGTATGCTTGGTGTCCGTTCTTGTTCCTGATCAGTTCGCCAATGTGAATATATCCGTATCCAGTATCAGCACGTGTTGGTTTGATGGCCAATGTCATGAGGCAGTCAGTGTCGTAGGCTGTTTTAGCTGCAGATTTGATATCGTTGATGAATGATTCATCAGGAGAGACAAGATGGTCTGAGGGAAGCAGAGCCATCACAGTTCCAGGCCGCATCTGTTCCACGAAAATGGAAGCCAGGCCCATGGCTGCTGCGGTATCCCGTGGAATGGGCTCTACAATAAAATTATCAAGAGGGAAATCCGGAAGGATTTCACGAGCTGCAGGAAGAAGATCCGCCCTGATCGAAATGAATACATTTTCCAACGCTGTAATCTTGCATGCTCTACGAAGAGTCTCTTCAACCATGGTCAAATCATCCCTGACAACTGGAAGAAACTGCTTCGGTCTGGAATTTCGGCTTAAAGGCCAGAAACGTTCACCCCTGCCACCAGCCATGATAACAATTGAAAGTTCCATCAGTACCTCTAATCAAAACTCTCTTTGATAAGAAAAATTGGACTTTTCATAATATATCATTATTTTTATGCTTTGTAAAGATAATACTAAAAAACCATTGTATTTCATAGTCTAAATTGAAATTGTGAAGTGACAAAGGAGATTGACTTTGGATATCTTTGATAAATGTTACCAGTATGACGATGCCGATAAAATCAGGGAGCAGGGAATATATCCGTATTTCAGGCCTATCAGCTCTGCGCAAGAGACTGTTGTGACTATCAAAGGGAAGCAGGTTCTCATGCTCGGATCGAACAGCTATCTGGGTCTGACAAATGATCCTCGCGTCAAGGAAGCAGCCATAAAAGCTACGGAAAAATATGGGACTGGCTGTGCAGGATCGAGGTTTCTCAATGGGACTCTGGACCTTCATGAGGAGTTGGAAAGCAAACTTGCCAAGTTTGTAAATAAGGAAGCCGCTCTCCTCTATTCAACAGGTTACATGGTCAACCAAGGAGTCATTTCATATATCACAGGAAGAAATGACATCCTTATCCTAGACACACTGGATCATGCTTCCATTTTTGAAGGATCCAGGCTTACGCTTGCCAAGTCTTATAGGTTCAAACATAATGACATGAAAGATCTTGAGGAAAAGCTGAGAAACTCAGGAGACAAGGGAAAGCTCATAGTCGTTGACGGGATTTTCAGCATGGAAGGTGACATTGCGAATCTTCCTGAAATCATAAAACTTGCCAAGAAATATGGCGCACGTGTGATGGTCGATGATGCACATGCCCTCGGTGTCCTTGGCAAGAACGGTCGTGGCACTGCCAATCATTTTCATCTTGATTCTGAAACAGACCTCATCATGGGAACATTCTCAAAATCACTCGCCTCTTTGGGTGGTTATATCGCTGGTCCTGCCAAGATCATAGATTTTCTCAAACATAATTCCAGAACACTCATATTCCATGCTTCTCCCACTCCTGCTGCTGTTGGAGCGGCATTGGCATCTTTGGACATCATGGAGAAGGAACCTGAACGCATACAGAAACTTTGGAACAACACGAACAAGATGCTGAAGGCTTTCAGGAGCCTTGGTTTCGACATAGGTGTGGCAGAAACGCCCATCATTCCTGTTGTCATAGGCGATGACATGAAATGTTTTGAGTTCTGGAGAAGGCTCACGGATGATGAGGATATCTTTGTAAATCCTGTTGTCTATCCTGGAGTACCGCATGGCCGGGCCTTGATCAGAACCAGTTATATGGCTACCCATACAGAAGACCAGATGGACAGGGTTCTGACCGCATTTGAAAAAATAGGAAAGTCGTTAGGCATTATTTAAGGAGGGGGAGTGTCCGAGCAAATCGATATACGAAAAGTCCTCTCTCCCAAAGACCTTTCCCATTTCATAAAATTCCCTTTTTCACTTTATCACAATGACCCTTACTGGATACCTCCTGTCATTACTGACATGGAGAACCGATTCAATCCCAAGAAAAATCCCATGTTTGAACATGCCGAAGTGCAGCTTTTCCTCGCAGTCAAAAAAGAAATGATTGTCGGTAGGATAGCAGCCATAATCGATTACAGGGATAACGAACATCATTCTGAGAAAAAAATCCTTTTCGGATATTTCGATTCCATAGATGACAGCCATGTCGCACGAAAGCTTATGGACAGCGTTGAAGAATGGGGAATGGAAAAAGGAATGGACACGCTTCGCGGCCCTGCCAGTTTTACCACCACAGATGAAAGCGGATTGCTTGTGGAAGGATTTGACTCATGTCCTATGATCCACATGCCTTATAACCCGTCCTATTATATCGGGCTGATGAATGGCTTGCATTTTAAAAAAGATAAGGATATTGTCGCTTATCATCTCGATGTTATCAAGGATATACCCGACAGGCTGCGCCTTCCTGCCGCGAAGATACAAACACGCTGCAAAGCCATAGTGCGACCCATAGACATGAAATGTTATGATCAGGAAATGGCGACCATTCTTGAAATCTATAACAAAGCCTGGTCTGATAACTGGGGCTTTGTCCCCCTTACGGAAAAGGAGATGCGCCATTTTGCGGCAGAAATGAAGACATTCCTCGTGCCTGATCTTGTCTACATCATGGAAGTGGAAAAAAAACCAATAGGGTTTGCCTTAGCCTTGCCTGATCTTTCACAGGCATTCAGGCATCTTGATAAGGGAAGACTTTTCCCTGCAGGCATCTTCAAACTTCTCTACTACAGTAAAAAAATCACTGCCATCAGGATGGTCAAAATCGGATTGCTGAAAAACCACAGGGCCAAAGGACTCGATGCTGTTCTCTATCTTCACATGTGGGAAGCCGCCAAAAAACACGGCTATATTGATGCAGAACTTTCCTGGATTCCTGAGGATGACCTTGCTTTGCGGCACAGTGTGGAAAGCATCGGCGCCAAAACATACAAACGTTACAGGATATTCACAAAAAAACTGGAACAACCGGAGCAAGAATGTATACCATCAAAGTGACAGACTCATTTTCAGCAGCTCATTTCCTGCGCCATTACAAAGGCAAATGCGAAAATATGCATGGACACAACTGGAAAGTGTTTGTTGAAATGGAAGGGACCAAACTTGATGAAGCAGGGATGCTCATAGATTTCGGCATCGTAAAAAGTGAGCTGAAAAACATACTTGAAACCCTGGACCACAAGATCCTGAATGAAGAAGTTGAATTCTTCAAAACCTATAACACTTCTGCTGAACATATTGCCAGATATATTTTTGAAATGATGGAGAAAAAGATTATTCATCCTCATGCCCGTGTCTCTTCTGTGACTGTCTATGAAACAGAAACATCAGCTTGCACTTACAGGAAAAGCTGATATGCAGATCGTACTTGCCACAAAAAACAGGCATAAGGTCGATGAAATCAGCAAAATGCTCAAAGGGTTCAAGATCACTTCATTATTGGATTTTCCCCAGATAAAGGACATTCCCGAAACAGGGAACACGTTTTTTGACAATGCCTTGATAAAAGCGAGAGCCATCCACAAGCTTCTTGGGAAAGCTGTCCTTGCAGATGATTCGGGGCTTTGCGTGGATGTGCTTGATGGAGAGCCAGGTGTGAAGTCTGCAAGATACGCTGGATCCAAAGGAACCCAGAAACAGATTATTTCCAAACTGCTAAGGAACATGAAAGGTAAAAAAGAGAGAAAAGCCTATTTTATGACAGTCATGGTATATTTGGATGATAAAGGAAAAATCCATAGATCCACAGGCAAGGTTCATGGGTTGATCACTGAAAAACCTTCAGGAACGGAAGGTTTTGGATATGATCCCGTTTTTTACTATCGTCCATTGAAAAAGACGTTTGCAGAACTTTCCATGGAAGAAAAAAGTAAAATCAGCCACAGATCCAGGGCTTTGGCTGGCATATTGCCAAAAATAAGGGAAAATGGCAATAAAAACGGTTCGAATTAATAATTTTTTGTTTTTAGACCGATAATGCTATATATATAATAGTAAAAAGTTGAAGGTGTCATTATGAAAATCCTGTTTGTTGACAAAGACTCCAACTGTATTGGAACACTATACCCTTTGCTTGCCAAAAAGAACGAAGCAGAATACAAGATTGTTGAATCCTGTCCTGACGCGAAAAAAGTGATGAGGGAAGGGTTCAATCCGGATTTTGTTTTTCTGGAATATGATGTTCCACCAGGCAATGGCATGGATGTGATCATGTACATCCAGACACTTGAAAACGCAGAGAACATCAAGATTTTCATGACAACAGAGCTTCAGGATTACAGGAAAATAGAATCCTTGGCTGCCAGCTTGAATGTCACTTTCGAACGGAAACCCCTCTCACTTCTGACATTGCAAAAATTCATAACAGACAACTCCCCTAAATAAGGGTCCTTCCCGTCCCAATCTGTTCCTGTCTTGCACTTGCAAATATCTGGATGTTTTCAAGATATCCTAAGAAGTAGGATGAATACTGGAACTGTCAATCCACTGATGAGTGTTGTCCAGAATACCATCTGCGATGCGAGTTCCGGATCTTTCCCTGATTCCATAGCCAGGATATTCACATTGACAGCTACAGGAAGCGATGAAACAAGTATCAGCATTGATTTTGTCTCAAGGGAGAGAGGAAGAAAAAGGCAGAACAGGAAAGCAACCAAAGGAGACAGGACAAACCTGAAAAAAACAGTGAGAGAGACTGAAGCCAGCCTGTCAATCATTTTTGACCTTGAAAGCTGTGAACCAAGAGTGAGAAGGGCTATAGCAACCATACCAGCAGCCACATATTCCAAGGGGATGGCGAGCTGCTTAGGAAGGGGAATCTGGAAATATCTGATGAGCAGGGCTGAGGCAATGGCATAGAACATGGGCATGCCAAGAAACTCAAGAATGACACGTCGGGCAGAGCGCTCTCCTGCATGCAGGATGAAAATCCCAAGTGTGAAAGTGAGCAGGTTCTGTACAAGGATGTTCATGGCAAGGAAGCTGATAAGATGGTCTCCGAACACAAGCAAGACAAGAGGAATACCGTAATTTCCGGAGTTATAGAATAACGAACCTGCCAGCAGTATAGGCCTATTTTTTTTCAGAGGGTTGAGGGAAAGGATAGGCCAAGAAAGGATAAGAAGCAGAGCGATATGACCTGCTGTAAAAATGGCAATCCACCCCATACCAAGAAGGGAAGCATCTGATTGTGATATCTTCATGAACATGAAGATAGGAACAAAGATGTAGAAGTTAAGTTTTGCAAGCGTGGACAGATCAAGCTTGAACTTCTTGTCCAGCAGGAAACCTGCAAAAACAAGCACGAAGATGGGAAGAATGATGTCTGTCATGATGCTTAAGAATATCATAGGTTTTCCAATGTATCATGGATTTTTCTGATTGTCAAAAAATAATATCCATCATTCATCCCTTTAAATATCAGGCAAGCCCATCTGTGTTTTCGGAAACAAAAAGGCTGGCTACCAGTCTCAGAGTGTTGTCGTACCGTAGCAAAGGTCTATCTGAAAAATTAAAAAAGATTTTTGCCATCATTGAAAAAATGACCTATATTGTGACTGAAAGGTTACGGGTAGCAGACCTTGAATGATCGGCAGTTGCCTGAAGAAATCGTAACTGTCGAATAACTTGGATATATGATTATGGCAAACTCCAAAGAAGCGAAAGCACGAATAAAAATAAACAAACTGCTTGAACAGGCGGGCTGGCGTTTTTTTTATAATGAAATGGGACAAGCGAATATTTTGCTTGAACCGAATGTAAAACTCACGCAGAAAAATATTGATGCTTTTGGTGAAGATTTTGAATCGACAAAAAACGGATTTATCGATTTTTTATTGCTTGACGAAAAAGGGTTCCCGCTCGTTATTCTGGAAGCCAAAAAGGAAGATAAAAACCCGCTGGATGGAAAAGAACAAGCGAGAAAATACGCCCACAACGAACATGTCCGTTTCGTCATTCTCTCAAACGGCAACCTGCATTATTTTTGGGATTTGGAACGTGGCGATCCCGAAATTATCACTGAGTTCCCAACGCAAGAATCTTTGAAGCATAGGCTGGATTTTAAGCCCGACAATCAGCGGTTGGCGGACGAAGAAGTCAATGATGATTATATAGCCCTCACTCAAAACCCGAATTTCAAAGATGATCCCCGTTATCTCAAAGAAGAAACCCGTGATCAGTACCTGTGGGATGAAAATTTGCGAATTTTGCGGCCTTATCAGCTCAAAGCGGTTCACGCCCTGCAAAAATCAGCAGAAGCTGGAAATGATCGCTTTCTTTTTGAAATGGCGACAGGCACGGGGAAAACACTTATTTCCGCAGCAATCATCAAACTGTTTTTACGGACTGGCAACGCCAAAAGAATCCTATTTTTAGTTGATCGTTTGGAATTGGAAGATCAGGCACATAAGAACTTTATCCGCTATTTGAACAACGACTTTTCCTCCGTTATCTACAAACAAAACCGTGATGACTGGAAAAAAGCGGACGTCGTCATTACAACCGTTCAAAGCCTTTCATCCCAAGACAAATACAAAAAACTTTTCTCACCGACTGATTTTGACCTTGTCATTTCCGATGAAGCTCATCGTTCAATCGGTGGAAACTCGCGGGCGGTTTTTGAATATTTTATAGGCTACAAATTGGGTTTAACCGCAACGCCCAAAGATTATTTGAAAAATGTTGATCCGCAAAAATTATCTCAAAAAGATCCACGAGCTTGGGAAAGACGGCAACTCTTGGACACGTACACGACTTTTGGCTGTAAAAATGGCGAGCCGACTTTTCGTTTCAGTTTGCTTGACGGCGTAAAAGAAGGATTTTTGATCAACCCTATCGTTTCAGACGCACGAACCGACATCACAACAGAATTACTTTCAGAAAAGGGCTATGCGGTTATGGTTTCCGACGAAGAAGGCGTTGAGCACGAAGAAACATTTTCCCAAAAGGACTTTGAAAAAAAATTCTTTTCCGAAAAAACAAATCGTGTTTTTTGCCAGACATTTATTGAAAACGCCGTCAAAGATCCGATAAGCCGTGAGATCGGTAAAAGTATCATATTTTGCGTCAGTCAAAAACACGCTTCCAAAATCACCCAGACGCTCAATCAAATGGCAAGCCAACTTTGGCCAGAAAAATACAATTCTGATTTTGCCGTACAAATTACCTCTAATATTCCCGACAGCCAGCAATTCACGATCAATTTCGCAAACAACAATTTGAATGGACACACCAGATTTTTGGAAAACTACAAATCCAGCAAAACGAGAGTTTGCGTAACTGTCGGCATGATGACGACCGGTTATGACTGCCAGGATATTTTGAATCTTGCTCTTATGCGACCGGTCTTTTCGCCGACTGATTTCATTCAAATCAAAGGACGAGGAACCAGGAAATTCACTTTTGAATATGTCGATGAATACGGTGAGAAGCACAAAAAGCCAAAAGACCATTTCAAATTTTTCGATTTCTTCGCAAACTGCGAATATTTTGAAAAAAAGTTTGATTATGATGAAATTTTAAAGTTGCCTGTAAAACAGAAAGGAACAGACGGAGAAGGACTTGGCGTTGATTTTGATGAGATAGAAGTCTTTAATCCCGATAAAGTAAAAACGCTCATCGAAACACCTGTCGGAATCGAGGGGATGAAAGTTGACCGCAAACTTTTTGAAAAAGCCCGGGAAGAATTGCAAAAAGATCCCGAAGTAAAATCTGCCGTGGAAAACGAGCAATGGGACAAAGCCGTGCAGATAATGCGGGACAAATACGAAGACAAACCGAAATTATTCTTGAATCTTGAAAAAATCCGCAGGAGCGAAAATCTTGATCGCCGTATTTCCTGGCGTGAATTTCTGGAAAGAGCTTTTGGCTTGATTGATGTTTTCAAATCCAAAGACCAGAAGCTGGAAGAAGAATGCGAAAAGTTTATCTCAATCTACAAACCTGAAAGCAAGTATGTTCCGCATATCAAAAATTATCTGAAAGCGTATATTACGAGTGAATATTTTAGAAATGAGATAAACAACAAGCGATTTCCGAGGGAATTTGCCGGATTTACAATGGCGGAGTTCAAACAATTGGATGGCTGGCGGGAAACTGTTCCTTCTTATGTAAAAGATTATGTTCCCGTCAATATTTACATGAGGTAACCGAAAAATCATGAAAAAAGACAGAAAAAAATCATTACCACAAACCATAAACTCAAGTACAGCCCAGTATTTAACATTTGTTTCAGCAAGTGGTGATGACCCATCAAATATAGAAGTTCGCTATGAGGATGAAAATATCTGGATGACTCAAAAAATGATGGCAGAATTATATGGGGTTTCGATTTCTGCCATTAACCAACACATCAGCACACTTATTTCAATGGGCGAAATTGATTCCGCAACTATTAAGCAATACTTAATAGTTCAAAAAGAAGGTAATAGAGAAGTAAAAAGAAATCAAGATCATTACAATCTTCAAGCCATTATTTCTGTCGGTTTCAAAATAGAAAATGAAAGAGCTGTGCAGTTTCGCAAATGGGCAAGACAGATCGTCAAAGATTACACGATCCAAGGCTGGACAATGGACACAGAAAGGCTAAAAAAAGCCAATCAATTTGACAAAGCATTTTTTGAAAGACAACTCCAAAAGATCAGGGAAATTCGACTCTCAGAAAGGATGTTTTATCAAAAAGTGACAGATATTTATGCAACGAGCGTGGATTATGATCCTTCCGCTCCCACCACTATCAAGTTTTTCAAGATTGTGCAAAACAAACTGCACTATGCCATACACAGGCATACCGCTCCAGAAATTATCGTGGAAAGAGCGAATGCAGACAAAGAAAATATGGGACTGACGAGCTGGGCAGATGCACCACAAGGAAAAATCCAAAAATATGATGTGAGTATTGCGAAAAATTATCTCACAGGAAAGGAATTGAATTTCTTAGAACGATTGGTCTCAATGTATCTCGACTATGCGGAATTGCAGGCAGAGAGAAATATCCCGATGACCATGGAAGATTGGAGCAAGAGACTTGATTCATTTCTAGAATTCAATGAGAGAGAAATACTTATGGATGCCTGAAAAATCAGTCATGAAGAAGCCAAACTTCATTCAGAAACACAATTTGAAAAATATAGAATTATCCAAGACAGACTTTTTGTGTCTGATTTTGACCGCGAGATCAAAAATCTTTTAGAACCTAAAAAGAGAAAATAATATGCTTGATCAAACGACAAAACGAAAACTTGATTCTGCGAGGCAAATCCTTGTCGGCAAAGTGCCAGACCCAAAAGCCCAAGTTGAACAAATCACAACAGCGCTCATCTATAAGTTTATGGATGATATGGATAAGGAGAATGAAGAGGTCGGTCTCAAAATCCAATTTTTTGTTAAAGAGTGGAAAAAATATTCATGGACAAAACTTCTGGATAACAGACTTTCAGGGCAAGAACGCCTTGATCTCTATGTTCAGGCAATTACGAATATGTCCAAAAATCCGCATATTCCGCAATTGTTCCGTGATATTTTCAAAGGCGCGTTTTTGCCATACAACGACCCACGCACGCTTTCGCTCTTCCTCAAGGAGATCAACGAATTTACTTACGAACATAGCGAAAATTTAGGCAACGCTTTTGAATATCTGCTTTCTATTCTCGGAAGCCAAGGCGACGCAGGACAATTCCGCACACCTCGCCACATCATTGATTTTATTGTTGAAGTAGTTGATCCCAAGAAAAACGAAACCATCCTTGATCCCGCCTGCGGAACTGCTGGATTTTTGATTTCCGCCTATAAGCATATTTTGAAGCAGAATCCCCCTCAATCCCCCTTTATCAAGGGGGAAGGTGTGGCAAGAGGTTTGACGCCAGACGAAAAATTGCGCTTGATGAATAATCTTACGGGCTATGACATTTCGCCAGACATGGTGAAATTGGCGCTCGTGAATATGTATTTACACGGATTTCCAGAACCAAAAATCCACGAATACGACGCTCTTTCAAGCGAAAAAAGATGGGATGAAACCTTTGATGTCATTCTTGCCAATCCGCCATTTATGACTCCAAAAGGTGGCATCGTGCCACACAAAAGGTTTAGCATCCAAGCCAATCGTGCCGAAGTCCTGTTTGTCGATTATATCGCCGAGCATCTCAGCATAAAAGGTCGTGCAGGGATTATCGTTCCCGAAGGGATTATTTTCCAATCTGCCAATGCCTACAAAAATCTCCGTAAAAATCTGATGGAAAACTGGGGACTCTATGCAGTCGTGAGTCTGCCAAGCGGGGTTTTTCAGCCCTATAGTGGAGTCAAGACTTCTATTTTGCTCTTGGATAAAGAACTAGCCAAAAGAACGGATGAAATTCTCTTCCTCAAAGTAGAAAATGACGGTTTTGATCTGGGGGCTCAAAGAAGAAAGATTGATAAAAATGATTTGCCCGACTGTCTTCACATTTTGAACCAGTGGAAGAAAACCACCCTAGCCTCCCTTGTCAGGAAAGAAGATCAAACCCTTCCCGATCTTCCCGTATCAGAGGAGGAGCAAAAGGAATTTTTGTATATTCCTTATAATCAAAAACTCACAGAGTTGGCGAGAGAGAATAGAAAGAATCCAACCAAAGCAGAACAAAAAATGTGGAATGAAGTTTTGAGACGTAAGAACTTTTTGGATTATAAATTTCATCGTCAAAAACCATTAGATAATTTTATTGCTGATTTTTACTGCTCTAAACTTCGTCTTATTATTGAAATAGATGGAGATAGTCATACCGATAAAAAAGAATATGACGAAATAAGAACAGAAATTCTTAATCAATATGGATTAACTGTTGTAAGATATACAAATGATGAAGTTTTGAACAATATTGAAGGTGTTTATGATGATTTGATGGAGAAAATAAAACCCACCCCAACCCTCCCTTATCAGGGAGGGAGCAAAAAAATTCCCCCTTATCAGGGAGGGAGTAAGGAAAGTTTTCTTGATAACGAAGAGAGCAAGAAAAATCCCCCTGATAAGGGGGATTTAGGGGGTTTTGGTTTTCCTGCCAAAGAGGGTTTTGCTTTTGCAGTCAAAAAAGAAAAAATCGCGGAAAATGGCGACTACAATCTCACAGGTGATCGCTATCGTGAGACGGTGGATTACGGCAATGCCAAATGGCCGATGGTGGAGTTGGGGGA
>DYKD01000153.1 GCA_020722765.1 Brevinema andersonii | reverse complement strand
TACTTTGTAAAAGATTATCAAGAAAAGTTATTAAAGGTCTAAAACCCGACGTTAGACTATATTTTTGCTGAGGGCTGAGTTTTGAATAGAACCATGACAAGCATTGTCCAAGTAAAAAACTTAACCAAAAAGTTTGGTGATCTAGTTGCAGTAAACAAGGTCTCTTTTGATATTCAAGAAAGAGAGATTTTTGGCCTTCTTGGTCCAAATGGGGCAGGAAAAACTACTACCATTAATATGCTCTCTTGCTATCTTGAGCCAACATCGGGTGAGGCTTGGATAGCAGGAAAAAGTATAGTTAAACAACCTCAAGAAGTAAAACAGATAATTGGGGTTGTTCCTCAAGAAATCTCTTTGTACCCAAGCCTGACTGCTATGGAAAACCTAAGTTTTTTTGGCAGGATTTACAATATCCCGTCAAAAAAGTTAAAAGAAAAATGTAAAGAGCTTTTGGATTTGGTAGGACTTTATGGGAGAAGAGCCGATCCTGTAAAAATATATTCTGGAGGAATGAAAAGAAGGCTCAACATTGCTTGTGGACTCTTAAACGATCCGAAGTTTCTGATGCTCGACGAACCAACTTTAGGGGTTGATCCCCAATCTCGAGAACTAATCTTTGAAAATATTCTTAAAATTAAAGAGAGAGGCATTGCTATTCTATATACCACCAATTATATGGAAGAGGCAGAAAAGCTCTGCGGAAGAATTGGCATTATTGATGAGGGGAAGATTATTGCTTTAGGTACTTTAGAAGAACTTCTTAAGAAACTTGAAGCCAAGGTGAAGATTAAACCTACTAAAGCTGGTAGACTAGAACAGCTATTTATTCAATTAACTGGAAAAAGACTTCGAGACTAAAATGAAAAATCTTCTCCAAGTCACAATTAAAGATCTTCTTATTCTCTGGAGAGATAAAGGGGCTTTGATTATGCTTCTTTTAGTTCCCATTGTAGTTATTATCATTGCCAGCTTTGCTCTCTCTGGAGTATTTGGTGGGGGAGAGATGGATGTCAAGCTTCCTGTTGTTAATTATGATAAAGAAGGCGAGATATCAAGAGAAATCGTCACTACTCTAGAAGATCATCCCAATATTACTTTGGAGAAAGATATTCCAGAAGAGGAGGCTAGGCAAAAAGTAGGAGACGGAAAACGTTCTGTAGCTTTAATTATTCCAGAAAATTTTAGCCAAGATATTACTTTAGGCAGAAAGACAGAACTAAACCTGCTTTATGATCCTAACTCAGATGTTGAGTATCCATTTGTTAAAGGAATAACTCAAGGAATAATAGAGAAAATTAACAGTGTAGGGCTGGCCACCCAGGTTGCCATAATAGAAGCTATGAAAGTAAATCCCAAAGCTGATCCAGAAAAAATAGCTTTGGAAGCTCAGAAGCTTAGCCTTGAGTTAGGTAAGAAGCCAACCTTAGGTCTTTCTCTAATCAAAGCCAGAGAAGAAACCAGAGAGGCAGATCCCTTTGCCAAAAATGTTCCAGGCTATGCCATCATGTTCATGCTCTTTGGTATTATGGGAGGAGCAGAAGCTCTCCTAGAAGAAAAGGAGATAGGAACCTTTAAGCGACTTCTTATCTCACCAATCAGTAAATTTTCTCTTTTGGCAGGAAAGCTTTTCTCTTGGTTCTTGGTAGCCATTTTGCAGATGGCTATAATACTGACTATTGCCCATTTTGCCTTTGGTCTTGATCTTGGGAAATCAATCCTGGCTTTGGCTTTGGTTGTCTGTGCCATTAGCTTTGCTGCTACCTCTATTGGAATTTTGATCTCTTCTTTTGTTAAGTCAAGAAGACAGGCTGTGCCAGTCTCCATACTTATCATTTTATCCATGTCAGCTCTGGGTGGCTCTTGGTGGCCTCTTTGGATTGAACCAGAATGGATGCAGAAGCTAGCTCACATTACCATTACTGCCTGGGGCATGGATGCCTTTTCTGATCTTTTAATTTATGGCAAAGGTCTGACCGATGTTTGGCTTGAGATCGGAGTTCTGGCTTTATATGGAGCAATCTGCTTTACCATTGGTCTTGTCTTTTTCAAATTTAAAGAAGAGTAATGAAAAGGTCTAAAACCCGATGTTAGTCCACTTGATTTTTAAGCTGAGAAAATGGACAAAATAGAAATAGATAAACTGCTTGAAAAATGAGCAGAAAAGAATTTTGGGATTATTGGATTAATATTTTGGGCGGGATTCGGAACTCTGCCCTTCGGGTCATATAACAGCGGATAAAAGGGAAATCAAAGATTTCCCCAAACCCAGCCCTCTAAGCCATAAGCGAGGGCTGAAAGATGAAAACATAGTTATCGGTAATTTTAATGGTTTAAAGACAAAATCAAAATGCATAGAGGGCTGGACTTCTTTTATCCTCGATACGTTATACGGACGCTTCGCTCCGCTTTGCTCCGCCGCGCCGTTGGGCAGCGAATGCTTCGTAGCTATGAGTACAGAAAGGGTTAAGTAGCTATGAGTACAGAAAGGGATAATTGGCTTCTGTCTTTTCTATTATATATTGCCATCCTCATATTTGGGCTATTTCTTGGAGAAGGGCTAGAAATTATCTCTGCCCCGCTTTTCTCCACCGAAACACTCGCCACATTGACAGGACTTGTCATTGTGGGATTACTGGCTGTCATAGCTTTGATAGCTATTCTCTTCTTTGCACGGCGAGCGGAGAATCGAGAGAACAAGTGGCTTCGAATTGAAGAGCGACTCGGTACTCCTGCGGAAATAGTGTTTGAGCCAATTGACAGAGGAACGGGAAAGTTTCATGGAAGGCTATTGGATTATATCCGTAAAGCTGGACTCAGGGACGAGATACTGGTGATGGCGCATTACACACCGCGCGGTGGTGAAGAGAACCCGCATGAAACAGAGCAGTATAAACAGTCTCGTAAAGAGTATTCTCAGATATTGATAGATAAAGCGAAGGAGCCTGGTATTACTTATCGTCGAATAATTTGCTTTGATGAGGTTCCCCAGGATGTGAAAATCACTGCTGGGCGCGTAAAGGGATGGATGATTGATCACGCAAAACAGATGGTAGAGCTAAGGAAAGACAAGCCCGGTAAAGTTACACTCAAGAAAAGTAGGGTCATCTTTGGTCCAGATGTGTTCATTATCAAGGATAAGGTAGCAGCTATCACTCTTGACATCTACGATGTTGATGGACGCCTTCATACATCTGGCGCTCTTATCTTCCATAACCCACCAAACGGCGACATTATTCAGCAGCTATATGAGTTGTTCATGATGGCTGACAACGAGAGTATACCTGTAGTAGAAGTGCCAGAACAGTGAAGCGTGATATGCGCTGCCCAACAAGCGCTTGCACCTGACTCCGCTCCGCTGCGCTCAGCGGCGTAGGTGAAGCGCGAGCCGTTGGGCAGGCGTGATCGCAAACGCGCAGAAGGCGCGTAGCGTAGTAAAATTATCACCTGGAGTGCGTTTTTATTTCAAATATAATTTATAACAAATATAACTAATCACGCATTATTAAATAAAAGCCAATTTTAAATAACCTTAAATTTTGTGAAT
>DYKD01000052.1 GCA_020722765.1 Brevinema andersonii | reverse complement strand
AGAATGCCATGCCTTTGGAAATCAATGGCTTTGGGATCAGAAAGGAAAATGGAGAATCCCTGCAGAAAAGATATGAGAACCGTCCCCATTACTTCTAAGCTGCTATTGTTGGCCCCTGGGGCGTTTTCCCGATGTGTTTTTCTGCGGACCCTTTCACCACAGATGCGGAATATTGCTTCTCCATGGATAGGCATTTCTTGGGACACGCTTCTACACAGATATTGCAGGTGATGCACTTCAGCCTTTCAATTGTCCAAGACCTTTCGTTCTTGTCCACTTTCAAAGCGAAAGTGGGGCACTTCCTTGCACAGATGCTGCAGTATATGCATTTGTCAATATCAATCTGTATACTTCCTCTCGACCCTTTTACGAGGACTGCTGGGGCAAAAGGATATTTCGTTGTATAGGGTTTCCTGAAAAAACTTTTAATTACTGTTGTCGTCATTGAAAAAAAGGACATGTCTTTCTCCTTATCTTTCTGTACAGCTGATGCATGGGTCTATGGAAAGGACTAACACAGGCACATCTGCTAGGTCGCTTCCTGGTAACATTGTGATCAATGGAGCGATGTTTGCAAAAGTTGGTGTCCTGACACGTAATCTGTCCAGGAATTTGGTTCCGTTTCCTTTTGCATAATAGATGACTTCGCCGCGTGGCTGTTCTGCACGTGAAAAGAATTCTCCATTTGGTGTCCCTGTCACTTTTACATCAATTGGACCATCTGGGATTTTCCCACCAATCTGCCTGATAAGATCAATGGCCTGGTATATTTCCAGAACACGGACTTTGGTCCTGGCATAGCAGTCCCCTGCCATATCTACGATAGGTGAAAAATCAAGTTCCTTGTATGCTGCATATCCAAGCATGCGTGCATCTTCAGCAACTCCGCTTCCACGCAGTGTCGGACCTACTGCTCCTAGCTTGTATGCATTCTCTTTTGTGACCACACCAACTCCCACAGTCCTATGTTTTACTGAGGAGTCCTTCAGGAATACATCTAGAACGCTTCGAAGTTCTTTTTTGAAATCGACGAGGTCCTTGACTATGGCCCGGAACCTTCCATTCTCAATATCCCTACGGACACCACCGACTTTGCAGGATGCCCAAATCACACGTCCACCTGTCGTCTCTTCTGCGATATCTACAATTTTTTCTCTGAGCCTCCATGTATGCATGAAGAGACTTTCAAATCCGAAAGAATCTGCCATGAGTCCAAGCCATAAAAGATGGCTGTGCATTCTGGAAAGTTCAGACCAGAACATTCTCAGGTAAACGGCTCTGGGAGGAATTTCCATCTTCATCAAGGCTTCAATGCCTTGTGAATAGGCCATCCCGTGTGTAAAACTGCAGATTCCGCAGATGCGTTCTGCTACAAACACATAATCAATAAAATCTTTTTTTTCTACGAGCTTTTCCAATCCTCTATGGATATATCCTATAGATGGGATCGCTTCCACTACCTTTTCATCTTCAACAACCAAGTCAAGATGGATAGGTTCTGGAAGGACTGGATGCTGTGGTCCAAATGGGATGATGGTTCTGTTACTCATGCTTTTTTCTCGCTTTCCCTTTCTGGAGAGAGTCCCGAAGGGGTAGGGACACTGAATGGCGTTTTTACACGTGTCTTATAAAAATTCCCTTTGTAATCTATCAAAATGTTTTTGAATTTGACTCCATACAAGTCATGGATCTCATTCTCATAGAGGAGGGCAGGCATGTAAATGCCACTGGTGCTTTCAATTTCTTCGTCAAGTGAGTTGATGATCACTTTGTAGTTTGTGTACTTGAAATCCTTGTCAAATGAGTAGTTCAGTTCCCATGTTGAAGGCATCTTCGTACAGCAGATCTGTACAAGGCGCTGTCCTGCATCGCTCATTTCCTTCACTTTTGATACAAGCTCGTTTTTGGATATTTCAAGCAAGGTTTGCTGTTCGTAATTCATTTGTTCACCTCGCGGTTTTTCTCAAGATAGACTCTGGTATGCGTTCCACGTTGTTCAGTCCGAGTTTCTATATATCCCAGTTTCTTGTAGTAGAAAAGGTTGCTTCTGCTGTTTGACCCGGTGAATATTTCCAGAATGCCGCAGTCTGAAAAATAATTTTCCATTGCCTTCATCAGCCTGGTTCCGATTCCAAGTCCTTGATAGTTCGGATCCACTGCAAGCCTGTAAATCAGGCATCTGTTCCCGTTTTTCTGGCCTCTGACAGTTCCCACAATTTTTGAGCCAATAGAAATTTTCATGAAGATGTGTGATTTGAAATCGTTCCTGAGTTCTTCAATAGTCTGTGTCATGGGGTCAATGTTCCTATCATTGTTAAGCTCCGCCTCGCTGATGAATGCTGATTTTTGAAGGTCGAGGATAGCGTCTGCATCTTCAACTGTCGCAATCTCAACAGGAAGAGTGGAAGCGTCTTTGGAGTGTTCCTGCAGTTTCTTATACTTTTCTTCCAGAGCCTTAAGACCTGCTAGAACACCATCAATGATGGCTTCTGGCCTTACAGCACATCCAGGGACATAGACATCAACTGGAATCAGCTTGTCAACACCTCTGTAAATGTTGTAGCATTCCTGGAAGATTCCACCTGATGTGGCGCATATACCTAAAGCTACAACGACTTTGGGGTCAGGCATTTGGTTATAGATGTTCTGGAGCACTTCCTTGTTCTGGTCATTGACTGAGCCAGTGATGAGCAGAATGTCCGCATGTTTAGGGTTTCCTGTATTGATGATGCCGAGACGTTCTATATCAAAATGTGGCATCAGGCAGGCTAGGACTTCTATGTCACAGCCATTGCAGGAAGACCCGTCATAATGGATAACCCATGGTGATTTTGATAGATATGACATTTTTGTTACCTCATGATCCTTGATAGGATAGGAAGAAGGGAAAGCACTACAAGATTGCCGAATCCTAGGACAAGAGTGACAATCCATGTGTTCTTAAGGGCCCATTGCCATTTGACACGGGCAAACGTGTTATCAATGAAAACAGCAAGAAAATAGAGGGATACTGTTATGATGATACCAAGGACTGGAGTTTTTGCGAAAAAAAGGAATATGAATCCAAGGATGAAAACAATCTCATACCAATGTGTGATTTCAATGACAGCCAGCGCTTTTCCTGAAAATTCTGTTGTCATTCCCTTTACAAGCTCCTGATGCGCATGATGTCCAAAGGAAAGGTCAAAAGGTGATTTTTTCATTTTGATGACAAGCACGAAAATGAAACCTATCAGAAGACCGGGCAGGTAGAGCGCCAGGGACATTTCATTCCAAGCTGCTATCTGGCCAACTTTGAAACTGTGTGTGACCATGTACATCCCGACGGCTCCGAGAAGTATCACAGGCTCTTCTGCCATGAGAAGTATCAGCTCCCTTTCAGTCCCTATGAAACTGAAGGGTGAGCTTACCTTGTATCCTGCAAGTACGAAGAAAATGGAAGCCAGCGTAGTTGCAAAAATGACAAGAAGAAGGTCGCCACCGCTGAAAAAAAGGCATCCCATGAAGACTGTGAAAATCAGGAAGAACCAGATATAGAGGTTTTGTGATCTTCTTACAACGATATTCTCTTTTTGGAACAGTTTCAGAACGTCAAAAAAAGGCTGAAACAGCGGGGGACCAACGCGACCTTGGAACCGTGCTGAAAGGATCCTGTCCAATCCTGCCAAAAGACCGCCGATGACGGGGGCGAATATGATGAACGCTGCGCAGAGGATGATTGTTTTCATAGGAAGCACACTCCGAACATGATGATGAGGAGGGTTACACCAGCAATGACACCTGGATTAAAAAGTTTTTCCTCACCGAATATGTTTTCCATATAATAGTTTTTCATGCTGATACCGTATGTTTTCCCTGCAGACCCGAAGTATTGGGTGCTGTCTGAAGGGTTGTTCGTTCCTCCAAGGTAAGGGGAAACCACTTTCACCCTGCTCTTATAGTTGATCAAGGAGATGGGGAAAAGTGCCAGCATGCCAAGCATGATCAGCATGATTTTCATGTTCCCTTGTGAGATGACATCTGTCACATGGTTACCATAAAAAAACATGATATAGGGGATGACCAAGGTATGTGAAACTATGGGAAAAATGGCGCAAGTGATGATTGTTGCAGCAGCCAGAAAGAAAAGGGGGGTCCAAATTGTGGGACTGATCCTGTTTTCTACATTCAGTTCGTATTTTTCGGTAATGATGAGTTTGCCTAGCCACTTGATCCAGAAAAAGAGAGTTGCAGATCCACCGAAGATCAGAAATACTGCAAGCAGTGGATTCAGATCAACAATAGCCTTAAGAACAGCCCATTTGGAAATCAGCATGCCAAAGGGAGCCAGGAACATTCCTGCTATGCCAATCTGCATCATGACAGAGAGTTTTGGAAGTGTCCTGATCAATCCAGACATGTCTTCAATGTTTCGGCTTTCCAGTTTGTGTTCAATTGTTCCAACACAGAGGAAGAGGAGGCACTTTGCCATAGCATGGAAAATGATAAGGAAGATGGCAGCCCACACAGCTTCGTATGTCCCCATGCCTCCGCACATGACAATCAGTCCTAGGTTCGCAATGGTAGAATAAGCAAGCACTTTCTTTGCATCTGACTGGGAAATGGCAAGGAAGGATGTTATGACAAAAGTGACACCACCGACAAGAGCTACAAAATATCCCAGATATGTATTCTGGAAGATGGGGGACAGCTTGACAATCAGATAGACACCTGCCTTGACCATCGTGCTGGAATGGAGGAGCGCTGAAACAGGTGTTGGTGCGACCATGGCTCCCAACAGCCATTTTGAAAATGGCATCTGTGCTGATTTTGTGATTCCTGCCAAGGCAAGCCCTGCTGCAACAAACAGCACTGGTTTGAGACTTCCAAGGGTCAGCATCTTGTCCAGTTCTATAATATGGAAGGAATGGAAAAGATAGATCATACTGAAAATGAATCCTACACCACCTACGAGGTTGAACTTGAGTGCTCTGAATGCGTTCTGCTTGGAAACCTCATCCTGTTTGTATCCTATAAGAAGGAAAGAGCAGAGTGTTGTGATTTCCCAGAAGAAAAAGAGCCATAGGAGGTTGTTTGAAAAGACTATCCCGAACATGGCACTGAGAAAGATGAACAGCGTAAAGAAAAAGAACCCTCTTCTGTCCTGGACTTTACCTTCCTGATGGTGTGCAAAATCTTTCATGTATCCGATCGCATAGATGCAGATGAGAGTCCCAATAATGCCAATAATAAGGGCCATGATTATGGAAAACTTGTCAATGAACAGGTTGAACTGTGCATGGGGATGTGCAGTAAACTCGAAATAGAGGAGTGCTGTCATCTGGACAACAAGTAACAGGAGGGTGACCCACTGTTTCGCTTTGACACTTATCCATAATATGTAAAGTCCGATTATGATTTCAATAAGAATCATAGCCTTGTCTACCCATGGGAAATGAGCTGAGAAAAAGGCAGGTTCAGAGTTAAACCCAGTTATAAGAAGAAGGATAGAGGCTCCTGCTATGAGAATGCTGGCGATGATGTTTACCAATCCGCTCATGAATCCTTTTCTAAGGATCAGAAGAAGAACTGCAGCAACCAGCGGAAAGAGAATAAGAAAATACTCCAGATTGAGCATATTTAATAGTTCCACTGTGGCTCCTTTATTTAGAAATTTTAAAATTATATAGTAACAAGAATAAATTGTTTCGGCAAGTTTGAGATAAAATTATTTGGGAAAAATTTCACAAACCCATTTCTCCAAACAAAGGGAGATTGACCCTAAAAGGAATGCTGTACTGATTTTAGGGAATCACTCATATTCATATTTTGAAAGCTATTTTTTTTTATTTTTTTTGACAATACAGTGTTTATTTATTATACTCTTACGACTTTATGAGTCACACGGCAACGGAGTCTCTAGTCCGTGCGAATGACAGGGCGATTAGTCATAATACGCCTGTAGCTCAGCTGGATAGAGCGTCAGACTTCGAATCTGCAGGTCGGGGGTTCGAATCCCTCCAGGCGTGAAAAAATGCATCAAATGGTGTAAATGGGTTATCCGGTAACGGGGCCTGTTTACAGTATTTATAAGGACCGCTAGCTCAATTGGTAGAGCAAAGGACTCTTAATCCTTAGGTTGAAGGTTCGATTCCTTCGCGGTTCAAATCGGCCCATAAGGGCCTTTTTTTTTGCGAGAGTGGCGGAATTGGCAGACGCGCCAGACTTAGGATCTGGTTCCAAAAGAGTAGGGGTTCAAGTCCCCTCTCTCGCAAATCTCCCTGCCAACCTAAGCACTGTTTTTTTTATGTTGATATCATGCCTGTGGCATAATCACCGAATTCCTCAAATTTTTTTCTAACTCAATCAAAAAATCCTCTGTGCAGAGGTAATGTTCTGCCTTCAGCTTGTCTCCATAAATGCAGAGCGCCAGGTCCTTTGTCATCTTTCCTGATTCAACTGTCTCAATGCATACAGATTCAAGAGTCTCGCTGAACTTGATGAGCGCTTCGTTGTTGTCCAGTTTGCCTCTGAAGGCCAATCCCCTTGTCCAGGCAAAGATGGACGCAATCGGATTTGTGGATGTGGGCTTCCCCTGCTGGTGAAGCCTGTAATGGCGTGTCACTGTCCCGTGTGCCGCCTCTGCTTCCATGACAGTGCCGTCAGGTGTGAGTAGTGTCGATGTCATAAGTCCCAAGGAACCAAAACCCTGTGCAACGGAATCAGACTGCACGTCTCCATCATAATTCTTGCATGCCCACACGAATCCTCCATCCCATTTCAATACAGAAGCGACCATGTCATCAATCAACCTGTGTTCATAGACAATCCCGATTTCCTGGAATCGGGTCTTGTATTCAGACTCATAAACGGATTGGAAAATATCCTTGAACCGGCCATCGTATTTTTTCAAAATCGTGTTTTTTGTGGAAAGGTACAAAGGCCATTTTTTCATGAGAGCCTGCCTGAAACAGGCGTGTGCGAATCCTTTGATCGATTCATCCGTGTTGTACATCGTAAGCGCGACACCATCTCCCTTGAAATGATAGACCTCGTGGGTTTGCGGTTCTCCGTTCTCAGGCGTGAATGTCACTGTCAGTTTTCCTTTCCCTTTTGTCACAAGTTCAGTCGCCTTGTATTGGTCCCCGAAAGCATGTCTGCCTATGCATATCGGTTTTGTCCAGATGGGAATGAGACGTGGTATGTTTTTGCAGATGATGGGTTCGCGAAAGACTGTGCCATCAAGAATGTTTCTAATCGTACCGTTTGGTGATTTCCACATCTGCTTAAGACCGAATTCCTTGACCCGTGCTTCATCAGGTGTGATGGTCGCGCATTTTATGCCGACCTTGTGTTTCAGGACAGCTTCGGCAGCTTCAACAGTCACCTTGTCAGACGTCTTGTCCCTATGCATTATGCCAAGATCGAAATATTTGATATCTATGTCAAGGTAGGGAAGTATCAGTTTCTCCCTGATTTCCTTCCAGATGACCCTTGTCATCTCGTCCCCGTCCATTTCTACAATGGGATTGTTTACCTTGATTTTTGCCATTTTAGCCTCCACTACTTGATGTATGTTCTGAAAGAGCCATGAATATATCCTGTTTTTTATGTTTTTTCAAATCCTTCTAAGATAATTGATTTTTCTCGAATATTTATCTATATTATCTGCCTGAAATTTATTGAAGGAGTTTCCTGATGAAAATTCTTGTTATAGGTTCTGTAGGATTGGATACGATCAAAACACCGTATGTCCAAGGGGATCATATACTTGGCGGGTCTGCAGTCCATTTTGCTAATGCTGCTGCGCTTTTGTCCAAAGAGATCGACATGGTTGGTGTTGTAGGAGACGACTTCACTGATGAACATACTTCCTTTCTCAAATCCAGGAATACGGACATCAAAGGTCTGATGCGGGAAAAAGGCAAAACGTTCCATTGGGAAGGTTACTATGAAAAGGATATGAACCAGGCTTTTACAGTCAAGACAGACCTCAATGTGTTCAGTTCGTTTAATCCTGTCATTCCTGAGGAATATGTGAAGGACGAAGTCCTTTTCCTGGCTAACATTGATCCTGACCTTCAGCAGAAAGTCCTTGATAGGATGGCATCTGCCAAGTTCAAGGTCTGTGATACAATGAATTACTGGATAACAAGCAAGAAAGAGAGCCTGTTGAAAGTGGTCAGCCGTGTGGATTGTGCGGTTTTCAACGATGCTGAAATTCGTCAGCTCACAGGAATCAACAACATCCATGAAGCTGTTAGGAACATCCTTGCTATGGGACCAAAAGTCATCATTGTCAAACGTGGAGAATATGGTTTTCTTGTTGTCTCAAAAGATAAAGTCTTTGCAGGTCCTGCTGTGCTGTTAGATCATGTCGTTGATCCTACAGGGGCAGGAGACAGTTTTGCTGGTGGGTTCATCAGTTATCTTGCCAAGAAAGGGAAATTCGATTTTGGCACCATCAGAAAGGCAGTGGTCTATGCGAATATTGTCGCTTCCTATAATGTCCAAGGACTTGGTGTGGATGGGATTGCAAAGATCAGCATGAAGGAAATCAAGCACAGGTTAGGCCAGTATCAGAAATTGACATCATGCGGAAAGGTCCTTTGATACTGTGAGGAAAATTCCTTTTTTAGCCATTCCACTCATAGTGTCGCTTTTTTTTGTGGGATGTTCCAGCAAAAATGTGAAAATTGAACATGCGGTCTGTTACATGCCGTTCGGTAATTCATCGTTCATCTCAATCAAGAATTTTAGTGAATATTCCGCTGATATTTTGGTTGTGACAGGACAGGATTTGCCCGTCGTCTCTTCTGTCAACAGGGTGCTTCTGTCAATTGAACATCTGGTTGACCATCCTTTTACAGAACAGGATTGGAATGAACTGTTAGGACAGGATTTTTCGCTTGCCCTGTTTCCGCATTTGCTTCTGGTTACAGAGACGCATCCTGAATACAATGTTTTTTATTATCTCAAGACAAAGCAAGATGCTGTCATCAAAAAACATCCTTATGAAATACGTGTGAAAAACATTCCTGCTTTGGAAAAGAATATTTACTATGCCTTTGTGCGTGAACATCTGTTTGCTTCTGATGATCTTGGTCTGTTGAAGCGTACAATCGCCAAGAAACCAAAGTCCAAAGGATATCACTTCCCTGTCACAAGCAGGGTTGTGATCTATGATGGGAATAAGAAGGGACCCCTGAAAGTATTTTTCAGTGGCAGAAAAGTCACTCTCTGGGGTGAGACCATAAGTGACCTTCGGTTCAAGGGAGATATGAAGGCAAACAGTTCCCTGCTGGATTTGAATCATATCATAGCTTGCAACCTTCGCCTTATGGAGTCTGAAGGGTTTTCAAAAAAAGTCTATGGGAAACTGATGATCCGGGATTTTACTTTAAAGGATAATTCCTTTTCTGCGACATACAGGTTGATGTCTCCCCTGGATTTGAAATATAAGCGTCAGAAAAAAGTTGAAGAGATGGTTCTCTCAAAACTTCATACCGCTTCGCTCCCGCTTACAAAAAGGCGTGTAACATCGTACCTGATGTATGCGAATATTCCAGAGATTCCCGCTATGAAAGATGATGGGGTTTTACTCAGATTCGATCTGGCTGCGGCATCGCAATTCCCGTTCTTCTCACCTGAGTTTGCAGCTCTCCTCAGATCAGCAGGTTCCATCAATGTCAGGAAGGATTTCTGATATGGATTCCTCCATCGGCCGTTCGGCAAGTCGTGTAGGATCAGGTATTCTCCTTTCACGTATCCTCGGACTTGTCCGTGAACAGGTCTTTGCTTTTATACTTGGTGCAGGGAAGCTGAGTGATGCGTTTATAGTCGCTTTTCGGATTCCCAATCTTTTAAGGGATCTTTTTGCAGAAGGCGCTTTTTCCCAGGCTTTTGTTCCTGTTTTTTCAGGTATTCTTGTAAATCAGTCCCGTGAAAAGGCTTACGAATTCGCAAACAAGGTCTTGATGCTTCTCATCCTTGTTGTTGGGGCTATCACGTTGTTAGCGTATCTTTTCACAACTCCCCTTGTACAGGCTCTCATGCCTGTTGCGGATAAGTACAAACTTGGGTTGACTGTCTTTCTTACACGTGTCATTTTGCCGTTCCTTCTCTTTGTCTCTTTGGCATCTGTTTTCATGGGGATGCTTAACAGTCAGAAGCATTATTTCGTCCCTGCCATGGCTCCTGCAGTGTTCAATGTTATCTCCATCCTCGCAGGACTCACAGCGCTTGTTCTGAAAGCTGATCCTGTTTTAGCTGTAATCATCTGGACATTTGGAGCTTTGCTGGGAGGTGCAGGACAGCTTGTCATCCAGTTTCCTTCGCTCATCAGACTTGGTTTTAGGTTGAAGCCTTCTGCGGGTTTTGGTTTCAAGGATGAAAATGTCAGGAAGCTGTTTCTTCTTATGGGTCCTTCCATAATCGGTGTTGCAGCTGTGGAAGTGAATATTTTCATCAACACGATGCTTGCAACATCACTGGGTGATGGCGCAGTTACTTGGCTCAACTACGCTTTCAGGCTCATCCAGTTGCCTATAGGACTTTTTGGAGTTGCCATCGGAACTGTCAATATTGTCAATGCTTCACGTGCTGCAGCTGCCAATGACATGGAAGCAGTCAAGGATAGTCTTGCAAGTTCATTGCGTCTCAATTTTTTTCTGGCTCTTGCAGCTACAGCGGGTCTTGTTGCTTTAGGAAAAGAGATTGTCTCCCTCCTTTTTGAACATGGACGTTTCCAATCCATTGATACGCTTCGTACGTATGATGCGATCCTTTTTTATTGTGTAGGACTTTTCGCGTATTCTGCTGTCAAAGTGACTGCGCCTGTATATTTTGCACTCTCCAATCCACGTATTCCTGTGATGGCAAGCATAAGTGCTGTAGCTGCAAATCTTGTTGTGAGTTTTTCCACCTACAGAATATTGGGTGTAAAAGGGCTGGCTCTTGGAACTGCAGTTGGCGCTTGTGTCAATTTTGGAATATTGCTTCTCGTTTTCAATGGTAGATATGGAGGTATGCCAGGAAGGAAAGTTGTTGTTTCTTTTTTTCTTTCCGTACTGGCTGCGCTTGTTGTGGGTAGTGCTCTATTCGCTGTTGTTTCTTTTGGACCAGTCGCAGAGTTGCTTTCCAAAGGATTTTTTTCTAAACTCGCTGTTGTTGGAGTCCTTTTTGTTTTTGCCGTTTTTCTTTATTTTTCAGTCGGATTTCTTTTTAGGATCAAGGAAGCAGGTCTCCTGTTTGGCGTCATGGCGCGTATGTTAAGCCGATTATCCGAGAATAAAAAGATTTGATTGATGATACTGGATAAATCATGTAAGGAGTCTTAATATGATAAAAGTGAATGAGTATTTCAACGGGAATGTGAAGTCCCTCGCTGTGACGACCAATGACGGACCTGCCACTGTTGGAGTGATGGCTGCTGGAGAGTATGAGTTTGGTACTTCTTCTGTAGAAATCATGACCATTACAAGCGGTAGACTGGATGTGCAGATGCCAGGACAAGCCAAATGGAAAATTTATGCTAAAGGGAAAAGTTTCAAGGTCGCTGCGAATGTCAAATTTAAAGTCCGTTGTTCAGGCGATGTTTCCTATCTTTGTTTGTACAAATAAAAATGGGAAACATCACTGATAGGGTTAAAACCCATCTTATTAATATCCCGAACAATGTCCTGCTTGTGGCCGCAATCAAGTCTCGGACTGCTGAAGAGGTTTTGGAAGCTGTTTCTGCAGGTGTGAAAGCTGTAGGTGAGAACTATATGCAGGAAGCTGAGAAGGTGTTTCCAGCACTTCCACCAAATGTGGAAAAACATTTTATTGGTCATTTGCAGAAGAACAAGGTCAGAAAAGCGGTCCCCCTGTTTGATGTGATCGAGACTGTTGATTCAGTTGACTTAGCAGCTGAGATTGACAAGAGGTCAGCTGAACATGGCAAGGTGATGAAAATTTTCATCGAAATCAATACAGGAAGGGAAATCCAGAAAGCAGGTGTTTTCCCTGAAAAAGTGGGAGAGCTTGTTTCAGCCTTGCAAGGTTTTCGTAACATTGAGTTGTGCGGATTCATGACCATGGGACCCTGGCTTGATGATGCAGAAGGGTTGCGTCCCTACTTCAGGGAAGCTTCCAATATATTCAAATCATTCAAGAATGATCATATCCGGTATTTGTCTATGGGCATGAGTGATTCATGGCAGGTGGCTGTTGAAGAAGGTGCGAACATTGTGCGTGTTGGGACTGCGCTTTTTGGACCAAGACCTAAGAAGGTGTAAGGAAAAGGAGTTTTAATGTCATATAAACCATCAAAAAACCGTTATCAGAAAATGAAATACAACAGATGCGGGAAAAGCGGTCTCTTGCTGCCAGCATTATCACTGGGGCTTTGGCATAATCTTGGAGATAAGGACGATCTTTCCCGTTCCAAGCAGACGATTTTCCGTGCCTTTGATTTGGGTGTCACACATTTTGATTTTGCAAACAATTATGGTCCTCCTCCTGGTTCTGCAGAAAAGAATTTTGGCAGGATTTTGAAATCCGATTTGTCCGCTTACCGTGACCAGCTCATCATCTCCACTAAAGCCGGATACTTGATGTGGGAAGGTCCTTATGGGGATTGGGGAAGCCGGAAATATCTTCTTTCAAGTCTAGATCAGAGCCTTCAACGTTTGGGACTTGAATATGTTGATATTTTTTATCATCACAGGCCTGATCCCAACACTCCTTTGGAAGAGACACTTGGTGCTGTTGATTCAGCCATCAGGCAGGGCAAAGCGCTTTATGCAGGAATATCGAATTACGGACCTGAACTGACACAGAAAGCAGTTGAGGTTTTCAGGAAGATGGGTACGCCTTTTGTCATACATCAGCCTTCCTATTCCATGTATAATCGCTGGGTGGAAGGCGGTTTACTCGATGTGTTGAAAAACGAAGGAGTGGGCTGTATTGTTTTTTCTCCTTTGGCACAAGGGCTTCTCACAGACCGGTATCTTGATGGCCTGCCAAAAGATTCCCGAGCTGTGAGGTCTGGTGTTTTTCTTAAGAAAGAGAATATTACTGAAGCGAAACTGGATCAGATCAGGAAATTGAACGAGATTGCAAAAGAACGTGGGCAGTCTCTTGCCCAGATGGCGCTTGCCTGGGTCATGCGTAGCGGTGTAGTCACATCTGTTTTGATTGGGGCAAGCAGACCTTCGCAGATAGATGATAATGTCGGATTCCTGGAAAAAGTTGATTTTTCAGAGAGTGAGTTGAAGAAGATTGATGATCTCTTAGCTCTACCTTGATTTTTTTTTGAGGGTATTTTATGAAGCCTTACGCCCTTGTCCTTGGTGGTGGTGGTGCGCGCGGTGTCTATCAGATTGGTGCCATGAAAGTACTCCACAAAATGGGATTCAAGTTCAATGCTGTCATCGGCACTTCTGTGGGCGCATTGAACGGTGCTCTTCTCGCACAGGATGATTTCCAGAAATGTATGGATGCCTGGGATTCCATCAAGCTTAAGGATGTTGTGGATTTGCCTGATGAGCTTCTTGTCAATGGGCAACTCCGCATCTCCGCACAGAACCTGAAATTTTTGCAGACCTATCAGCGTTTTGTGATTAAGAATGGGGGGCTTGATACGTCACCACTAAGGAAGACCATGCAGAAACTGGTGGATGAAAAAAAAATCCGCAGGTCAGGTCTGGATTTTGGCATGGTCACTTATGAACTTAAGTCTTTCAAACCGCTGGAAGTGTTTATTGACAAAATACCTCAAGGACAGATGATAGATTACCTCATGGCCACGTCAGCTCTTCCTGGTTTCAAGGCAACTGAAATCAATGGGAGGACTTTTGTAGATGGCGGGATTTTTGACAACGTGCCTTTTAATACAGCCAAGAACAGAGGGTATAAAAGGATCATCGTCATTGACGTTTCTGCGATTGGAATTGTAAGGAAAGCTGAGATTGATGGGACTGAAACCATTTACTTGAAAAATTCTGTTGACCTTTCCAATATGCTTGATTTTACAACAGAAGCGAAAAGACGGGGAATGCTGATCGGTGAACTTGATGCGCTCAAGCTATTTAACCAGGTTTCAGGGATCAAGTATTTTTATGATATGGATAAGGCCGTAGCTGCAAAGCTCACTTCTATCCTACTGCATCAGAATATTGTGGACTCTTGCAGAAAACTTGTCTCTAAAAAGAAAAAGCATAAGGATGATGACAACCCCGAAATGATGCTTAGGAACATTTTGCCAGAAGATATGCGTATCTACCCACAGCTTTCCATCCCGTTTATGGAATGCGCAGCCATGATGCTGGGTGTCGAAGTTGTCAAAAGATATAAGATGGAAGAGCTACTACTGGAAATTAGAAGAAGATTCAAACAGGAAGACAATAATGATATTCCGATCAATGTTCAGGGCATACTTTCGCAGTTGAAGCAGATCAATATCCTGGATTTTGTGAACACTTCAAGGAAAGCCCTTCCCCCAGGTCTTCTTTTCAGGTTGGAGGACCATCTTCCAGTAGGTTCGATTTCAACCCTCATTCCCCAATTCATTCCTGCCAGGCTTTTCCATCTGGTCTTGGAAGAGTATTTTAAAAACTGATAAATTCTTCGTCTGCATTCAATTCAGGTGCATGACCAGGCAATGGATAGGTCCTGTGCTTTTCCCTGTTTTCCCATAACCCGACCTCACCGGAAATCCTAAAAAACCACTGTTTTTAGGGTGAAATTTTCGTATAATGCCTCTATTCGCCGAATAGACTCTGTTCACGGAGTGACTTTTTCCCTGGCGAACGGAATGAAGAATAACAATACTGCCTGTTTGAACTGACGAACACATATTTCATCCTACAGTCTGGAGCGCAGGGCTGACGCGCACATGTTCATTTCCGTTGTTGCATACCAAATCATGCATGCGAACGAACACCGTCTCCACCAGAAAAAGGACAGCCGGACATGGGAGAATAGTAATCATATTTCAATCCAAAGTTCCTGTTTTTTATGACTGTGTTTTAAAGGGCAATCGATAAAACACCTTTCCAGCCCCATTCAACCGTTTAGTTAATGAAAAAAAACAGCTATTTTATTTGACTTTATGGAAAAAAATGTATATATTGATAATACTTACATATAATTAGAATATTCAGGGGCTATCCGGAGGTTATATTGAATGCGTAGATTAAGCCTTTTTAAGGTTTATCTTGCTCTTGCCTTATTTGTTTTTTCTACTGTCTCTTTTTCTGCAACATATTACGTCAATGACAATTCCCTGATAGGAGATCAGTGGTGTTCTGCTATTGGAACGGTCGGTGGGACTGGTGCAATCGATAGTCCTTTCCTCACAATACAGACAGCTGCGAATGTTGTCAATTCCGGTGATATTGTTTATGTGGATACAGGAACCTATGCAGAGCCCTGTACTTTGAATAGGGGAGGAATAGCCTCATCTCCTATAATATTCCAAGGTGCTGGGTGGACTTCAACAGGGATTCTTACAAACCGTTCACGTGTTGTCATGAGTGGAATTGGTAATAGGGTGCAGATAAACTGCAGCTATGTCACAATACGTGGGTTCTTTTTTAAAAATCCAGATGATTGGTCGGCTGGCATTTCTACATATGAGCCTGCTGTTGTCCGTACAAATATTAGGATTGTGAATAACCGAATGATTTCCAATGGATACATTGGTATTGTACTTCAAAAAGGATATCGTTGCTTGGTCATGAGCAATGATATGTATAGAAATGGGAGGGGTTCAACATTATATAAGTATGGAATGAGCTTTTATCAGACGACTTTCAGTACTGCAGTGAACAACAGGATCAGTCATGGACCGGAGCGGGGATTGAATGTCCAAGAGGGAAATAACAATATTTTCAGGTCAAATACGATTGTCTCCAATCTTTCAGGAATATCTGTTTATGGAAGTATTGGAAATGTTTTTCTAAATAACATAATCAGGAGTAATTCGTCTAATGGTTTCCGTGCTTTTGGTAATGCTTCAGCCAATACTCTGATTAACAATCTGATATCAGGAAACGGAAAAGCAGGGATTTTGTTTGATGACAGCAGTGCCCAATATTCTAAACTTCAAGGGAATGTTGTCTGCTCAAACAGGACTAATGGATTTTATACAAAAAACAATACAGAAATCGTCATGTATAGCAACCTATTCATGCGGAATAAAGGAGTTGGTATTGTTTTGCAGTATGGTTCCCATGATTCCCTTGTTGTCAAGAATACTGTTTTTTCAAATGTGGGAAGAGGTGTGGATTATGCATACTCACACAGGTCCGTTTTCAGGAGCAATATTATACGTCATAACGGAGGGACCTCTTCTCCTGGTGGATTCCAGTTTTACGAAAACAGGTCAAACATCTTTGAAAACAATTATCTTTCCCACAATTATCTGGGCGGGCTGATCATCAATGGATATGGTGCAAGCAGCTATTCAAACCAGATACGTTATAATATAAGCTGTTCAAATACTCATGGAGGAGTGCAAGGTAACGGAATTTATTCAATGGCCAATCCCGGAGGAAATATTTACATGGGGAACACCTGTTTTTCCAACTTTGATGGGATCAAGATGGAGGCTTCGAGACGTGACATATTGATTGGAAATTTTTGTAGCCATAACAGGGGTTCAGGCATTGCAATTGTGTCAAATGGGATTGGGAAGTCGACCAATATTTTTATGTCACATAATATTTCAGCTTCAAATTATTTGCATGGTATCTATGTCCAGAGAGGTGTTCGGATTACTATGATAAGCAATACCTTGTTCAGTAATAGTGCAGGAATTTTCTTGCAGGACAGGTGTCTGACAAACATCATCACTGGTAACAGGATATCGTACAACTGGAAAGGCAGCGAAAGGTCCGGTATCCTGCTTAAGAATGATAGTGGGTTGTTAGGATCAGAAAATACGAAACTTTATGGTAATATTGTGTACAGTAATTTCAATGGTGTCAAGGTTTTGACAGCTTCCAACACGCAAATATCCAGGAATTGGTCGTATATGAATTCCTCAAACGGGATTACAGTTTCAAGACGTACTAACATAACAACAATGACTATGCGTGGGAATATTGTTTTTAAGAATGGGAAAAAAGGTATTTCTTTGAATGATACGGGCAGATGGCTTGTGAGAAACAATACGGTTTTTAGCAATATTGAACAGGGGTTTTATTTTGGTGTAGGAAGGCAGGTCGTCACACGAAACAATCTGTCTGTTTTCAATGGATCGTATGGTTTTCTCGATAACGGTACGCAGAACACACAAAGCTATAATGATTCCTATGGGAACATGAATAATCCGACCAATACATCACAGGCAATAAACTATTCTGGAAGTGGTGGCGCATATCCAGGTGTGGGTTCTTTTACACAGTCGCGCAATCCTTTGTTTCAGACAACAGATCATGCACTTGCAAATTTTGTAATGCCAGCTTCATATAGCTGGGTTGTTGATGCAGGCAGTCCTGATGATATTGATGCAGGTTTCGAAGGTGAACGTTGGGATATGGGCGCAGTTGAAATGATTGGGCAAAGGACCGCTCTTTTGAGGTTAACCAAGACACTGGATTCAATCACTTCACCATGGGCAACATCCATATCTGTGCCTGGAGCGAAAGTGAGATATATGATACAGTTTACAAATGAAGGACCTGTCAAAGGATCGAATGTCATGGTTGTAGATCTGTTTCCGAGGCAGGCTGTAGTCCTGACGAATAGTGCTTTGCTTCCTGCTGGTTTTACTAATGAGTTCAGTACGAATAGTGATCCAGATCAATCTTATCTCTCCACAGATTACGTGAAAAGTGTTAATGATGTATTAAGAATAAAGTGGATTCGTTGGCGTTTGAAAAGCATAAATATGAATGAATCTATGACAATATACTACTCAGTTATTATAAAATGATTTATAATGATTTTTATAAGTTGTAAAAAAATGTAATTTTTTTATTGCAACCGCTTGACAATTATGGCAAATTGTATTATATTGGTTACGTTAAGGATGAAATGATAAAGTTATATTATAAAGTTTTTCATTTTGTTTCATTTTGTGGAGGTTTTATGTTTATTGTAAGACAGTCTCTTTTAAAGGTCATGTTGCTTTCCTTGTTCATTCTTTCATTTGCAGGACTGCAACAAACCCAGGCTGCTTATCCTGATGGCGTGAAATTGATCTGGTCAAACAGTTTTGCATTTCACGATACCACCAATTGGCAGAAACAGACTTTGGGTTCTTTGGGAAGTTATAACGGTGCATTCAGTGATAAGACTGTTCAATTCAGTAACGGTATTATGAATCTCAAAGTTTCCAATTATGGTACAGTGAACGACAATTACATTGCTCAATATAAGACAGGCTATACGAATGATCTAAGGTCTGGAAAAGGGAACATCCCTTATAAATATGGACTGTATGTTGTTAGGATGAAACCTTCTCCCAAAGATGGGGTTGTCAGTAGTTTTTTTACTTTTATAGCAGATACAGAAACACCACAATCTGCAGATAGGTTCTGGCATGAGATTGATATTGAGTTCTTGGGAAATAAGCCCAATATGGTTCAATTTAATAATCATTGGGATACAATAAATACTCCCCCAGCAAGCGGGTCACATGTGGATTCCCCCCTGCAATACACGACTTCTTTTGATACGACTGCTGATTTTCATGAATATGCATTCCTTTGGCATACAAACATGATTTATTTTTATGTTGATGGGGATTTGAAACATTCGAGTACTCATGTAAAACCGTCAGGACATTCCAATGCTATGAGGATCATGATGAATGCCTGGGCAGATAGTTGGGCAGGAACTTTCAGTACTACACCAAAAGTGGCATCTGTTCAATATGACTGGGTGAAATTCTATCAGTTGACCAATTTTATCCCTCCCAAACCTTATGCCATGATAGAAGATGCGGAAGACTTGAACAGTACTAATAATATGATGGGGTGGTGGAATGCTGTTGATGATTCTCAAGATGGGGGGAATACCTTGATTTCTCCAGCTCCTGGGCATAGTAATTTTAAAATGACAAACGGAGGGTGTCCCGATTCGCCCATTGGTGCTGTAAAGTTGTCTTACGTGTTAGGAGCTGATTATCAGTATAGATATGCCTTCTTGAATACTGATATCCCTGAAAATTACCAGGATGCTGCACAACAAAGATATGAGGGATTGACTTTCTGGTTGCGCGGTAGTGGACACGCCATGAGTTTTCTTCTGGTGACGCCAGCTGTGACAAATGGGAATTATTTTTCGTATACCATATCATCCACACCTACAACAAACTGGAAACGGTTCTTCATTCCATGGGAGTCTTTTAATCAAGCCAATTGGGGGTCCAATTCAGGTTATGTGAATCGCGATTTGGCATTGACAAATATTTCAGCTATCCAGTTCAAAGCTTCTTCAAGCGTTTCAGGAGAGAATGGATATTTCCTTTTGGATGATATAGCCTTTAGTACCAATAATGGGGCTGGTGGGGATTCTTCTGCTACTTATATTGATAATTTTGATGATGGAGATGGAAACAACCTGTTAGGAGGTCCGTGGATTACAGCTGATGATTCGGCTGCGGGAGGTAATTCAACATGTTTTCCTGCTGCAGGTACTGTCACCATTTTTACAGATAAAGGTTATACGAATTCAGCTCATGCAGGATACTTCAAATATACACTTGGGTCTCAGTACCAGTATAGGTATGCCTTCTTGGCCAGTGTTTTTCCTACAGTGATGGATTTGGGAGCCAGGGAAGGATTGCATTTTGCCATTAAGGGCAGTGGGCATAAGATGAGAGTTGTCATCGATTCTCCTGTGACAAGTGACCAGGATCATTATGGATATGATATCCAAACAACACCAGGAACTTGGACAGAGTATCATATTCCATGGAATTTTTTCAATCAGGAAGGATGGGGAACAAATCGGACTCGCGAAGATGTTCTTAAACAGGTAAACGCAATACAGTTCAAGGCGTCGTCTATGGTAAGTAATGAGAGTGGTTATTTTTACATAGATAATTTCTGGGTTGGACCTTACACCAACTTTATGAGTTATGGGCTTTTGGTTGATAACTTTGCTGATGGCGATTTCACTGATGAGAATACAGGTGGTTGGTTCACTGAAAATGATTCGTTGAGCGGTGGGATTACTACCAATTTTACCAGAATTTCAAATGTGGCGTATTCGAATGGGAAAAGTATTTTCTATAATTATACATTGCGTTCAAATGGTTTCGTGTATTTCTATAGCGTGCTAAATGATAATTACCCTGCGCCCGTTGACTATTCCTCAGCCAAACAGTTGCGCTTTATGATAAAAGGGAGTGGTCATAAATTGCGGGTACAGTTAAAGACTGCCGCTGTAGCCAATGCGAACTATCATGGATATGTGATAGATGCGACGCCAACAGATTGGACAGAGGTGACAATCCCTCTTGATAAGTTTGTCCAGGAGGATTGGGGGGCTTCAACAGAACCACATCCCCTTGATCTGACAGCTATTGTAGGATTCGGTTACAAGGCTTCCTCGAGGATAAGGGATGAAGTTGGGTGGTTTATGTTGGACAACATAACATTCATTACAGATATTCCTCCAGCCCCACCACCAGCTTACATCATAGATCAGTTTGAAGATGGGGATTGGAGTGATAATATTGGTGGTACGTGGGTGGCTGTGGATGACTCTGGGAATAGTGGAAATTCAACCATTGCAGTCAAGTGGACAAATGATGCCATGGAAGGAGTTCAAGCTCTGAATGTAAAATATACTTTAGGAGCTGCATATACATATAGGTATGTCTTTATGAAGACAGGATATCCTGTTGCGACTCCTCAGGATTTTTCAGGATATGACCATATAGTATTTTCTGTTAAAGGTAGTGGGAACAAGATGAGGATTGTCTTCGAGACAACCAATATAAATGATTATGATTATTATGGGTATAATATAGCGGCAAGTCCTTCTACCTATACCTCATATACATTGGCATGGAGTTCTTTTGCTCAGGAGGGTTGGGGAGCTCTTAAACCGCTCAGTCTTGATGCCATAGAAGGTATTGAGTTTAAGGCTAGTTCCCAGGTGAGTGGGGAGGCTGGTTGGTTTACAATTGATAATTTCAGATTGGGTCCTGAACCCCTTGATCCATCTCTTTTGTATGCTCCAAAAGCGAATGTTACAGAGATGACATGTGAAGATGTAGCTTTAGGTGCTGGCGGTAAACTGGCTGTTTCGTGGGTGAATCCGTCTGCTTACATAACAAATTCATTTTCTGCAACTTTGACTATGGGGAGTGCATCAAATGATTTTGCTTTTAGGAGAAATAATGCCAATAGCGCATGGTCGTATTATCCTCAACCCCAAGCAGGAAATGTGGATACTGCTACAGGTTTTGAATTTCATGGTTTCTTGAATTTCGGACTTGGTTCATTACCAACAAATTCATCACTGATTACTTCTGCCACTCTGGTGGTTACACCTGCTAGTTTTGTGGGTACTCCTGTCTATCCAATTAGATTTGATTGTGTAAATTACAGCAATGATTTTTCTCCGGTTACATCTTTAGCAAAGTATGAATGTACTGGAGCTGGTCGTGGTACTTATATAGCTGATTTTGGTTCAGTATCTTCAATGGCAGCTGGAACTCCTGTCCGTGTGCCATGTACGACTTCCATACAGTCTATGGTAAGTACAAAGCGGTCTTGGACAAAAGATGGCACTGACAGATGGTTCCAGGTCATGATAAAGGATAATGATGGTTTTAATGATGCTAAAAATGAAGTGCTGTTTTATGGTGTTGAACAGGGAGTTACTAATGAACCTAAGCTTATTGTCCATTACAAGACATTGACTCCATCTTTATTCTTAGGGACTAAAGTGATTAGAAAAACTGGTTCATATCCAAACAGCCTTGCAGATGGTACAACAGTCTATAGCAATACCGGAAACTATTTTACGAATATTGGTCTTGTCAATGGGACAACCTACTATTACAGGGCGTTCACATATAGCCCAAGCAACTATTTCAATACAAACTTTTCAGGTGCTTTCGGCACACCCACAGGTCTTGTTGATTCTCCGTTGCTTTCTGTAACAAAGACTTTATCCAATGTAACTCTTGCAGGGCTTGCTGTATCGAATAAGGTTCCTGGTGCAACATTAACTTATATCATCTTTGCATCAAATTATGGAACAGGTGTTGCAACAAATTTACGCCTGACTGATGCGATAAATACGAATCTTATGTTTCAGACTAATCAAATCCTTTCAGGAACAGGATGGACTGTTGAATATTCAACAAATGCAGCAGCCAGCTATGCTGCTGTAACAGGTTATTCAACACTTGTCCCTTCCAACAAGTCCAAAATCAAATGGATACGTTGGAGAAAGACGCCTTTGGCTGTTGCAGAAAAAGTAAGAATCCGTCTTAAAGTCATAGTCAAGTAGATGAGTGTGAGGAGAATAATCATGAAAATTAAACCGATCCTGACCTTCATTTTTGCAGTTTCCCTACTTTCAGTGATGTCGTCAGCCCAAGCCATGACTAACACAACTGCATTGACACCGTTGGTGTCTCGTCTGTTTGCAGTGGCAAGCAACCTTGCAGTGCAGAGCAATATTTCAGCTGTTGCGGTTGTAGC
>DYKD01000152.1 GCA_020722765.1 Brevinema andersonii | reverse complement strand
AATGGTTAACTGTCATGCTGAATTTATTTTTAGCATCTTGTTAATTTTCTTTTGCTCGCTACCTGTCGCCAGATGCTTGTTACTTATTTTGGTTGGATTATGAATATATTAAACCTTTTTTCATTTAGACTTTCCGTTCATTCTTTGAGGCGCGCTTATCTTTGCTGTTGAAGGAAGTTCGCCTTATGGAATTTGGGAAAGTTAGAAAGGAGGTGAGAAAAATATGGTTAAAAAACTAGCAGCTTTAGCAGGCGGCATTGCTATGCTTTTGGGAGTAGCCTCTCCGGCTTTGGGAGCCAAAGATATGAAGGTCATCAATAGAGGATTTGCTCGCCAAACCACTATTGCCAATGTATCATCCAATACTGGGTACAATAGGCACTTTGGTTATGGCGGGTGGATAACGACTGGTTATGCTTACACAGATGCAGGGGCTTTTTCTGATGCTAATGAATTTAGAACAGTCGTTAATGTACCCTGTAAATGTTTTGATGATGTAACAGTCAAGAATAGGGGAGCTGCTCGCCAAACCACTACTGCCAATGCATCATCCAATACAGGGTACAACACAGGTTGGCGGGTGGAAGATATTTCAACCGGTGATGCAGATGCATTTTCTGCGGCAGACTCTTGGGCAAATATTTATACCACTGTAATTGAGTAAAGAGATTTTATGGAAATGGGTGGGAAGGTTTCAACAGCGGCTTTTCCACCCAAGCCCAAGAAAGAAATAAGAAAATAATTTTTAAATTAAAAAATTAAAAGAATGAAAAAATATTTTTTAAGAACCTTAATTTTATCTTTTATTTTTTGGTACAGCGTCTTTTCGGCATTTCTCCCTTTTGCCGCCTTGGCACAGGAAGATGCAAACCCAGAAAGCCAAAATTCTTCAGAAGAAACACAAACTCAAGACCTGTCTGAAAATACAACTCCCCAGACATCTTCAGTATCCAATGCCGACCCGCAAAATTCTCAAGCCCAAAACAACCCATCCTTACCAACTACAGACCCTTCTGGAAAATCCGAAGAAACTGAAAATGACAATAAAACCGTAAATTCTGAAACCGCCGAGCCAGCCCTGCCATTAGAGAAGTTGAGTATAACAACTGGAGATGCGCAAAGCTCAAGTGGCGCCCAGTCAAGCGCGAATATAAATCAGACAGAGTTGGAAGGAAGTTTATCTGGCGATTGCGGAGTAGAGACTGTATGTTCAAAAGAAACCAAAGTTGATGCAGATCAGGAATCAGACACAAAAACGACAGCCTCTTCTGAAAGCGAAAGCGGGGAAAACTCTCTGCTTGCGCAAGGTGATGGTTTGATAGAAAGCGGTGATGCAGATTCCATATCACAAACAGAAACAGCGGCAAACATTACTGAATTGAGTTTGGTGGAAAAAGAAGAGGAGACTGCTTTGCCAACCACACAAGGATCCGAATTAAAAACCGAACCCGAAACAAGCGAAGCATCAGAATCTGCCGATTTACTAGACCCTCTGGATTCTAGTCTTCAGGCGGCAAGTTTTGATGTCCAGACCAACCAGAAGGTACAAGCTGAATCTGCTGCCTATTCGCAATCCGACAGCGGAGGAAATATTATAGAAGCAAGCGGTTCTGCTGAAATTAATACCGGCGACGCTCTTGCGGTTTCTTCTGGCCTAAATATTCTAAATTTAAATCTTGTTGGTTCTGATTTGATTTGGAAGATTATTGATATTTTTGACAGTCAAAGCGGAGATGTTAATTTGTATCAATATTTTAGAGATCCTGTCTCTTTTCCCGAAAATGGGGTTTTGCAGGACACCAGTATAACTGTAAACCAGAACGCTAGTTTGGAAAGCAAAACAGAATCCGCGGCAGATAGCGGATTTAATTCTCTGACTGGGGAGAGTGGAGAGATCTCAACAGGGGATGCTTTTGCAATAGCAAACAACCTAAATTTGGTAAATTTGAATCTTGTTGGAAGCAGAGCTTTGGTTACAGTATTTAATCTGACAGGTGAGTTTTTGGGGGATGTTGTTCTGCCGAGCTGGATGCATCTTCTTTCTTCCCACTTCCCTTGGGGAAAGGTTTTGGTAGAAACAGACCAAAACGCTTCTATTGATTCTGAAGCGCAGGCGAACAGCGTGACAGGATCTAATGCTTTAGTTGGAGAAGGGTCGGTTGTTTCTGGTGATGCAACTGCGCTGGCACGCAATTTTTCTGCGGCTAATGTTACAAGAGTGGCAGATGGCTGGATGTTCTTGGTTGTAAATAATTTTGGCAACTGGACGGGAAGCCTTCTTAACTGGGGAGCGCCCGGAGAGAAAAGAGTCTTGGGTTATGGAACTAATATTCTTGAACAGCAAAACAGGATTCCTGCTGAAGGTTCTGGAGTAGGTGGTGGGGAGGTTCCGGAGGCAGATTTGGAGGGAGGAAAACTGACCGTCAGGACCAACCAAGATGCCAATATTTCATCTTGGACTTCTGCAAATTCAAATACCGGGTTTAATTCTCTTTTGGGAGACGGGTCTATTGAAAGTGGGGAAGCTGTTTCAATTGCCAACAGTTTTTCTTTAGCCAACCTTGTTGGGATCGGTGGGGGGTTTTCCTTTGGCGTGTTTAACATCTTTGGGAGCTGGTCTGGGAATCTAGTCTTGGCTTATCCTGATTTGGGTATTAGCCTGACAGACAATCTTGAATATGTTCAACCTGGGGGTGAACAAGAATATGTTCTCACACTTACCAATTATGGAAAGGCAAGAGCGGAGGATATTCATCTTGAGTTTAACTATCCTGCCGATACAATTCCATTGTCAGAAGAAACTGCTTGGGAGATTGCCAGTCTTGAACCTGGGGAAAGTCGTGTCTATAAAATATTAGGGCAAGTTCGCGGTGAATCCTTGACTGGCAATAGTCTTGAAGCAAGCGCCTATGTGAGGATGCAAGATCAGGAAGTTTCTGAAGAAAACAACTTTGCAAGCGATACCACTTTGATATTGTTTCCAGAGTCAAGTGATTCTGGAAATCAGTTGAGCGAACCGGATCATCGTCTTCCCGAGCTGGAAATATCGGTTTGGAATAATGTTGGTGATTTTGTTTATCCGGGAGACACTGTTTTGGGGAGAGTGATTGTTTCTAATAAAAGTCCGTTTATTGCTCATTCGGTAAAGGTTATGGGGTATCTTTCCAATGACCACTCTATGCCCCCTTTGCCTATGAAATGGGAATTGGGAGATATGAAGCCAAACCAAAGTATAAAAATTGAATTTAAAATAGGTCTTATAAAATCCCTTCCAGAGGGAACTTATCACATCTTGATCTTTGCCAGAGGGAAAAGTGAAGCTGGAGATGAAATTGAAACAGAGACGAAAGTGAGCAACTTCTTGGTTAAACTGGCTAACTTGACTTCTTTTCCTGCGCCTGAAGTGCTGGCCGAAGAGACGGAAGTCACTGATCCAGTAATGCCTGCTTATGTTGGCAGTATTAGGGGGCTTTCCAAAAAAGAGAAATATCTTTATTATGCTATGGTTGCCAGTTTTATTACTTCTATATTTAGTGTAATCTTGAGAAGAAAACTTGAAGGGCAAAGCTTGGCGTTATCTCT
>DYKD01000051.1 GCA_020722765.1 Brevinema andersonii | reverse complement strand
ATGTCGAAACTCGTGAATCCAACTGTTGCCGTATACGGGTCTTTTCCTGCGAATACACCGCTATTATTATTAGTGTCCCGTAAAAATCTAATCTGCAATATGCTCGAAGGAGCATCTCCTGTAGGTGGAGTTATTCCATCAGAATATGAAATCTGATTCATAGTACCGCCTGTATAAGGGAAAACATTTGTATTGCATTTCAGATTTCTCCATGACGTTACCTTCGCTTGTCCGTTTATGACCCATCTGTATTGGACTAGGAAATTTGGTATATTGTTCTGTGCCTGCCACCAGTGAACATGAGGATATACTGGAGCGAGGATTTTCCTGTCATGGTTAAACTGTATGTTTGCGCTTACATAATCCGACAAATTGGCAGACGTTGTGAATTCTACGCTGATTTCTGTCAGATTATCGCTTACACCCAATCCTGTCTTTTTCAGCCTTGTAACATCTCCCAACTCATCTGCATATACGGTGGCATCTCCATGGAATGCAAGCATACCATTAGATTCAAACTCGGCATAATTACCACTTGGGACATTGCCGAAACTGGCAACATCGCTTACAAGATCATCAAATATGCCAGATGGAGATGTGATTGAAGTCGGGGCTATCGGTCCCCCGTTAACCCATTCTTCTACCTGTTGGTCCGCCCGCCTGTTTCCCATAATTACCTCTTACCAACAACAATTCTGCCGTTCTCATCAAAAACTATCTCGTATGCGCCACCAGAAACCTTATAAGTGATTATGTCTTCTACCCTTGCAATAGTGTCTATCTGGGACTGTAATGTTGCAATACTGGCCTGTAATGTGGTCATAGTCGTATTTATGGCCGTAATAGCCGATGTAAAACCAGACAACATGGCTCCCATGGAATCAATCTGTGTATTGTATTCCTTGATACGGTTATTGATCTGGTCGACCACATCTTTGACATTCCGGTCTTGGGCTATGGATGCTATACCTTTCATAAACCGGTTCTCCCTGTTGCTTTATCTGAAGCTCCGGTAAGACCACCTGTCATAACCGCCTGTATATTTGGATCTGTCAGATATATCTTGATTTCATCGTTCAAATCTACAACTGCAGCTTTAACATCCTTCCTGAAGGTTTCCTTATCGCCACTAGATTTATAAGATTCAAGTGCTTCTTTGTATTTGGATAACATAGTTGCATACGCATCTTTCATGTTCTTATTGATATTATCATGCAGATCAGCATAGACATTGATCAAGGCTTTATTGTCATCCAGCCATTTCTGCGCTCTATTCTTAGTTTGCTCATCCTCATATTTATTATTGAGTATCGTATTTTGCCTGTTAGCTTCGTTATTAAAACTGTCAATCATCCTTACGATATTCATGGTCTCTCTGATATAATTAGACCTCCATTTCATAGGATCGAAGTCTTTCTTGAATACCTGTGGTAATCCGCCAAATACCTGTGATCCTATTATTTTGACAACTTCCTCACCTTGACCTTCTCCAACCAGCTCCGTTATCAATGCAATATTATCAATAGCTGTCATACCTTTCTTCTGGATGATTTCTTTCATAAGACGTTCAAGGTTATAAGATGCGCGGTCTCTTTGTTCTGGATTCTTTATTAGTTTCGTGGCCATTCTTGCCCATTCTGATAATTCTTCAGGTTTGATGTACGATGGTTTGTTAGGATCCTTTAATACTCCTAACAAATTACCAAGAGCAGATAATACACCAGATGAATAACTATCATCAAAAGCAGGTATTGTATTGGCTAATTGCTCATATGCATTCATTGGTACTGATAGGATGGTTGAACCGATTGTCTTCCTAATATCACCAGTAGGCCTCATTCCTGCTGCTATTATGTTTGGTAATATGCCATATTCCTGCGCCTTCGGTATCCTGATATAGCCACCTTTGCCATCCATGAATATAAGATAGGCATTCTTCTCATAGTCAGGCAAACCAGCATATCCTTCAGGATCGATCTCATTATTTAAGGCATTCTGCGCCACCTCGGCGCCGATCATGGCTACTGTAAGTAGAGTGAACTTCCTAATAAGGGTGGATTCATCCTGTGTTAGAGGTAATCCTTTGGCTAGTTTCTTATAGAATATTGATTCGGCTGGTGCGCTCAATTTCTGTAATCCTTTCATGGCAGCATTGAAGAACAATATATTATCATTCAGCATCTGTGACAGTTCACCCTTCTCATTCCAGTCTATATTAACATCTTTAGATGCGGCCAGAGCATCATATTTATCCATACCCGCTTTCCTTAGGGAAACATATTCAGCTTTACGTATAAGACGATCGGATGCTTCCTGAATTGCTTCGCCAGGTTTGCGTGCATATTTCATAGGTGTACCAGCCACTTCCATGATCTTATTGATAACACCCTTATCACTACCTATCAGATCAATCCTGTCCTTGGTCATCATGCTGGAATCACCACCTAACCAGAAGAATTCCACTAATGCTGATTCTTCAGGTGTAAGTGGCAGGTTCTTTGCCTGTTTGTCCAATACTTTCTCTATCTTCGTGAATGTACTCTTAATAGCACCCATATCAGGTTTGCCTTTGCTATTAACTATTGCAGCTGTAGCATTTCTTATGAAATCCTTGATAGGGAAGGCTAATGATAGACTTATGAGAATATCCCTACCAAGCTGGTTTATTGAACGAGGAATTGCAGTTAAACCTTTATAAAGAGGTGTCTGTCTGAGTGTTCCTATCTTTCCAGGTATGTTGGCTATTGCATTATAGAGATCGAGATCCTTGATCCTGTATTCCCTAACCTTACCATTCTCACTTACTCTTATTGTATTATCGTTTGAATATGGTTCCAAAGCCTTATTTATATCGGAAATGTTATTGATTTCTATTGGAGGTCTGGCCTTAACTTCAACTATATCCCCCTTTGGAAGTGCAAACTTAAATGTATTATAGAAATCAATAATCTTCCTGTTCATGATGAGTTGGGCTTTGTTTTCCAATAGCTTTCTGGTGAAGTTCATTGTTGAATCAATTCCACCCATGCCCACGGAACCATCATGAATTCCATCTACAACACTATCAATGAACTCCTTTGATAATATGCCTTCCTTCTGTATGTCTCTTAGTAATCCTGTATTAAAAGCTATCAGGTCTTGCCTCATTTTGTTAGCGGCGCCATGCCCCATGATCTTATCGAATTCCTCACCTGCAAGTCTGCCAGCTTCACCTTTCTGTGATAAGAACGTATCCAGTTCAGCTTCAACCTTAGCCTTACCAGTTTTGAGTTTGTTTATAGGGTGTAATATCTCCATCAATGGTTTACCTGTAAGTTTACCATTATCATCAAGGCCTCTCTTGAAAAGGACTATATTGTATTGTGAGCTTGGCATATCCCTGGTTACTTTTGCTACATTGGAAGGTAGTCCATTTTCAATCTGAGATCCCACAAAGGCTGCTACCTTACTATTGACATATTGTTCAAATTCCTTGATATCCTGTCTGTTATCAAACATGGCTTTCTTTATTGTATAACCAATGCCTTTCTTTGTGGATGCATAATCAGGTAATAATGCGCCCAATGGTCGGCCAGAGGGAGTAAAGTGTTTCATGGTGTGAAAGAACTTGTCATCAGAAAATACACCTATCGGGAGCATAGTATCCCTATTTCCTCTCTTTGTAAGGATAAATACAAGATCATTATTGGCTGGTTTGCCAGATGAACCGAATGGAGTATCTATGTTTGCACCTATGGCGGCCAGTTTCTTGATGTTTATACCATTCTCCATCATACCAGTTATTGTTGCTGTGGATGCCTTATTTGCCGGTATGTATACTAATGTCTCAGTTGGGAACTCGGTTCTCAATGTTTTGGTGTCATTTATGTTGAATGAAATGTCTCTTTTGAATGCAGGATGTGAGAAGTCGGCATTTACCGGCATCTTCTGCGCTATATCCGCCATCATTGATACCATGTCACCAAAACTACCACTATTAGCGGCTGGTTGATAACCTCCTAATAATCCATTGACGATGCGTGACTGTTTGAGAGTGTCATATATGAGGGTTCTCCTGGCTGATTGCAGTTTCTCAGGAGTCATTTTCAATCTGGTAGCTTCTGTATTTATGTTGTTCTGTATGTTTGCCAGTATCTCCGGTTCTATGCTATCGAAATCAATGGTTGCTTTACCTTGTTTCTTGGCTATTCCAAGCTCGTTCCTGACCATATCTTTAAGAACGGGATCAACATCTTTCACATCCTTTATAGACTTATATTCTGATTTCAGGAAAGAAGCCCTCGTCTTATGTCTTCTATCAGCCTCTATTTCTGCTGGAGATCTGGAACCTTTAGCGAACATCTGAAGATCGGTACCAACACCTGCCGTTTCATGTTGGATCCTTGCTGTCTTTTCCTGGGAAAGGACATTCCTGTATTCCTTCATCCTATCAGTAAGCTTATAGAAAGTATTCTCATCGATGGAATGCATTGCCTTGTCGATATCATCCATTCCTGTAGATTCACGTATTAGATCATCTATGTCCTGGTTGGCTTTCTGTCTGGCAACCTTTGGATCCATCTCGGCAAAGCTGGCGTTGATTTCAGCTACTGCTTTCTTGGTATCATTCACTGCCTGTTGTCTTACATCCCTAGTAATGGACTTGTTTGATAGGAGCCCGAACAATGAGGAGATGGCAAAGTTAAGAGCCATATCCTTCTCCCATCCTTCCTGATCTTTGACCATCTCTGGGACTGTTATGGCTGCTCCAATGAGACCTTGGTAAGTACCTTCCTTAGCTGCGCCTTTGAGCCCTTTACCGAACTGTCCAGTAGGTCCCCCTGTTAAAGCACCTATACCATATCCGGTGGCGCCTTTCTTGACCAGTTCAAATGGGTTAATCCCACCTTCCTGGGCCTGTTTGACCCCTTCCTTTGTAGCTTCAACCATACTGAAGGTAAGGCCAAACTGATTGGCCTTTGATAACATTGTAGCCATCTTCGTATTGTTCTTGAATGTGTTCAATATGACGGAAGGAGTACGTTTGGTTATCTCTTTAGTTACAGCTCCACCGGTGACGAGCGATAACAATCCACCCATCAGTTGGACGGGTAGTGTGGCTATTGAGGATACTTTGGTGTAATCTTGTTTATACTGTTCCAGATAATCTGACTGTTTCTGCAGCTTATCCCTGGCGTCTGTTATCTTCTGTTTGAGTTCAGGTGACTTGGCTGTCTTGACCATATCGTCATAATTGGAGATAAGATCAAGTGTCTTCTTCTTGGTCTCTTCTATCCCTTTCATACGCACTGTTGCAGGATTTACACCTGTCAAAGATTGAACATAGATATCGGCAATCTTGTCTAAAGTAGGGTTCATGGCAGCTTCTATGCCTGATTCTTCCTTTGAAATACGCTTCTTTTCCTGAGTCTTGTTTTCTGGTAAGGATATGTTTGTATTGACGTCCTTGGATATTAAGAGATTTGGTCCATCGACCTTCCTGGACGTTACATTATCTTTGCTGGTAACATTTGAGAGTAAATTCAAAGACTCATCTAGTTTGCGCTTATCAATAGCCATTTGATACCTCTTATTTGAACGCATTCAATAGACTCTGGATGAAAGATTCCTTATCTGCAATCGTCCATTTTGCTGTAATATCATTATAGACAGCTTCAACCTGGGCTCTATTAAGATAGATTGATTGTGGCTGGAATGATATTAGTGTCCTTCTCTCCATATCTGTTGTGTTTGGCCCCTTAGCTAGAATATTATTGATCTGGGTAATTACGGGTGAATGGTTCTGAATACTTGACCATAAGTCACCTTCAAACTCAGATCTGAGGGTTGCAGAAGATGTAACATCAGCACCATCACTATTTGTTATCTTCTTACCTCTCATATCTTGTATAAAACTCTTATATATATCGCCAGATCTTCTAGCTAGTTTTAATGGAATTGCCTGTGCTTGTTCTTCCCATTGGTTGGCCAGTGCGGAGCCAGTTTCCTTAAAAGCAATATTCTTCCTATCTTCCTGCGCTTTAAGTCTGATCTCGGCCTTCTGATTCTCACTTCTAGCGTTCTCAAGAGCCAGTTTCTCCTGCCTATCTATTTCGAGGAGTTCTTTCTTCTGTTCAAATGTAAGTTCAGGATTTGCTTTCCTTGCAGCAGCATCATCAGCCAAACCGGACTGTTTCCACCATTCGACGGATCCAATAGGATGTACTTTGAGGAAACGTTCCCGGCCAAGGTTCCTGATATATTCCCTGTATTCAGGTGATTCCTCGATACCCGCTTTCCTCTTCTCCAGCCTCTCACGTTCAGACATCGCTTCCGGTGCGACAAGTCCAACATCACGTTCTTTCCTTACCCCCTCATAATACTTGTTAAGCATACGATCAGCATAGGAAGAAGCCATATGATTAAGAGCCAGCAACGCATCATATGCGGATGTTGTCTTATCCCTGGCAGAAGCGTTTTCCATGCGGGATTCTGTAAGTGCTTCAATCTTGCGGGCAACAGAATAAGCCATACCTGATAGGGATGATTTGGTCTTTGTAACCTCTGTCTTTGCCAGATCTTCCAGCTTATCGGCAATCCTGTTATTCAGGCGCTCAATCTCATCTTCAAACCTGGATTTGTTCTTATCGGCAATGGATAGGCCCTTGGAAATCTCCTTGATCTTCCTATAATTCTCGGCAATCTTGGAAGTTATTGCGCCATATTCTTCTCTCGCATTCTCCGCTTGTGTTCCAAAGTCACGTTTCAGGTACATTAACCTATCAACCCATTCAATGTTATCTTTCATGGCTTCTGGGTTCTCTGCGAATCTACCAACCTTATTAAGCAGCATTTTGTCTTTCTTATTTGCTTCCATCTTACCGAATACCCAATCTTTGAACTCATTGAGATTGGTCATGTTATTTGGGATCATTATACCGCGCTTCAGCAGGTAGTTCTTCATATCTGCTGGAATCTCAGTCTCTTCAGGAGTATATTTGCCCCATTCACCTTTCAATGTCTGTGGTCTGATTGTCTGGGCTACGCTAATTACTTTGGTAAACGCGGCATTCTCCTCATTTATCTGGTCATTCATATCAGAAACGATCGTCTTGAGTTCCTTGTTTTCCTTGGCACTTATAACCCCGCCACTCCTAGCCTTATCTATGATAAGTTTGAGTTCGCCTGCCCTGTTACGGGGAATTGACATGAGTTCTTTCCTAATATCTGCTTCATGTCTGAGCGACTGATTATCCTTCTTAAGCTGTTCAAGTTTGGAAACATAGTATGTCTTTTCCTTGTCACTGATAATGGTTGAACCTTCTTTTATTATCTCTGTTATAGGTCGGATATAATCTGTCTTTCCTGCCTCTTCCTTTCCTAGTTCTGCTTCAATATCGGCAAGTTTCTGTTTGGCAATATCTGCCTGTTGTTGGGCGAAAGGAAGTGAATTACTTCCTGTTTGTGCTGCCTGTTGGACTTTTGCATCAGCAATATCAAGAGCCTGTTTGGCGGCAATATAATCAGGATGTTCCTCGATATTCATCTTCACATCTTCAGGGATCAGTTCGCGCGTGGATTTCAACTGCGCATAAGCATTATCAATATCCTCTATCAGACGCTTCTGTTTCCTGATATTGACATCTGTTTCAGGTTCTGCAAGCTGTAGAGCTTTGAGATTATCATAGGCTATGAGTAGTTTGTCTTCCTTCTCGTTCAGATATCTACTCTCAGCTGGGTTAAGTTCCTCACCTGAAATACGAGTTTCCCTGATAGATTCAAGTTCTGTAAGGATTCCATTCATTACAAACTTATATGTATTGCTATTTACATGTTGTTTGATTGAGTTCTTATCTCGCAGGTTCATGGGACCAATCTTGTCTGTGCCGTTTAATAACTGTGCCCTGAGTTCTTCTAACTGGGCCATTGCTCCATGCTGGTCAATATCTTTGCTGATATTCTCGATGGATACGATCAGGTTATCCAGATATTCAGGAGTTGATACCTGAACCTTACCTATTACGGAAGACAGGTTTGGGTTCACTTTCTTGAGTAGGGAAATGTTATCCTTCTGTCTCTCAAGCTCATTCCTGGCTGCTTTAAGTTTGCTTATTTCCATGATGTGCTCAGGGGAAGAACCTACTGTCTCAAGTTTGAGATCGATATTGTCTATACCCTTGTTAATCATGTTGATGGCGGACTCTGCCTGGGAATGTAGGGCTGTGAGTTTATCTTCATTTTTTGTATATTGTGTTATATCGTCAGTACCGCTATCCCTCGTTGCTCTTATGGTAGGGGTTATAGCGTATTCAGTGATTGCATCTCTCAGGTTATCAAATTCACCAACGAGACCTTTTAAACCGGCAACCTTGGATAGGCTTTCTACTTTGTCGGATTTCATCATGTTGAAGTTGAAATCCCTGGTCGTTGACAATGATTCCCTGGCAAATCTGTCACTTAGAAGATCACGGTTAGTATTTTCTTTCTTCCTGGAAACATCCTTGTTTACCATTTCAGCTGCCATAGGAGCAAAAACAGATCCTTGTAACTGTGGATTCAGGTCAGGGTTACGTTTATCAAGATCTTCTTTCTTGGAAGTATATTCATCTTGGGTTATATAACCACGCTCTCGATCTCTTTCGAGTTCATCATAATCAGACTTGGAGGATAATTCAACGCCTGTCATTTCAGGCTGGAATCCCATATCATGGATCTCACCGGTATCAGATTCCTCCTCTATTGCTATGTATCTTTCTGGTACTGTAGATGATGTGGTCGAAGCTTTACCTGTTCCTGTTTTTTGTCCACCAGATGTGCCACCAGATTTGCCACCAGATGTGCCACCATACTGTTTTATAGTAGTTGTGGCTACTGGTTTGTTTGGAACAAGGAAGTCGCCGATTGCGTCTGCTGCTTTAGCCCATTGGTTTGCAAGAAGCGCATTTCTATCTCTTAGACTCTGAATATATGCTTGATAACCTACGCCCATCTTAATACTCCTTATTAGCCTGTTGGCATGAGACCGGCAGTTACTGCTTTAGCGGCAGTTCCCGCCGCTTCTTTCAATATAGCCGTTCCGATATCTATTCCTATCTTGACCGGATCCTGCATCCATCTGTTAAGTGCCTGTTGCTGTAATATAGCCTGGTTCTTATAGAAGTTATCCATATATGTATTGTAATCCTGCGTTGAAACGTTGTATTTCTGTAACATCCTGCTAAACTTAAGAGCATCATCTTTTGTCGTTTCATCCAATTGTCTCAGGTATTCCTGTGCTGTAACCTGTTGTGTTGCTGCTTGTTTCTGACCATAAAGCTTAGCTAATGACCGGGATAACATGCCAGAATCTGTAAGTCCACGGGAAGCTAACTGTTTCTGTAAATCCCTACCAGCATCTCTAGTCTGACCTTCAATAATCCTTCTCTGCTGGATCAGGAATTGGCTGTTAGGATCAAACTTGAACTCAGGGCTCTGGTATGACTTTATTTCATCACTTACAACCTGTTGTGTTTCAGTAGCAGTCCGTGATGCCCGTCTATCCTTATAAGTCTGACTGTTCTTATATGCAGCAATGGCCCTATCCACATCATCACGTGTATCTTTGAAGAAATAGCTTCCACCATTCTGTGCACGGCTGACTTCTTCTTTGGTTACACCATAGGGATCATTTGTCCCAGCAACCATTTCACGTATATTATCCCAATCGGTAGTATCAAAACCAGTTGTATCTTGTGTTATTTTAACGCTCATTGTTATGCTCCTCTATTTGTTCCAGGCATCTTCATGAATGTCTGGTAAGGGTTGTGGTCGTAATAAGTTCCTGCTAAGCCATGGTCTAAATCAGTCATAATTTACTCCTAAATAGAACGTATCTTGTGTGGTTTCAGGTCAACTGTTATATTGTAAACTTTGACCTTTGAACCAGCTACATTATCATATCTTGCTTTCATTGAATGACCACAGGTCTTATTGAAGGATCCTATATGTGGTACCCGGTTTGACCCGGTAAGATCTATATTGTACGTACCTGTGATCCCAGTATCCGTGGTATAAGTCACTTGACCTACCCCTGAACCAGTCTGTTCCAGGTCTGTTATGATCCTCCTGAACTTGGTATGGTAATCGTTGCCGATATTCCATGACTTGGTGACGAAATAGGAGCTTATTGCCGTCCCATTATCGTCTGTCCCGCTATCCATAAGAGATAAGTGACCATTTTCCTGCCCTGCCAGGAGAATATCATCTCCAATAGAATCATGTACAGCTCTTAGTACATTTGCCTGTATGTCGAATATGGCGAAGGATTTGGCACTATAAGGCGATATCATATCACTCAAAGCCGTATTCATGACTATTATCTTGTTTGGTACCTGATAACTACCTGTCGGTATAGCCAGCCAATATTCATTGTACTTCTCGAAATAGACACCGGCCGATAGATGGGCATACTCCCAGTTAATTGATGCTATGATCTCAGGAATCCAGTTGGTTGTAAGGTTGATTATCTGTTGCCCTAATAGATACATGATTCCTTCCCTTGAAAGGAAGAGCAAACCATTGTAATATTCGACAACCGATTTGGATGCCGAACATCCTATAGTCGTGCTAAAATCTATCAGATTAGGATTGTCCATATCACCCTGTAAGTAAGATATTGAGCTATCTTTCATGACAAATAGATTGTCATTGTAGACGCCGATGGCCCTTATCTGTGTTCCATCGTTCTTACGTATATCGTACCAGGATGTATCTTCTATTACGTCTTCGTCTGCGCCAGTATCAAGGAATGACGAATACCACAATCTGGAAGGATAATTGTCACTGTTAGCCAATATCAGTCTTCCTTTGTAGTTGGTCATTAAGTGGGCTTTCTGTATATATGCATTGGTTGTAGGTGGTGTCACACCAAGACTTGCAGATGCCGTATTGTCGATTATGCTATATAGGTATATATGGTCTGCCGCATCATGTGTCTCAGCTGTTGTACCTTTCCGTGCGCGTATGACGCTCCAGGTAGTAGTCTTCGTACCATCACCGTTATCTACAACATTTATGTCTGTAACTTGCATTATTTCTTCATTTGCTTTGATGTAGAAGGTTTCAGCGCCAGTGCCAGGATCGGCCATATCTTCATTGTCTGTTATCAGTAGAGTTGTATCACTGACCCCTACGTTCCCGGATAACTCCCAATAAATAGGATATGTTCCCTGTAGTTTATATTCCGCGGAACCATCTTTCCTATAAACCCTGTGTCGGTTCACTGGCAATAAGTCTGCCTTCTGCTGTGTTATCTGTGATGAAGTGAAATCAAAGCATACTTCCACCTTCATGAGTCTTGGATATGTGATGTTAGATGCCTGTCCAGTCGTTGTCTCAAGGTCAGCAACAGTATCATACCAGCTCGTCTTATATTGGATAGGTGTTGTACCATGTTGTAGAGTATAAGGATTACTTGAACCTACATTACCGGCCTCAGCTAGTAGTACAGACTGTGTAGGTTCATTCGGTGAGCAGAGATCATACCACTGGTAGAATGGTGTCTCGTTGGGATAAATGCCTAGTAATTGTTCACTCGTCACTGATGTGGATAACAATGTTTCTGATGCGTCATATCTATTAATAGTATAGTTAACAGACGAACTCATCCACGCGATTAATGTACCATCATAATTATATGTTATTGCTCTTGCTGCTATTGAAGTGGCTGTCAAAGTTCCTGGATCATATTCAAGGTTTACAATCTTCTTGTTGTATGATGTGGCATCAGAAGATATATATGCGCTTGTACCATTTGATGATATGTGTACGAAAGATGGCACACCTGGAATTCCCCATGGCACATTACTTATTATTGTGGATGGATCAGATGTGCGGATTACATATATAAACTGAACAGGCGATTCAACACTGGTTTTAACTGCAACTATGATTATATTTGTTCCATCACATTCTATGTAATATTCATATGGAACCGGGCCTGGAGGGATAGGTGGCTGATATGATGAAACAATCTGTAACGTTGAAGCATCTATCTTATAGAAGAATGGCGCATTTGGAAAATATCGTCCTATTACCCAGATGAACCCATTGGCAACAGCCATTCTGATATTAGTATCGTGTGGTCCTCCTGTTGGTGTATAACTCTGTTGGGCGACAAGATCGCCTTTTAATGTATATTTCTGTATGAGGTTTGAAGCACCCTTGAGAACATAGATATATCCATCATCAACATCCATAGATGTTATGCCCGTCATCTCCCTTACCTCCATCAACCTATCAGCATTGCTATATACTGATATTGAAGATGGTGTGGTACTTGTAGAGGATAATGTGAAGAAAGGAATATATGACTGTATATCTGATTTCTTGACTGTATCATTGCCATTTGAATATATCAATTTATTGTTGTATTGGAACAACTGTGCCATATCTGATACGGAAAGCTTATCGAGAAGAGTTGTAAAACTAGAACCTTCCTGTTTCACTATAGAGGTATCAGTTGCCGCTATAATCCCAGTATCTCCCATTATGTTTGTCTGGATCATATCAAGGATAGGAATATCCCCTGAAACTTCCACAGTAAAGCCTGTGCGTGTTTCAACAGATAGATCCTTGTTATGGCGCACATTGAGTGAGTCCTGAAGATACCTATCATCTATAAGCGATGGATCCTTGGCTTGGTTTATTCCTAAAAATCCTTTCCCAGACTGTCTTTTCATGAATTCCCCTTACCCTAGCGGGCCTAAGCGGTAGTCTCTTATATAAGTAGGTTGGTCATTAGGAATCTGTATGTAGTTCTTCAGTCTTGCTTTCTCTAGCTCAAACTTGCTATCGAACAACTGTAGCTTGGTTGAGATCCCGGCAGAAACATCATCCATATCAGATAATGCCGCCTGTGAACAGGCATAATAAGCAAGCACATTCGGGAATATGCTGAACACATGTTCAATATTACCTGAAAGACCAATTGGTTGCGGGTTGGTGGTATAGGTGACTTCCATATTCTGTAATGTAAGGGGTGAACCGGAAATCAAAGAAACATCAGGTGTATTCTCGGCCATCTCGATAGTATCAAGAGTGTATCCATCGCTAGGGATGAACTCGCCGCTTGGTACCGTGGAAATGCCATTATAATGGAACTTAGAGGAACCATTGGCAACTATACCATCTTCTGGAAGATCTGCTGCTGTTCTGATGGGGATTGCCGAATCGCCAGCTACATATTCTGTTGATGCTTCTGTATTATAGAATTTAAGCTCATATAGACCTTGTGTTGCGGGAACAATAGGTCCTAGTGAATCGTTGAACATCCTTATACCGAAGTAACGGGCTGTTATTGGTGTGAATGTGATAGTCCTGGTCTCTTTTGTGGCCCAACTATCAGTGGTTTCCTGTGTACCAGGAATAGAATCAACACCGGTGCTTATACTATTGCTACTTACCAGATCCCAGAATACAAGTTCATGGCCAGGACCAGCAGTTACGTCCGCCCTGTCAATAGTGACAGGGGAACCGAAATCAAACAGAACAACACCAAACTGTGGGGTCGTGGCTGTATCATAATCAATATATGTATCTGCATCATTATCGAAGATCATATAAGCATCGCCAGAAACGAATGTGACACCATCTGTACCGAATGGTATTACTGTTCCACTTGGTGCAGTATTGGAAGTCATTGTAGGTATCATATCTTCAATGATATCATAACCTACTGTCACTGTTGGGGCGTCTTCTGACGGTGTAGGATATAATATGAGCTGTTGCGCCTGACTCGTCCTTTGTAACCAATAGGAAGTAGGATCACCTGTGTTTGAATGGTTGAAATCCCGCATCCTTTGCATTGTTTTCTGGGCCAGTACGGATTTGTTATCATCATCGATGCGCCTAACCCTTCTGACAGACAATACAGTAGAAGGCAGTTCATACCTGAACTTGTTTGCTTCCAGGGGAAAGGTGTATGTATCTTCAATACATTCCACTTCCCTGGCTATCAGTTGTCTTGCGTCATTGATGTATGTCAAAAGCGTATCATCATCTGGAACACTTGGGTCATCAAGATAGTTCCGGATGCGCGTAATTATATCCTGGGCTATCATCATATTCTCCTATTTAGCTGAAAATATGAAGAATGCCGGAATCGATTGTTACAACAGTAAGTCCCTGGAAAGAGATATGTTTACCAAACATGATATTCACTGGCTGATTGGCACTACCTTTTAGACTCAACACTATGTTCCCAGACCTGTCTTTTACCAGAAGATCATCACCGGAAGTTCCGACATTACTCCAGATAAATCCCAATACAGGGATTGATTCAGAGGTTACTGTGCATGCTGTATCTATTGTCTTGACTGTGCCTACTAGATTATTTGCCATTTAATTCCTCCTTAAAAAGATGCCTGGTAGGCTAATAGCCTACCAGGCTGTTTGACTATTGGAAAGTCCTATGATTAGGATACTTCTGAACCATATACGGCTCTCCAATCGGAGAAACCGGCCCCGCAAGCATAGTAACCTGCCATTCTCATGATGAGACTGGAAGTCGACTGATCCTTGAAGAGTTGCAAATTAGTAAGGTTCTGGAAATGAAGGTGATTCTTAGCGACGACTGAATCAAGAAGAAACCAGTTGTTCTGGTCTTCGAGATATTCAGAAACCACAATCTTTGGCTTCCACATGCGGTTCACTGCGCTGATGTTGTTGTTAGGTGTATCTGGTTTGCCGTTTGATTCGGCAATTTCAATAGCAGTAACTTCAAGATCAGTTGGGACAAGCAACATGTCGGGCTGGCTGAAGAAAGGTTCCCCTGCCATATCCTTGAACTTTTTCATTGCTGTACGTGCGGCAACATAGGAAGCATAGCTGAGAGCTGAAGTTCCGCGGTTACTCTGTACTGCACCACTTGGATCGACGTGTGATGCAGAGCAGAGAGCAAGACCATCTCCACCAACGTTCGTTGTGTTGAAAGCGTTGTTGAATATGTCGAAAGCTGTCTTCTCTTTTGTTCTCTTGGCTGAAACGGCCATGTCTCTCATCATACTCTTGAAAATGGGGTACTGAGCTGTCTGCCAAAGCATGTATTGGATATCGACAGCTAGAGCCCATTCAACATTCTTGATCTTGGTTGTATAACCAGCATCAAGTGAAGATGTAGGCATGATGACTCCGTTGAACTGTTTGAAGTTTCCGATACCGGCAGATGTCTGATATGTCTCTTCAAGCTTCTTGGAATTCTCAACAGAGAATACATCGGGGATTTTGGACACGATCGATTTGTAGCTATCCAAGAAGTATGTCTTGAGGATAGGTTCCAGATAGGCGGTCCAGGCTTGGTTTACTTGTGGATTAGGCATTTTAAGGCTCCTTGTATTGGTTTGGTGTAATGTTAGACAAGGAGGTCTCCATATGGTGGAATAACCGTCTCCCGAAAGGGTGCAGCATTATCCACCTGGAGCCAGGACTCTAAGGTCCCTTTATCCGTTAGTCTTCTATGCTATCTTAGATAGCGATTCTTACGTGAACTTTCTTCTGATCGTCGCTGAGGCCAACGACACGGAAGGAAGGTGTTGCAACCGTTGCAGAAGCGCCGTCAAGAACGATAGCGTTCGAAGCAGCTCCTACATTGAGGCTGATGCTGGAAAGGATGTTCTTCCCGAGCTTGATGATCTTGATCTTATCGCCAGCAGCGAAACCTGTGGATCCGAGGGAGTTGAAAGTCAGAGTTCCTGTTGCAGCTACATAATCTGTAACTGTCAGGAGTGTTCCTGTTGCTTTATCACCGGAAGCCATTAAAACGACCTGAACGACTGCTCCGATGAGTTCATCGTTAGCTGCGCCAGTGATGGAGCTGTCAACGAAAGTTGTAACGCCGCCACCAGTAGCTGTAAGCTCTGTAGCATTCAGGATTTCACTGACGTCTGCTTCCATGACCGTGTCTGGTCCGATCAAAGCGATAGGCATAGTCGTGAAAGTTGTTGAAGCTGTAGAAGCTTTCAACGTGATACCAAGAGGATATTTGAGAAGGTTGGTACCGAAATCGGCGCCAACGAGCTCAACAGTGCCGTTTGATGCATCGTTATAAACGAGTGCACCCTTAGCCACAACCTTGGCAGCTGTGATAGGATAGTTCTCAACGATGAGTGCATCGCGGGAACCAGTGGAATTGCTGATTATTTGGAACATATTGTGTTCTCCTTAGTTTGACATATAGGTCTATTTGATGTCTGCAGGTAGAGGTTCCTGGTAGTTCTCACGTTCACAGAGTGGACACTTGGAATCCCGTGTCTTATCGACTGGGAAACCACATCTAGCACATGTAACCTTTTCAGGTATCTCGCTAAAGTCAATGTTATTCTGTTTCTGTACTAGCGCCATTACATGAATCCTGTGTTATCGCGACCGAACTTAATAGCCTCTTTGAGATCTACCGCACTAATACCTGCGCGCTTTGCTTCAGCCAGCATTTCAGGTGTAAGTTCGACATCCTGGTCTACTGTGCTGCTTGGTATGCTGTCCAGTGCATCCAGTTTTGGTTCTGTAGCAGGTGCATTATCCTTACCCTTCATTTTCTGCCAAAGCAGAAAGGCCATCTCAAGACGGTTACCCGTCTGGCTGAGTTGGACGATCTCCTTGAACTCAGGAGTGTCTAGGTCAGGTAACTTTGTGTTATACCTGCTCTCAAGGTCTGTCTTTGCCTGGGCGACAAAGTTCTTGGCTTCATTATATTCGCGTTCCTCAGCCAATTGATCGAACATCTTCTGTTGCTGCTCGATCTGTTCAGACTGCGCTTCCAGAAGTTCCAACATCTTCTGCTTATCCTCATCATAGACTTCCGTCTTCAAGTCCGCGATCTGCTGTCTGATATCGCGCTTCTTGGAGGTAAGGGACTGTTGTTCCTTTGTAAGCTTAGCCTGCCATTCCTTGAGCTGTTCGGTAGTGGCGACATTCTCTTTCCAGGACTTGATATCATCAATGGAATACTTCTGACCATCGATCTCGATTGCGTTGCTCTGTCCATCCTGTTTGGGTGGAGTCACCTCGTGTGTTTCACCGGGGCTTTGTGAGGCACTATCGGCCTTTGGTTCAGGTTTAACATTGGAATCAGCTGGAGCTGGTGTCTTACCGAACGACATTTCAAGCTGGTTTAGCTCTGAATCGAGATCATTGATAAGTTTACCAATGTCTCCTTCCTTGATTGCCACATCTTCCGACGCATTAGGATTGAGCATAAAATAACTCCTTTCGTGGTCTTCCGACCAATTTATAGTAACTACCCTTTTGGGGGTAAATTAGTATACTTAATAGGGAATGGTACCCTCTAACATATAGAGAAAAGTGACCATTTTAGGTTAAACCTCAGGATAGTCTTCCTCTTCCTATGTGGTTCCCATCTTGGCGTCTTTCTCAGGGTAGCAGTCCTTCTGGAAAGCAGCTGTCAGGTCATCTAATTTGGCCTGGGCATCTTCCATGGATATGTTTCCAGTCTTGATCATCTCTGCGAAGTCATTGGCCAGACTGACCGTCTCATCTGAAGGTTTGAACTCTCCTGTTTTCTTGGCAGGTTTCGATTTGATGGTGAGCTTGAGAAGCTCATCTTTAGCAGCTCCCTCAGGTGTTCCACCCATCGCCTCTTCTAACTGATTGATGTCCATATATAACTCCTTATTATTGGGCTGTCTGCCCGATTTGTTCTTCTGTTGGGACTTGGCCTGTCTGCATTGCCTGGGCCTCCTCAGGAGGCAATCTAGCTGGCATGCCAGGTTGGTCACCTTGTTTGGCCGCCTGCTGTTGGGCCATTATCTGTTGTTGCTTCCAAGCCATAAACTCTTGGAACTCACCATTACGCTTAAGTATCTTATCCTTATGTGGATTCTCGCTTATCTCTAACCATGATTCAAGGTCTAGTTTGCCGGCCATCAGAAGTTCCTTGGCCTGGGCAATCATATCCAACTTGTTCTTAGGCGTATCTAATCCACCAGTGACCTCGATATCGAAGTCTGCAGGGTTACCAAGCTTGGTTCCATTGAAGTTCATGTAGGCAACCCTTTCATCACCTATAAGATCTTTCTTCTCTTCCTGCATCCAGATGGAAACACCTTTCTGGATCTCTTCAGGTGATAATGCGCCAGATTGTGCGACTTCCTTAGCTACACGTTTGATCTCGCGGGTAAGTGCATCTTTGACAACTTCTATATCAGCACCAGTGATACGGACGATCTGGTCGGATGTATAGATGAGGGGAATAAGGGCTGTCACTTTGCGTCCAAGTGTGGTCAGCCCATTCTTCATATTCCGGAAGACTTCTCTTAAACGGGTCTGTGCTGAATTGCTCAATTCCTCCAGGGATCTACCTGATGGTATATTTGAGTTTATTACAGCGCGACCCATAAGTATATCCTGAGTACCGAACAACATAGTGAGATAGTACTCTAAACGCTGGATATACTCGAAGTATTCACTTGGCATATTGGGGGTTGGAGCCCAGGAAACAGCACCTCTGGCATCAGGTAAGGTTGTCTTAATTACAAGTCCTGGTGCATTTGTAAGCGTATCAGTATTGATTCCCGCTTGTGTAGAAACAAGTTTCTGGGGGTTGGCAGTCTTGTCCAGGATAACCTCAAGGTTCTGATACATCTGATTGAGCCTATTCAACAGCTTCTCAGTATCAGTTATGATGTCCCGGCCGACGATGCGGTCTGGTAATACATACCAGGGGAAAGCTACGTAAGGATAAAGGAAAGGCCAGTCATGTTTGACATTGTTCTCGAATACCTGGTAATCAGTACATACTGTGCGCCTCCCTTCATTGGTCCACATCTCATAGACGTTGATCATCTGATGTGAACTATCTGTATCCTCACCATTGTTGAATTCTGTAAGGAGTTGGCTATTAGCCTCATTAGAAACACCATTATCCATGTTGATGTCTACTTTATACTTGGTCTGGAGTTCCTCTTTTGTCATAGGACAGACTTCGATGACATATTTGGCGTCATCCAGTTCATACCTGCAGGTTGGGTCAATATAGACATAGCGCGGATCCAAGTTCTTGAATCTGATACCGGTCTGCCTATTGGCGAACAGTTTGATAATACCTGTCCCATATATGGCTGCATTCTTCTCAGTAATAGGGCGCATCAGATCCCATCTGTTCCTGCTTAACAACCAGGTTAAGACCTGTTGATAGACGATAGAGTCAAACTCGACGTCTGGTTTCTTTGGGATTACCGTGATCGTTACTGGGGTATCGTTCAATAGTGCAATGAGCTGTTCTATTGCGACCATGTAAAGATTGATTGCCGTCTTTGGAGTAATGCTGTCAGGTGGCGTAATATAACCTGAAGTTCCAGGTTCATATAGGAACTTATTCATGTTATTGCTGACCTTGAAGTGGCTGTTCACGCCATTCTTAGCCACCATGAACCGGTCCTGTACCCTGCGTATGATTTCCTGGTCTGTCAAATTATCCATTGTATCCTCACTTATACTGATATCTTGGTATGAACGTATGCTTATCTGCCTTGTCTTTACTTACCCTAATGACCTCGAGATCAACTGGGTCACGTTCCTTAATCAGGAATCCTTTCTTGGTGGACAGGGCGGCCTTGCTGACTTTGATCATCTTACCGTCGCGCTCAACCCATATCCCAGTACTCTCGCCCTTGCTGGCTCTCTTGATCCTTTGCCACCTAAGTTCATTGAGAGCCCAATCCCTGACGAAGCGGAATGGTATCCGCTCTATCAGGTTCTTGAGTTTGTATTCATTCATGCTGGTAGTTGTACTCCCCGTACTTCAGCTTCCAGTTCTGCTATCGAGGCGTCTGTGGCTAAGCCTTCTGGTGTGACATGTTTCTTGATTCTTGGTTTTGGTTTCTCAGCCTCGGGAGCAAGATTAATCTTGGCAACCTCGATAGGCGCTTCAACTGGTGCCACGGTTTCATTGACTGCAGTACCATTAGCTGCCTGTTTTCTCTTCTTGAAATGCAGATCCTTAATCTGATCAATGTACTTGGCGCGTTCCATGTCCCACTTGAAGTAGAACTTACGGAGGTCAACCTCGTACTCTGAATAGGTCTTCGTGCAATCACTGCAGAAATTACCATAGACCTGGGGATGGATCTTATCAGATCCTACCTTCAATTCTGTTTTGCAACCGTCACAGTTAATAACCATGCCGGCCACTAGTTTCCGTTCTTTGGACATATAATACTCCTTCGCTGTACCCTTCAGGGTTCAAGCTATATTTTAATGTCTCATGCTAAATTAAGCCTTTCTTATCCCTGTATAGGATATGATTTTGGTCGGTTCAATACCTGGTTTCCTAGTCATATCCAACCCTGGAACTACGGCATCCAATAATTCTCCCTTATAAGGTTCTGCAGCCACATTAGGCTTTACGAACCTGCAGGATGATACCAACCTATTGCTCTTCCTTAGCTCCTTCAAAAGCAACAGTAATACTGTCAGGATTGCTGATAGGAATATTGTTGCTATTGTGCCAATGATAATCATCTGGGAACCTCCGCATCATAGACTCTTGTATCTGGTTTAGGGCTCGCTATAACGTATCTGATTGCGCCCAATGCATGGTTATGCTTATCTACAGGGAGCTCTTTCAGATTTCTCATAGATACCTTGTTCTCATCCGCGTCATTAGGATAGGCATACTTGGTGAACTCATCCTCTGTATTCGGACACCTGCCTTTCAACAAGTACATTCCTGGATGGCCATTCTTAAGCTGCAAAGTCTCATATACCTTCTGGATGCCGTATTCAATATCATTGTTGCCAGCTATCATATGGAACCTGATGATACCTTCCTGCCATTTAGGATTGAGTATATCATTGAGTATATCCCAAGTTGCCCTACCAGTATCTGCTGATCTCTGTCTGATTGCAGGGTCAACGAACATGCCATTTATGATTTCGGTACCTGACAACTCAAGTATCTTCCTGGCTACATCAGGCGCGATCATATTGGTAACATAGAGTTCCCTGTATAGATAATACACATCCTCATGTTCGTCATGTATCAGCCATATGACAGCTGTAGGATTCCGGAGCCCCCAATCGAACCCTATATAGCGCTTATACCTTTTGGTATCTATGTCTGGGCGAATATTGAATGGTTCACAGATATGGATATCGCTGTTGAAATTGTCATATACTAGCCCGGCGTAGTTATCGAATTCGCCTAGAACATATCTACGTATATGGCGCTCAGAACCTGCTGATATCGTCTCCAGATAATCATCTGGGACGAACCTGTAGTTATCTGATGATACCTGAATCATAATGCTGTCTGGACCACTGTACAGCCTGTATTCTTTCTCCTTACCCTTTACCTTCTCTGTCTTTGTGACGACAGAAGCCAAGTAGGGCTTCATGAACTCGTTGTATATCCAGTCTTTACCTGAAGGATTACCTTCCAGCAACCTCAGATAGTCTGTCTTCTGTATCGGGCGCCCACTGACATGTTTTACATGCTTCAACCGTGAACGTTCCTTCAGCTTCATATATGCCTCGAACTTTACCTGTTCTGCCTGGCTGATAAGGAAAGCTGAAATGTTATAACCGTCAAGATGTTGAACCCCGAATTGGTCATCCCATAGGTTGACGAAATGAATCGTCGACCCGTTCCAAAGGGTGATCCTCATCTTCTGTTCATTCTTGTTCCTGATATAGGAGCCAAACATGCGCTGGAAGTCTCGCCATATTGTCCGTTCTATATCTACCTTCTGTTGTCGGCCAATGATAACCTCTGTTCCCGGGAATTCAGAAAGGTGAACCATAAGCCTTAACATTTGACTTAAACTTTTCCCTGATCCGATACCTCCAAACATAGCGATATGTCTGGCCTTGGTAGTGATCACAACCTTCTGATGAGGATATAGGTTAAACCTAAGTTCCTCATCACTCATCTTTATCCTCAGGTTCACCACTTAAAGGTTGTACCGGTCCCAGCACTACATCACCTTCGTCTTCAGCCTCATCTATTATGAGGACAGGTATCGGCTTCTCAGACTCTATGTTAATATCTTTTGGCATCAATTTGGAGAAGAAATTAAGCACTGATGCCGCGTTCTTCTTGGTCTGTGCAACCTTTTTGATCCACTCAACACCCCCTAATTCAAGGAATGCCTGATAGGACTTCTCCCTAAACTCCTTACTGATGGCATGTTTGGTACCCAAAGGTTTGCCAGCATAGTTTCCTGAACACCCTGTTTCAAATTGGCCGTTCTTCCTACGCTTGACTGGTTTATCCTTATTAGCTTCCATGATTATCTCCTTAACCCTTTCCAGGGAATAAAATAGAAACCAGCCACTGGAGGTTCGTGGCTGGCTTTATCTATTGGGACAATCCCCTATTGGGCGTCAGCTTATTTCATTAGCTTGACCAGGTTTCACACCTTAGTCCCTACTACTAAGGTAAAAGTGACCATTTTATAGGTGCCGCTTGATACGTTTTACTACCCGGTATATGCTGGATTTGCTTACTTCCAGGTCGGCCGCAACTTCCGTAAGTGGTTTATCCTTCAGTCTATTGAGGATATCCTGCTGGTGTCTGGTAAGTTTGCCTGTAGGAATATAGATTGGAGCCTGATTTTCCCCTGTATTTTTGTTGTTGAGCCTTTCCTGTAGGTCTTCCCTTAGGTCAAAGTCAGTAGGTATCTCCTTGTGATCCATGGTTATCTGCTGGTTTGATGTCTCTCTGAACCATTTGGCGGCCTCAGGATCTGCCTTTTCCAGGGCCTTAAAGTATTCCCTATATGCCTGTCTGATGAGCTTATCGTCCATCCTA